>JBDRLD010000077.1:0-24240 GCA_043813445.1 Candidatus Uhrbacteria bacterium
GGTGATCCGCAATCGCCGCGCGTGGGGCAAGGCCAGTGTCACCGAATGCGGCGCAATCCCCCATCGCGAAAATGTTGCGCTCTCCCTGTACCCTCAACTCGTTATCAACTCGAATGCGTCCGTTTGGATCACTTGGAAGTCCTTCAGCAAGCGACAGCGGGCCGTACACATTGCCGGTTGCCCAGATCAATCCATCAACCTCCACATCAATCGAATCTCCTTCAAAGCCACAAAGCAGATGCTCGCGCTCCTCCCCCGCTTTCATTGGACGTGGCTGTAGTGTGCACACACCCACATTGACTCGTGCCACGGCCGTATCAAGATGAACCCGAATACCCGATTCGCGAGCTTGGCGGAGCGCTACACCGCTGAGACGCTTTGGCGCGCGATCCAAAAACCGTGAGTTGCGCTCGACAAGCATTACTTCTACCGCCCGATGAGCGGATGAAATGGCAGTTGCCAGCTCAACTCCAATGGGGCCGCCTCCGATAATGCCAATCCGCGCCCGACCGCCCCGGCGTTCTGTGCGCGCAGCCGCGTCGTCTATGCACTGACGAATTCGAAGCGCATCTCGAACGCCCCGCAACGGAAGCGCGTGTTCCTCGGCACCCAAAACACCGGAGAAGGATTGTTGCGCGCCGCACGCGATAACGAGCGCATCATATGGAAGTGTCTCCCCCGCCCGCAGTACAACGTGTCGTGCCGCGCGATCAATGTGTACCACCTCGTCGTGCACAAATCGAATTCCACGACGCTCGACCTCGTCTCGAAATGCAGGCCCCACCATTCCTACTCGTACCTCTGGAAATCCAGCAGCCAGATTGATGAGGCGTCCTGGGAACACATGCTCCATCTTCCGATCAACGAGCGTAACCTGCACGTCTTCGAGCGTGGCAGTCTTCGCGAGCGTTCTTGCAACACCCCAACCGCCTATTCCCGCGCCAATGATAATAATAGAGCGCTGCATACATGCTTTTAGCATAGCAAACACACAACGTGATGTGGTGTGTGTTTCTCGTCTCCCGCAATCACTTTGCTAACTGTTTCCCAACAAGCACGGCCATTTCTGCGAGCCGACAGCTATACCCCCACTCGTTGTCGTACCATGCGAGCACTTTTACCAGCGTTCCGTCGATGACCTTTGTGAGCGGAAGATCAACAATCGCAGAGTATGGACTCCTCATATAGTCTGATGAAACCAGCGGCTCTTCGGTAACCGCCAGTACTCCTCGGTACGTCGGATGCTTCGCCGCACGCTTAAACGCATTATTCACTTGCTCGACCGTCACCGCCTTCTTCAACACGAACACAAAGTCCGACAGCGACACGTCAACCACCGGCACGCGAATGGCGAGTCCATCAAACTTCCCCTCAAGACTCGGGATGGCCTCGGTTGTCGCTATGGCTGCGCCGGTGGACGTCGGCACCATATTCACATACGCCGCTCTCGCGCGACGGAGATCGCTACCCTTCAAACCCGGCGGCGGACCGTCAACAAGATTCTGCTCTGCGGTGACGGCATGGATCGTCGTGAGTGCAGCCCGCTCAACCCCAAACGCTTCCTCCATGACCCGCGTAACCGGAGCGACGCAGTTCGTTGTGCAGGAAGCATTATTAATCGCATCATGTTTCCCAAGTTCGCCGTCATTCACTCCAAGGACAAACGTCGCGACGCCTCCGCTCCCCTTTGTCGGCGCAGAGACGATCACGCGCTTCGCTCCCGCCTTCAAATGCGCGCGTGATGCACCGTCCTTTGTAAAATGTCCAGTGCACTCCAGCACGACATCGACGCCGAGCTTCTTCCATGGCAGCTTCGCCGGGTCGCGTTCCGCAAGTACCGCAATACGCTTTCGGCCAACCGTAATCGAGTGCTCATCCGCAGATACCTTCTCGTCGAACCGATCGAGAACGGTGTCGTACTTCAAAAGGTGGGCCAGTGTCGTGGAACTGGTTAGATCATTTACGGCAACAACCTCCAACTGTTTTGCAAGCCCACGCTCATGTATCGCTCGAAACGTATTCCGTCCAATGCGCCCAAATCCGTTGATTGCTACTCGAATAGCCATAGCATCTTGCCGTCATCCTGATACGCCGCAGACGTAGAATGATCTCACATAGTCGCACAGCTGTTCGCCTCACTGTACCAATGTGCCCCTTGTGAGATATCTCGTCGCCTCCAGCTCCTCGAAATGACATTATAGTGAATTACTCCTACCCACATCATACCAAACACCTCGCCGATTGACGACGAGGTGTTTGGTGTCTTTACAAATCAGCTCCTACAGCGCAAAACGGCAGAAGCGGCGAACTTGAATATTCTCACCGATCTTCGCTATCGCCTGCTCAACCCGCTGTTGAACCGTCAACGAATCATCCTTGATATACTCTTGTTCGAGGAGACAATTCTCCGCGTAGAATTTATCAAGCTTTCCGCCAACAATCCTCTCTAACATATCCGCTGGTTTGCCTGCGGCCTGTCCAGTCGCAATTTCGTGCTCCTTCGCAATAATATCCTGCGGTACCTCTTCGCGTGAAAGATACTGCGGGTCTGCGGCGGCAATGTGCATGGCGATGTCGGACACGAGCGTCTTAAACTCATCACCACGTGCGACGAAATCCGTCTCGCATGCTATCTCCACCAGTACTCCTAGCTTCCCATTCGCATGGATATAGCTCCCAACGAGCCCTTCTGCGGTTTCACGGCCCGCCTTCTTTGCCGCCTTCGCCTGCCCCTTCTTTCGCAGGACGTCCTTTGCAGCCTCAATGTCTCCGCCACACTCATCAAGCGCCTGCTTCGCATCCATGATGCCGGCACCGGTTATCTGACGGAGTTGCATGATCGTCTTCGCATCGGTCATATGCGTAAAAAATGAACGCTATTACTCAGCTTGTACCGACTCTTTTTCAACGACCTTCGCCTTCGCATCAGATTCCTCCTTCTGCGCACGCGCTGCTTGCGTCGCCGCATCCGTGCGAGCCCGAGCATCGATACCTTCCTGTACGGCATCGGTGAACAGCTGGACGATAAGCTTTACGGAAGAAACGGCATCATCATTCCCGGAGACCGGATACGTGATGTGTTCTGGATTCACATTCGAATCGCAAATCGCAAACGTCGGAATCCCCTTACGAATCGCCTCGCGCACTGCGGTCGATTCCTCACGAATGTCCACTACAAAAAGCGCGTCAGGCAACTTATTTAGCTCTGCGATGCCTCCAACGGCCTCCTCGAGTCGTGCGATCTCACGCATCCGCTCGCTTTGTTCGTGCTTGGTATACTTCTGCTCGAGCTCGCCGGTATCACGCGATCGCACGAGCCCACGGTACTTCTGGATGAGCTTCGAGATGACCGAAAAATTTGTGAGTGTTCCACCAAGCCACCGACCAACAACGTACGGCATACCGACACGCTTGGCTTCCTCACGTACAATCTGCGCCACCGCATCCTTCGTTCCAACGAATAGGATGGCCTTCCCGTCTTTCGCCATCTCTCGTGCCGCATCACATGCAGATTCGAGCTGTATAATCGTCTGCTCGAGATCGATCACATTGATGCTGTTCCGCACACCAAAAAGAAACGGTTGCATCTTCGGATGCCGTTTTGACTCCTTATGCCCGAAGTGTACACCTGCCTTGAGCAGGGCTTCGAGGGTGATTGCGTCTGCCATAGAATAGAAAAAACACTCCCTTACTTACCTCCCGCTCCTTCTCCCCGCCGTGGGCACTCCCGAGCTATCGGGATCAGGGGCCACCGCAGTCCAGAGTGGTGTGTGATGAATACTCAATTGTCGACCATCTCCAGTGTGGCACGATCCTAAAATGGCGTCAAGTGCGCCGGTTAATTGAATTCTCCTCGCAGCAAGCTGACGAGGTATCCTCTTCGTAGGGGCGGGGTTCAATCCCCGCCCGTCTTGCTTCGCGTTCGTCCTACACCGCGCGCGAGCGGCCATGGAAGACCGCCTCTACGAAGAATGGGCTCGACCTCGTAGGGGCGGTGGCGATGCAACGCCCCGCTCTGCCACGTCGAATGACTGTGGTCGAATGACTGGGGTCCCCGCCCGCCCCATCACATGACCGGGGTCCGGATGGACGACCACGACGGGATCGCCCCTACGTCAAACAGGAAAGGACACAGCAAGCTGATGGGAAATCGAACCCCGAGATTATTCAAAAGAGTGCACTATAGACGTCGCCACCGCAGCGTGTTACAACGAGTACATCCTGGAGGACACGCCATGCTCTGGAGAGAACAGATTTCGTTCTTTGCAATCGCCGCAGGATCGACACTGGCGGCAATTATCGTCGTTGCACTCGCCGCCGTCATCATCTACACATTCGGCAGCATCGCCATCGTTGTTGGCGTTCCGGTCCTCGCGGTCCTCTACGCAGTTCGCCTTCGCCGAATGCATGCCCGCGACGATACAGACGCGCACGAGCAGCAGCACCACCCCGACCCTCGCACACCGCTGCCATAGCGCAACGTGAAACCCCCCACCCGTTCGGGTGGGGGGATATTTCGTCTAAATGTGACCATAGCCGCTAGTGCAGCTGGATCTCGTCGTCCTCGCCAGTCTCGAAGGCGTTCTTCGTCTTCACCGACGTCACGATGCCGAAGTCGTCGAGGTTGATCTTCGGAAACCCGAGGATGAGGTTGTAGACAAGCGCCGCGTTCCCGCGCAGCAGCTTGCTGTACGCCTCCTTCTTCGCGATGAGTGAGTTCTGATCGGCCATGAACCTCCGACGTCCCGCCTCGATCGCGCTCTGCAGCTTCGTGTACATCTCCTCGCCGAGCGTGGGGTTCTGCTCCTGAATGAACTGCATAACGGCCTTGGATCCGCCGTCACCGTACCGTCCGGCCATGGTTCCGTCGTACAGCTTCCTCAGATGCTCCATCTTCATATCGGGAACCTGTGCCATCTCCTTGAACATCTTCCACATGCTGTCGTAGCTGTTCTGGTTCTGCGTGTACTGGGCCTTGATGCCCTCTTCCGCGTTCACACAGTCCGTGCGGAAGCTTGCGAGTCCCACGACGAAAATGATCACTCCGAGGAGTATCACTCCGAAGATGCCGGCGAGAATAATCAGAAACCACTTCATGATACTACCCCTTCCGCTACAACTAGTTATTACCGCCTCCGGCGCCGACGGCGCGGGAGAAACCCCTGCTCGAACGGGTCGTTCTTCCAGAAATATACCTGGAGTACGATCGACACAATGGTGCCGATGATGAAGAGCAACCAGAGAATCCACTCAGGTGGCTCGATCTGCGCGCGAAGGTACGCGAAGTCCGCCATCGGCGTGCGGACAAACTTCTCAGCAACCTCCTGATAGATGATCCGGAGCGCCACTTCGCCATCGGCATTGAGGTCGAGCTCCGTATTGTGGAGCGTCTTCAGCGCGAGGATGCGATCGCGTACCGCGATCTTGAGCTCCTCAACACGCGTCCATGAAACGGTGTCCACCCACGCGATTTCCGGATAGTGGGGCGCCCCTATCACGACGATGAAATCGTTCTTCTTGCCGCCGAACCACTTCTCGCTTACGGCCTCGACGTACATCGCATCCGACTCGCTGGTTACGACGATAATGACGTCGACCTGCTTACGCTTGCCGAGGTCACCATTGATCGCGCCGAGCTGCTCGTTGAGCGTCTTCGGGTTCAGCATCTGCACGCCGTCCGACAGCACGCGATCCACATGGTAAAGGTCATACACGCGTGGATATTCCGGAATGCGCGCAAGCAAACGCTCATCCGTACCAATGCGCAGCAAGACACTTCCCTTGCTGCCTTTAATATAATTATCGAAGCTATGCTCAACTGCGGTCGGCTCACCGACCACAATCTTCTCCCAACGACTTGGCGGGCTCGACCCAGGGCGGTTGCACGTGTCCGAGAACACCTGCTCTCCGTTCGTAGTTACGGCATACCACTCGTCGTCCGAGGAATGCTCGTAGCAGGTGTCGCAGCACTCGTCGCAGCTCCCCTTTCTATCGCAGTTACAGGAATGACAGTTGCATTGGTAGCTGTGACAGCAGCTGCCTGAGTCTTCCCACTTCTTCGCGATTGTCCCGTTCCAGAGCTCGACGTCGGTCATCTGGAATTGCCGTCCCAGGAAGTAACCCGCAAGGACGATGACGACGACCACGGCGATGTGCACCGCAAATTCAGCGCCGGTGATCTTTCGATCAATCGCTGTCTTCCCGCGAGCGCGCTGAATCGTTGAGTAGAGAAACCCAACGAGCGCAAGCACAATCGGGATAAAAAGTAGCCCGAGCAGCAGCATAATTGGTCTCCTTTTTTTCAATTGGAAACGAACAATTTATATTAGCATTACTTTGCGCAGACGTCAATAGCCCCTTCAGGCATTGCTGTACAATTGGAAAAGCGCTCGGCATTGCCGAGCGCTTTCTGGTAGTACGTCGCGGACACCTAAATGTGCAGGCGCCCCTTGTGGTAGATCTCCTGACGCAGGCAGTCGAGTCGCTGTTGTAGCTCCTCGACCGTAATGCCCTGGAACTTCTTCGGCAGGAGCTCGCGGTTCGATGCCTCGAACACGGCCTGGAGCTCCATGAACTCGAGCATCTTCAGATCGCGGCTCGCGAGGTAGCTCTCGGTGGCGTGTTGGAGGTGTTTCGTTTGCACGACGCCCGCGGACCCGTTGTCGTGTGCGTACTCGTTCGCGAGAAGCACGATCGCTTCGAGGTCGGCATTCGAGTAGCCGACGAGCTTCGCACTCACCGTGTCGCGGTCACGCGGGAACTCCACCTCGTGGCGCACGCGGTTCTTCCGCATGCTCGCGAGGAGAACGGCCTCGATCTCCGATGCGTCGTCCGCGTAGAAGAATGGGATCTTTCGATCGAGCCGACCGGCGCGCTTGATGTCGATGTCAAGCTTGTCCGGACGGTTCGTCATGAGGATGAAGAGGATGCGACCGCGGTTCGACGTGTCGCTCATGAACTCCTTGATCCGTGCGATGACGCGACTCGACGTCCCGCCATCGGAGTCGCCGGAGCCCCCGAATGCGCGATCGCCCTCGTCGATGATGACCAGAACATTACCGAGCGCCTGCACGATCGTGAGAATCTTCTCGAGGTTCGCCTCGGTGGACCCAACCCACTTCGATCGGAAGTTCTTGAACTTGATCGCGGTGAGTCCGGATTCCTTCGCGAACGCTTCGGCCACGTACGTCTTGCCGGTCCCCATCGGACCAACGAAGAGCACGCCCATGGGCACGCGGTTTCGATTTCCCAAGCAGATGTTCTCAGCGATGCGCTGGAGAATCTCCTTGATCTGCCGCATGCCGCCAACCGCCTCGAAGCCATGCTCGGGCTCGACGAACTGCACGAGTCCGAAGCACTCCTTCTCGATGATTTCGCGTTTGCGCATGTTCACGAGACGGACAACCTCGGCGTACGGATCCTCTTCCGCGACCGGCTTTGGAGCATCATCGGCCGGCACCGCGTCCGGCTGGATGAGCGCGCGGATTTCCTCGCGCGTCATGCCGTTCGTCATGAGCGCGAATCGCTTCGCTCGCTGCTCCACGACATCGGCCGTGCCGCTGAGCAGCGACATGATGAATGCGATGCGTGCCTGCTCATCCTCTCCAGGCGGCTCGTTCGGAGCAAGAATGTTCTCGATCTGCACCGCCTTCAAGCCAGCTGTGAGTCCGGCGAGACGCGCGAGATTGGCGTCGTCGATCGTCGGTGCGACGCGCCTGATCACCCGTGCGCGCTCCTCGTCATCGGGAAACGGCACGCGGATCGCACTCACCTTCGGATTGCTCAACAGCTTCGCGTTCAGATCGCTGAGCACTTCGCTGATGAGGATAACCACGCAATCCTTCTGCTGGATCGATCGCTCGAGCGACCATCGGTGCAGCATGACCGCGGCGCGGCGATCGGACTCCGAAGACATCGCGATATCCGCTGCCGGCACGAGCGTCTCTGCGTAATCGAGGACGATCGCCACGCGATCGTAATCCCCAAACAGGATGTGCTCGATGCACGTGAGTGCCTTCTCGGCATTCTTGCCGATGGTCGCGGGATCGATGACATCTTTTCGTTCCTCGCACTTCGCGAAGCGAAGCCCCTCCGCCGTGTTGAACGTGACGATCGTGCTCTTGTTGTCCCGGAGGAGGTGCTCGATGAGAAACTCGCGAAGCGTGATGGGATCGCCATTGAAGAGTATGAGGTCGTGCACGTTGCCATGCAGTACGAACTGCGAGGCTTCTCCACGCAGATACTTCCTTCGGAGCTCCTCGGCCCACGCAGGAAACTGTGGGTCAGGACGCGGAGCACAAACCGGTGCTTCCATGATCTCTCCCTCTCTTCCCTGCAAGAAGCAGGGTTTATAAGTAACGACCGTTGCCATGGTGCGCAACGTTCAGTTGTAACATGCTCCGGATCTTCTGTCAAGTGTCCGCAGGAAAATGAAAAACGTCCCCACCCCGTGCGCTGCGCCATGCAGTCGCTTTGGGGTGGGGACGTCAATTCTACTAGCGCTTTGGCTGATCGATCTGAGTGATGAGACGGTCGACCTCGTCGAGCCAGAGGCGGCCTGTGGCATCTGCGGGCATGCGCCAATCACCACGCGGTGACAGCGCAACCGATCCAACCTTCGGACCGTCTGCCGTGGCCTCGCGCTTGAACTGATTCGCGAAGAACCGCTCATAGAACACGCGGAGCCATTTCAGGATCGTTCCGCGATCGTACTCCTGTGCGAATCCCTCCGCCTCGCACGCGAGGAACGCGATGTGCTCGGGCGTTCGACCGTAGCGGAGCATGTGGTACAGGAAAAAGTCGTGCAGCTCGTACGGACCGATGATGTTTTCCGTGATCTGCGGCGTCGCGCCATTCGCGTCCACCTGAACGAGCTCGGGCGAGCTTGGCGTCGCGAGGATGGCCGCCAGCACATCGGACACCGTCGGACCGAGCAGCATGCTCTCCCCGATCGAGGCGATGACATGGCGCACCAGCGTCTTCGGTACGCCGGCGTTGACATCGTACATGGCGAGCTGATCGCCACCATACGTAGACCACCCGAGTGCCTTCTCGGACAGATCGCCCGTACCGATCACAAATCCACAATTCATGAGAATGCTCTGGCGTACGCGCGCCTGTGCATTCTCGCACATCGTACAAGTTCGGCACGGCTCATGGCCTGAAGCACGCAACACCGCATCCGTCGCATCGACAATCGTACACTCCTTGAGTTCGATGTCGAGCGCCTCGCACAGCCGGTGTGCAAAACCGCGGGTTTGCTCGGTAGTTCCGTAGCCGGGCATGGTCAATGCATGGATGTGTTCACGGCTCCATCCGAGCATCTCATACGTTCGCGCCGCGTCGAGCAGTGCCAACGTTGAGTCCGGTCCGCCGGACACACCGATGTACACATCACGCGGTGCGCCACCACGAATCTCGGAAAGGTGCTGTAGCCGGCGGTGCAACCCCGTGCACTGAATCGCGAAGACTTCCGCACAGTGTTCACGGCGCCTCGCCTCGTCTGCGGGAACAAACGGCAGCGCATGCACGGAGCGCTCGAAACCGTTCTCGATCCGTATGCCGGTCACACCCACACGCACGATGCGGTGCGTTGCCTGCTGATTGTTGCCGACCGCCTGGCCAAAACTGCCGGTACGGAGACGCTCGCTCGTCAACATTGATACATCGACGTCGGCGATCAACCGTTGGGGGTCATCCTCGAATCGCTCGGCAGTACTCAGCAACGTGCCGTTCTCCGCGATGAACGCATCGCCTGCGTAGACCACGTCGTTCGTGGACTCTCGAACACCGGCACTGACATACACGTAGCCGGCGATACAACGGGCAGACTGATTCACTACCAGCTCCCGCCGATAGCGGTGCTTTCCCACCAGCTCATTCGACGCCGACAGATTCGCGATGATGGTCGCCCCTGCGAGCGCGTGGTGCGAGCTCGGCGGAATTGGCATCCAGAGATCCTCACAGAGCTCAACGCCGAGACGGAACGAGGGCGATCCCTTGAGCGGCACCCCCTCGATGAGCACGTCCGTACCGAACGGTATGGTATGCCCACACAGTTCGATCTCCGCACGCGGTGGCAGCTGATGCGCAGAAGCGAACCAGCGCTGCTCATAGAACTCGGAGTACCCCGGAATATATGTCTTCGGGATTGCCGCGATCGGCGCTCCGTTCGCACACACCACCGCGACATTGAACAAGCGTCCGCCCGAGACCATCGGCATGCCGACGATACAGATGACGCCGGTCGCCATGCCGGCGCAAAATTTCTTGAGCGCCGCGCGCGCGCATGCAAGCAGCGACTCCTGATGGAAGAGGTCGCCACACGTGTAGCCGGTGATCCCAAGCTCGGGAAACACCGCAACTTGCACCGCATCGAAATCCAATCCCGATCGGAAGAGTTGCATCTCCTCGATGTTCCGCATGGGGTCGCCGACGTGCACGCGTGGTACGCATGCCGCAACACGAACGTAACCAAAATTCGTCACGATGTTCTCCCTTTTTCCTATGGAAGGTGCTGTCTGTACTTTCCTCTCCTGAATACCCAATCGCTGCTTGGTTCACTCAGGAGAGGCGGCGACCCGAGGGTCGCCGCAGTTTGTTTCATTCGAAGGTACTAGAACATGAGTTCGGAGCGCTCCATACCGTCGGGCCAGCCGCTCAAGAGGACTGCACCCTCCTGATCCCAGCTGTACGTCGTCCGGCCGGTGCGATAGAAGATGAGCGTGCGAATGACGCCGACTTCGCCTCTCGTGAGGCAGTCCGACACACAGACGTTCTGTCCGCCGATGTCGTATGCATGCGCGTCATGCGCAAACTCGATCGGAAGGAGTTCACCTGTTTCGCGCACCCAGCTCGAGATGGCCTCGACGGCCTCATCTTCCAGCCCGAACTCGTCGACGTATTTCGAGGCCTCATCGTCGCACGACTTGTCCCTCGGCTTACGAATAGGACGAATCGTGAGTTGCTCAGCACCGTGCTCTCTGCAAAACGCGATCGTCTCCTTCAGCTTCTCGATCGAATCCACGCCACCCCTCTGCATCATAATGCAGAGACGTACGGTGTAGCCGAAACTACGCGCGTACGCAATGGTCTGCGCCAGATCTGGATAGTCCCTATGATAGACCTTGGCATTTAACACCGGGTCGATTCCGACCGTCGATAACGCGATGACATCAAGGCCGAGAGCCTTCCATCGACTCAAGACTTCCTCGTTGATGTGCTTCGCGCGGCGTCGGTCTCCCGCGGCATCCCAGCCGATCTCGAGCCCGTTCGTCTGGAGATCAAAAAACGAGAATCCGTACGGTTCCAGCAACTGGAGCCCTTCCGTGATGTGCTCGGGGTAGAGCGTGAGCTCTCCCTTTCCGGAGAAAAGCACCGTTGACGCTTCGCCCTTGAGCGCGAACAATGCCGCCTTCTTGAGATTCTGTGTATTGAGCATCGAACACTTCGACAGCTCACAGAATCCCGTTTGTTTGGACACGCAAAACGGGCAGTGCGCATTGCACTTCCGAGTTCCTCCGACCACGGTGAATGTGAATACGCGCACGTATTCCTCCTCCTTCTTGAATGTGCTCCGTTTCCTCTGCCTCACCACCCGATCCGTATCAGGTGGTGGGGAGAGGAGCGGTCCGAAGACCGCTCCGAAAGGACTAGTACGTACACTCCTCGCGGAAGTCCGAATCATAACCGAAAGCGCGCCGGTAGCGATGGATCTCCTCGGGCGGCCCCATGGCCTTGGCGAGGTTGTCCGACAACTTCACCGTGTGTCGGCCATTGGCCATGATGGCCTTGATGACCATGGAGATGGCCTTGATGCCTAGATCATTCGATGCGTTCGTACCCCATCCGAACGACGTCTTGATCCGCAGGCCGAAGCGCTGCCACAAAGCTATCATCTTGGGCACCTCGAGACCATCGGACGGCAAGAACATCTTCGCACGCGGATCCACACCGATGGCTCGGTACTCCGTAATGCGCTTCTCACCGTACTCGATGACGTCGCCAGAATCCGGCCGACTGCCCTTCCACGTCCGAAGACGCTCTTCACCAAACGTGCCGCCTGCACGGAAGAACGCATCGGAGCCGTACGTATCCGGCAACGCGATAGAAAGGCCCCAGCCGTACAGCTCCCACCAGTCGTCCAGCATCTGTTGCTGCGACTGGCGCACCGCCTCGTCGTCAAAGTCGGTTGCCTCTGCGGCGAGCGCAGCATACACCATCGGAAGCTCATGTGCGCTTGTCCCCGACGGAAGGAGTCCGAACTCCATAGCCAGCACCGCGTTTGAAGTGCCGATGAGCTGATCCGGCAACTCGTTCATCAACACATTGAGCACGTAGCGCTGCCACACGCGGGACCAACGCCTACGCGACCCGAACTCGATGAACGTCAACCCGAGATAATCACGTAGCGAACGAACCTTCTCCATGAGTCGACGTACACCCTCGGCGTACCGTGCGTCGCGCTCGAAGTGCGTCATACTCGCAAGCAGCGCCTCCGAACGAAGCTCGTTGAGGATCTCGAGTGCCGGAATCTCCCAATAGGAGTCCTCGCTCCATTTACCATCGAACTCGAGCCGAATGTTTCCGTCCGGTAGGTACTCAAGATCGTACTCTGGCATCTGCAGTGCACCCAGGTGTTCAAGGTACGGCTCACGGAACATGCGTTCCTGATACTCATTCGTCCCGCGTAGGTAGTGCAGCTCGCTTCGCGTGAATCGCAGCGTGCGCACATGATCCAGCTCTTCGCGAAGTCGCCCTTCGGGAATGATCCTTCCGAGCTGCACCAGGTCCGCCATCCTATTCGTGAATCCGAATCGTACACGGACGTCCGGATGCTTCGAACAGATGAGCTGTCCCATGGTGAACTTGTAGAAGTCCGTGTCCATAAGCGACTGAATGATTGGCTCGCCTTTGCGCCGAAACACATCACTCAGCATCACTCACCTCCCTCGTACTGCCAGTAGCTCGGTTCGAGATGATCGCCGTGTCGGTGGGCCTGCGACCACGCGTAGCATCCGGCGATCTTCGGGTCGATGGCGTTTCCAGTCTCCTTCGCGTACTGGAGCAGTCCACCAAGAAGATTGTCGTACGGGAATGTCACGACACGCAGTCCAAGACGCTCTTCCGAGTGTTCAAGTCGCGGATCACCCACTCGCTCGCAGTGCTGCGCGAGGAAGCAGCGAACGTCGCCACGGATGAGTCCGCTCGACTCCGGTCCACGCGGCAGCTCGATCCACCGCTCTGACCGGTAGCCGGTCTCTTCGAGGAGCTCACGTTTCGCCGCATCGAGCGCACCTTCTTCCGGGACGTCGCAGATGCCTGCCGGCATCTCGAGCACGCGCTGACCGTTCGCCGGTCGGAACTGCTCGACGAGCACGACGCGATCGCGAATCGTTGGAAAGACGATCACCACCTCTTCGCACATGGGCCTCTCTACGCACGTCCAGCGGAACTCCTCGCCACTGCCACTGCGACAGAGCAGCTCGAGTACACGTACCCATCGTTGTGCGTAGAGAATGTACTCATCGATAATCTCAACGTCTCGTTGCTGCATACTACCTCCCCAGGTTTCATACAACCTGTAAATATTGAAGGAACAACAGCGAAGCTTTGGCTCGCCAGACCAACAACGAATACCTCATTCGTCGCTATTCTGACCGGCCAAATCCGACTCACAACTGTACACAAAATGTGCTCACTTGTCAAGCCTTCGCCGACCAAGCACATCGCGGCATACAAACGATGAATGGATGGCCCGCTACACGTGGTAGCGGGCCACTCGTTTCTGTATGCGCCTGCGCTGCGCAACTACCGCATCCATACCTCGAAAAGCCCGTCAGCCTCTCGTAGGATGGCCGTGGTGTCCTCAACGTCGCGCTGCCATTCTTCGGGGATGGCACACAGTCCGTGAGCTGCTCCGAGGATGGCGCCAACCATCGCGCCGTTCG
This sequence comes from Candidatus Uhrbacteria bacterium, assembly GCA_043813445.1. Lineage (GTDB taxonomy): Bacteria > Patescibacteriota > Patescibacteriia > JACPHY01 > JACPHY01 > JBDRLD01. The sequence goes on from JBDRLD010000077.1 coordinate 13,950, forward strand.
AGTCGGTATCGCCACCGGCATTCACCGCAGCGAGTACGCCGTCGCGGAATGACTGCGAATAGCGAGCTGCTGTCGCTAGAACAAAAGGCACCGAATCGAATGTTGCGCACGAGCGGTTTGGCAACACCTACACCGCGATCTGTTCGCTGGTACCATGGGCGACCACATTGAGCCGCTCGAGAAGTAGCTTGGTGTGTCCTTGTTCTGAAACCCAACCAATGGAATCTGCGACGGTTCGAATGGTTGTCTCGGTAGTGCTGACGCGTTCTTGTATCGCACAATCACGAATCGCGTAGGCGATCGCGAGCGCACCCCAGTATGCCACCGCGTCACGATGTGTCAGGTCTGAGATCGAATCGACGGCAACCCCAAGGCGGAGCAAATCGTGCGCTCGACCGAGAAAGAACAGAGCGACCGGAGCGATCTTCATCGCGACACCATTACCCAAGCCGCTCGCGCTCGTGTCGATGACGGGTTCGTCGGGCTTACGTTTCCCCTCGGCGAGCTCGGCGATTCCTCGCGTCGTGGAGCCGCCCCATCCGCGCCGATCTCCGTGATACGCCTCGACGTGTGCGTTGGCTATATCATCGAGATCGAACGTGCCTCGGCGTACGAGTGATCGCGCGATGGCACGTGCGAGCTGTGTGTCGTCGGTCCACTGACCCGGTCTGAGGCGACACGTGGAGTGAAACCGCTCATGGAGGGGCGCGAGAAAACCCTCGACTCCTCGTCCGCCCGTCCCATCGAGAATCTGTTCCTCGGTCATGGTCTCTACGGGCATACCCAGCGCATCGCCGATGGCAAGTCCAAGCATGCACCCGCGGAACCTATCGCGTACCTCGGTTGGATCGAGCTTCAGAATGGAATCATGATATCGCCACATGCAATCCTCCTCCTTACTTCCTACCTGTTTGAATCGCCCCTGTCAAGCCAGACATGACAATCCGAATATACAATCCGCAGTATCGCTTGACTCGCGGAGTGTCTAACCCTATACTCCATATGCCCTTTCACAAGGGAAACACATCCACTCTTTTGGGATGTTGGGATGAATCGCCCCGGCTCTGCCGGGTTGGGTTCGTCAGCCGTCCACGGGAGGTGGTATGTGGGGATTGGCAATGCGTTGATTTGGGATACTCGCGACCCCGAGAATCCGCACCACGCACGAAAACCCACACCACGGGAGCAGGAACATGAAGATCGAAGCGAAGCTGGATCGGACGAAGCTGTTTCACAAGGACCCCGGCGCACTCCACATGATGGTGAGCGTCACCGCACCCGAGGTCATCGAGTCAGAACGCATGCCCATCGACGCGTGCATCGTCATCGACATCTCGGGATCGATGAGCTCATCGGCCACCAAGAGCGCCGACGGGCCAACAAAGATGGCGCTCACGAAGCAGGCGGCCCAACGCCTCGTGGAAAATCTCACGTCCACGGATCGCGTTGGCCTGGTCGTGTTCTCGACCGAGGTCACGGTGCTCGCACAGGTCGCAGTTCTCACCGACGCGCACCGACAACGGCTGGCTCAGCAGCTCAAGCAACTCCGGCCGACGGACACGACGAACCTCATCGGTGGCGCGCTACGCGGCATTGACTGCCTCCAGGAAGTTGGAGCGTCAGCGAATCGCACACAGCGCATACTCCTGTTCACGGATGGCATCGCGAACGTTGGAATCCGAGACCACGCCGGCATCATTACAGCACTCAGCGCGAAGCGGAAGTCATTCGATGGACGCGTATCCATCTCGACGTTCGGGTTTGGTGCGCACAGAGACTACGAGCCCGAACTTCTCACGTCCATTGCCACACTCGCAGATGGCAACTACTACCACTGCGAGGGTGCGGACGGCATCCTCGAGGCATTCGCGGACGAGCTCGGCGCGCTGCGCTCTGTCGCTGCGACCGACGTACGCATCATGTGCACACCCGGTAAGGACGTTCGCGTCATCGAGGTGCTCAACGATCTCACGGTGCGTACCGATGACGATACGACCACGATCGACGTCGGCTCGCTCTACAGCGAGGAGACCCAACACGTCGTCGTCGCACTTGCGGTACCGAAGCACGACAAGGCGTTCCCACGACCGACGCGGGTACTCGACGTGCTGGTGAAGTGTGTGACGGCAACCGGCGAAATCGTCGAGCAGCCCGCGAAGCTCGAGATCCGGTACGTGAAGAGGGCCGAGGCGGACGAGCATCCGGACCCCATGGTGGAGGAACAGCGTGTGCAACAGCTCGCCGCACGTAAGATCGACGAAGCACATCACATGGCCGAGCGCGGTGACCACATCGGTGCTCAGAAGCACATCGTGGATTTCCATGCGTGTGTGATCGCAGTTGGCACGGACGCGGCGCTTGCGCTTGCAGCCATTCTCAGACGAATCGCGGACGATGTCGGAGACGTATCCCGATTCCACGCGCAAGCCATGAACGTGAGGAGCGCTTCAACGAGTGTGGGCAAACGACGCACGACCGGCTCGAGCTACACGAAAGCCGCGTACGCAAGCGTATCGCAGGTGCTGTCACGCGAGGACATGGGTGCAAAGCCGGTAGTCGACACGCCCCCGCCTCCAAAATCCCCACTGCCACAGGCCGGATCCGCCAACATTCGGACGCCCATGCCGCGGTTCCCTGACAAACGCTCGTCGCGCAAGTGGTGATCACATGATCAACCGCTTACCATGAATGAAGAGCCCCCCTCAGCAAGCTGAGGGGGGCTTCACGTTGCCTAGACTACCCTTGGTAATCACGGCGTACCGAAACCACCAACCGCGGTCTGGCTGAAGCTCGCCGCGGACTGCGACGCGCGCACCGCGGACTTGCTGAACATCGCAAACGCGGTACGAATCTCGCTCGGCGAGTTACCTGGAGTGAGGATCCACTCGTCGCGGATGCCCATCTCGCTGAACACCTGGCGGAAGTCCGTCATACCGCCGTCGTCGATACCCATACCGGCAACGATGTGCGACTCCTGCGCGAGTAGGCTGTCGACGAGACCCTTCACCTCGGACGCGCGGTGCGGACCGTTGTTCGCACCGTCCGTAGTGATGAGCGTGACCGACCGAACAGGTACGCCGTTGTTCGCAAACTCCTGCGACTTCGCGAGCACTGTTCCGAGCACGACGATGGCCTGCATGAATAGCGGCGTGCCTCCGCTCGGGTCGAAGTTCTTGGAATCGAGCCGCATCGCCTGCGCGAGCTGGCCGTACGCGTACTTCAGTCCGTCGTTGAGATAGTACCCGGCCGCCAGGATGCCGTCGTCCTGCTTCGAGTCGCCGAGCGCATCGAGTACGAGGTTGTGCCCATCCCGAACCGCCTTCGCATTTCCGGCGACGAACCGGATCGATCCGGAATCGTCGAGCAGCTGCGTCACGAGGACGACCTCGCTCGCCTCGACGTCGTCGACGCTGATACCGAGTCCGGCCTGGATCTGCGCGCCGATGTCCGGAATGCAGATCGACTTCGCCACGGCGGCGGTGATGACGCCGTCATCCTTCGCGCTCTGAAAGAGCGACTGCACATTTGCGGTTGACTTACTCATGGCCATCTCCTTTTGTACGGGTTCAGCGGTTAGAGGTTAGCGCGTCCCGTATCGGTAATCGTTTAGCGGAACTCGGCCATGCCGCTTACCGTTTACCGACTAACGATACGGGTGTCGAGTTACGTTAACCGCTAACCGATTGAGCTACAGGGTCACATCCGGCCAGTCGGCGATGGGTGTGGTGGACTTCACCACGTGCATGCCGGCCTTCTTGAACTTCTCGAGCGCTGCCTCGGCCTGCGGCGTGAAGTCCGCCGCGAACCCGCCCTTGCCATCTGGCACGGTCACAGCCGACATGCAATCCTCGAGGATATACACCTTCTTCGCGAGCGCGGGATCGGCCGCGAGGATCTCGTCGAGGAAGTCATCGATCGAGGACTTCACACAGTGGCTCGCCGCCTGTCCTGCAAAGACGACGATGTCTTCCCGCATGAGCTTCTCGATGAACGCGGTGTTCTTCTGTGCGAGCGCACCCTTGCCGTCGTGCCGTGCGAGCACCTCCGGCCGGTACACCGAGTAGTTCTCAGTCAGCGGGTTGCCGCCCTTCACCTCAGTCCACGACTGCGTGCCTCGGAGGAAAGCGTGGAACATCCGCGCCTCCTCCATGACCCCGCCGAGCGCATGCCCCTCGGAGCCTAGGATGCAGTGGAACGGCCACAGGTACAGCGTGTACTTGCCGGACCGCTTGAGCTCTTCGATGTAGAACTTCGCCTGCTTCATGAGCCAGGTGTAGTCTCCGCACACCCAGTCAGCCATGGCGGGGTTCGGTCGCACGTTCACGTGCAGCACGTTGCCGGCGAGATCGAGATTCACGAGTCGCCCCTGGTCGTCCGCGGCCACGAGCGTGTGCGGAGTGAGGGGCTTCCCATCCTCGGTCACCCAGAACGAGGCGAAGAAGATCTGGAACGCGAAGTGCGTGTCCATGGTCATCGTGATGTCGGTGATGACGCCGGCGTTGCGGTAGATGAACTCCGCGAATCGCGCGCTGTCATCCATCGCACCGGTTCCGCTGCGCCCGGCCACGTACAGTGTGCCATCTGGGAAACAGAAGTCCTTCTGCGCGTCGATACCGACGACGTGAATCTTCACCTTCGCCGTCGACGCGGCCTTGATGTTCTCTAGAGCGCGACAGGCGATCGCCTCCTCGAACACCTTCTGAAGGTCGGGACGATAGCCCCACTCCTTCGCGTGCGCCGCGTCGTAGAAACTCGGAACTGCCAACTCTTTTGCCTTTGACATGATCTCTCTCCTTTTCTGGTTTACTGCTTCTTTCCTCCCCCTCCCTCAGGGAGGGGGAGGTAGAGGGGGTGGGATTGCACAACGGAACTCCTTCGTAAGAGATCCCTACTCGCGCACCACCCCCTCTTGATCTCCCCCGCCCGAGGCGGATTCGGAAACCCTCCAAAATGGATGGGGAGAAAAAACTCACCGAATCGTGAGCCGCCGGATCACATTCCGACAGACCACGTACAACCCTTCCTTGCTCGCATGGAGCGAGCAGCTCGCGTCCACGAACGGTTCCGTGTCCGGAAACTCCTTCGTCACCGCGAGCGTCGTACCGCTCAGTTCAACACGGACCAACCCGTCGTCCGTCGCCACAAGAAGAAAGCTCCCAACCGCAGCGTGTCCGCGAATGGTCGCGAGCCACGTGTCGTCGTTCGCATCCGTCTCGGCATACGCCTCAATCGTGCCGTCCGACTTGATCACCGTGCAGGTGTGGATGGTTTTGCCACTCACCTGCTGCGCCGTAAAGAACCAGCAGCGGTGCTCGGAAAAGCTGCACGCCGCATCCACCAGCTGTCCGCGAATCGGAGGCAGCCGCACCCCATCATTGATTCCGTGCCGTTCTGCGTCGAAGACGAAGGCGACACTCAGGTCACCCGCGCGGTAGAGCCCGAATCCGAAGGCCTCTCCAACCCAGAACAGCGTCTGGTTCGCGAGCGCGTCGCCGATGCGTTCCGGCGCGTTGATGCCACCGATGGTATGATCACGCTGCAACACACCGTGCTCAAGCCAGTACGTGTGTGCGCTATTCGCGTCAAACATAGGGAGCGCGCCCCGATAGCGCTCCACGAGCTGCTGCTCCGGCTGCTCGCCTTCACGAATCGTCACGAGCGTGTCATCGCGCGCAATGAGTGTCCGATCCCCTCGGATGCGGAAGCGAAGCTTCGGATCACGATCGCCCTGAAGGATAACGAGGTCACCATCGCGACGATACGACCGTCCCTCGTGGTAGAGGAAATGGAGCTTGCCTTGCTGCACACAGGCGTGAAGGATGACTCCGCGCGTCTGGAATATCTGCGCTGCGGTAACATTGCCGCGTATCACTACCTTCTGTTTCGTCGCTACTGGTGCTGCTGCCGCGCAGTTCGGACACACGCTCCGCGCGTGCTCGGTTCCGCACTGTCCGCATGACGTCCATCGCAAATTCTCGAGTAGCAACGCAGGGAACTCCCCGCGCTTGTCCTTTTCAAACATGAGATGGAAGTACTGGAGGAGATCATCTGGGAGCACACCATACGGCACTGCCGGCTTCGGGTATTTCACCTCGGGATGGAACACAGTGATACGTTTCAACGGACGCTCATCGTGCGTGCATCGCTGTCTCTTCTCCTTCGGCCGATACACGCCGCCGTACGGATCCACGAAAAGCAGCGACTGCATGAGCATGACCGCATACGCGTACCAGTCGGAATCCGCGTTGTGCGGATGTGCCAGCATGAGGTGTGGTTGTTTCGGATCACACAAGAGTGGGTCTACGAATCGCGCAGTGAACATCCGGCACGGAAACGGTCCGAACTGGAAGCTGTCCGCATCGATGAGCCACGCGTCGGTACCTCGTACGAGCACGTTGAGATCGTTGAAGTCGCCAATCACGACGTTCGCAGCATGCGTCCCATGCACCGTCCCATGGAGATCACGAAAGATATCCACGACCGCACTGTTCGGCACACCACCCGATCTGAAAGATCGCTCGCCGTAGCGTCGGAGCAGCTCTGCGCCGCTCACAAGTGGCATGGCGTACCCGATGACGCGCTGTTTTTGATTGTGCGCGAGCACTTCGGGAACAATGACGTGCTTTGGGAGTCCCTTCGGAAATGCGGGCAGCTTCTTCTGATGCGCATTGATGCGCTCCTTCGCACCCTGCTGCTCGATTGGCTGCCCCTGGTAGTCGGGATGGTTTGGCTGCTTGAATATCTTCAGCGCCAGACCCTTCCCAATGTCGTAGACATCCGCCTCGCCGCCTTTGCCAATCGCTTGCTTCGGACTGACTCGGATGCGCTTTCCCTGAAGATAAACTTCCACCTCTCACCTCCTTTCTCTCTTTTTCTCCCCTTCCTCCTAGGAGGGGGAGCTAGAGGGGGTGGTACGCAACCGCCTCTCAAGTTGGCACGCGTCGTACCACGACGAGCGTCGTATCATCCGGCAGCAGCCCATGAAGCCGCTCGATGCCGCCCGTCCCGTCCGGCCGCACCACATCGCGATTGATGAGTGTTAGACGCCTACGCACCATGTCCTTGTTCCGGAAAAAACGATCCTCCTCCCAAAACTGGCTGAGCGCTCCAACCGGCTCATCCTTGCCCGGCATGAGTATTTCTTCTGCAGTGATTAGATCATTCACGCCATCCGTGCCGATGAGGATGGAGTTGACGTCTTGCGTATCCGCCTGTTCCAACACCCTGAAATGCAAGAGCTTCGGATCGTGCTGTCGAAGCGATGTCTTCACGAGGTTGTATGCGATGTATGGGGGCATATTCCCCTCACATGCGCAGATGACAGCAAGCTCACCATTGACCACGAATACGCCGTCGCCGATCGAGAACAGAATCGTTCCCCATGGCGCGATGACGCAACCCACAATCGTGAAGAGAAGAAAGTCCTGAATGGCTTTACGTTCCTTACCCCCAAACGTCCGTGCGAGCATCCCGAGGTGATTCACGGTATCCCCATGCACGCACCAGAGGAGCGTCTCTACACCACGAGGAAGCTCGATGCGCACCTTTCGGAACTCGCGATCCGTGTAGTAGAACGGCTTTGCACAATAGTGCCGAAGGCGCTCAACAACGAACGCCGCTCCCAGCTTCGCTCCCACCTCGTTATGCTTCCCGTCGCTACAACCATCACAGACCACCGCGATGGTGACGTCGTCGTCCTGATGCCAGGCAAACGCGTCTTGATTGTTCCGCCCGGCGCGGACGTGGTCGCGACCGATTACCGACCCACCAGCGATTTCGAATTGCCCTTGCATCATGAACCTCCTTCCTCGCCCTCCCCCTCATCTTGCTTCCGAGTCCGCCGAAGTGCGGGAGGGGGAGCGGGAGGTAGTGCTTCGTGTACTTTTTACACTATTTAGTTGTGAAGTAGCGATCCGGATCGCTTTCTGTCATTTCGAGCCAAGCGAGAAATCTCACGCGTATCATTTCTTACAGCTCACATTTCCCATTCTGTAACGGTGAGATCCTTCGCTCGGCTCCCGCCGGAGGCGGGCAAGTAGAATGACGGCATTCAGTATTTGAAATGACGGAATGGAATTCCGATCTCTTATCCGCGACATCCGCGTATCAGCAAACGATCCGCGAATCCGTGATTGGCGCAAGCCAACGAGAAAGCGTGGCACAGTTTCCTGTACCACGCTCATATAATGTTTCTCCACCAACTACATCGGGAGCAAGTGGGAGGAATGGATGACCTGCACTCCCCTCTTCGCGAAGCGTTCCTTCATCTTCACGACGCTCCCGGAAGGAACATCGACCGCGCAGGTAGCATCCTCGATGCAGTAGGCCCCGAACCCACGATCCGCTGCGTGCACGAGCAGCCACCCAACGCAGTAGTCGAATGCGAGTCCGGTTCCGAAGATGCGCTGTCCTTGGAGCATGTGGAGAATATCCTCGAACTCCGTCGGTGTGCCAGCGTCGCCACAGAAGGCGGAGTATGCATGCTCGCAGGGATGACTCCCCTTCACGAGCACGTAGGCAAACTCGCTCTCTTGAAACTCTGGGTGGAGTTCGGCCTCTGGCGTTCCGGCTATTCCGTGATCAGGCCACAGGACGAAGTGCCCAACGATCGCGAGGTAGCGACGTACGTCTTCGAGTGTAAACTTCGCATGCGACGCGAGTACATTACTCGGTCCATACTCACGGACCTGCAGCTCGAGCACCTCACGCGTCATCACCGTCATGTCTTCGAGCCACTTGTACGAGCTCGCGAGCGCGATGTGCCCCTTCGGGTGTCGCTCCTTCACCGCAACACGCTGCTGCTTCGGAAAGAGTGACATGATGCGTCTTATGACCGGTACAACCTCGTGGCCGTTCATCACCGCAAGGCGCGGCCCCGGCCCGGGCATGAAGGTCTCGCACACGTCGTTGACAACAAGGATGTCCGTCAGCTGAATCCTGAACATGCGCATCTCCTCCTGAGGTGCCTTTGTTTCGTACTAATGAGCGTGGTACAAAAGTACCACAATCTTCTCGTTTTGTCAAGGGACGATCCATCCTTCACACCCTCAAGTCAGGAGATGCTGTCGCGGCGGCTTTCGCACGACCGCAAAATGGGATTATTGATGAGATTCCTGAAAGCGTATGCGTTTATTGCACATCCGAATTGGGTCGCCTTCGAAGGTCGGCCACGATCTAGGTGCGCATTGCATGTGGTTTCGGCATCTCGCTATCCACAGTGCCTCTCCTGTCTAGAAAGTGTGAAATGTACACTATATAGAGCACCTCCCGTTAGTTCCTCACCTCACTACCTTTAGTGTACATCATACACAAATACTTGTCAAGTCCCACTCCCCCACGAAAAAACCCGCCGTTTTCGGCGGGTCATCGTCATCCGTTTGTGTAGGCGCGTGCGTCATCCCACGAAGCGGATATGCGTACAGCCCGTCAAGCGACGTTTCTGCTACGCGATGGACTTGGGTATAGTCCCCTTCTCCGATGATCTTCTGTGGATGAAGCTCATCCTCTCGTCGGATCACCGCGATAAGTACCTCTCCCGGGTGAAGCCGTGCCTTTGCGACTTCAAAGGAGGTGTGAATTGGGACACGGCGTCCCCACGCTTGAATGCGAGCGACTAGCAGATTCCGTCGGTGTGCGTACACGAATCCTCCCTTCTACGCTACGCCTTGGTAACGAACGTTTTCACAAGTAATGGTTCGCGTTTCACAAATCGCCAGAGCTGAGCCGGCCTCCCCTTCTCCGGCTGCGTCCACTGCTGTAGTGGCTTTACAAATCCGAGTGACACGAGTTTCTTTCGAAAATTCCGTTTGTCAAGCGGCTTGTCGAGCACCGCCTCGTATGCCTGCTGTAACTCGGAGAGCGTAAATTTTGCGGCCATCGCCGCGTACATGACATTCGTATACTCAAGCTTGTACCGAAGTCGCTGCAGTGCGTACTTGATAATTGCATTGTGATCAAATGCGAGAGCCGGAATGTTTGCCATTGGTACCCACGCCGCCTCCGCAGCATCGCTCGCGCCGCGCGGAGTGATTGTAGCGGCATCGACGAGCGCCATGTGCGTCACGGAGATCACGCGCCCGCGCGGATCGCGTCGCACCGCCCCAAACGTATAGAGCTGTTCGATGTACGCGCTGGGGATACGCGCGCCAGTCTCCTCGGTAAGTTCACGCGTTGCCGCGTGGTCTAGTGTCTCATCAGTCAATACAAACCCACCCGGGATAGCCCATTTCCCAACATGCGGCGCGATGCCACGTCTCACGAGAAGGGCATGAAGTGCTCCCTCGTGAATACC
>JBDRLD010000078.1:0-30357 GCA_043813445.1 Candidatus Uhrbacteria bacterium
TCGAGGGCCAAATCGACTCCTCGCTCTCGCGCAACTTGCTCGAGCGCACTCCGGAGCGTCACCGACTCCGACTCCGCAATACGCTCTGCTTCTTCGGTAAGCGACACGAGCTGATGAACCTCGCGGAGATCCGAAAGGAACCGTTGAATGTTTCCCGGACGCACAAGGCCTTGGCCGCGAAGTGCGCGGCACGAGCGCATGCTTAGAATCCCCTTCGCGCATTCGTGATCTTTCATCCATTCGATGATAGGCCGAATCGCCTCTCCTGCATCTGTAATGGCAGCTTTCGCGTTCTCCGCGATTTCCGCCCGTCGCTTGTCGTGCCGCGCCTGCTGGGCAGCGTAGGATTCGTCCGAATTGGATGGTCCGAACAAGTGCTGAAGGAAACGGGTTGTCCCACCGGGGTTCGGGATGCGATCCAACTCGTGTTGGTACTCCACGAGCGATGAGAGAAGCTCCTCGGCTCGATTGAACTCGTATTCGAACATCGTCTCCCTCCGTGCGTTATCCTCGTAGCCCCTACTCGAGCTCTCCATCGGATTCGATGGTGCCACTCACAAGAATATCCTGCACTCCGATCGCATGCGCAGTGACCCGAAACGCACCGCGTGTGCGTCGTCCACACTCCGTCGCACGAATCCGCGTCACATCCGCAACGGCCCGGATCATCTCTCCGGTCGGCTCCGAGAGCTGCGGGATCGCACTTGCCCGCCAGAGTGCCTCTTTCAGCCGTCGTGCATGATCCGGACTGGCCTGCATGAGCACTGACCTATCCATCTCACGAATGGCACGCTGCATGTCTCGAGTGCTTACGCACTCGCCGTCAAACCCCTGAAGCAACTCCAGATGATCTTTCGCACCCACAATGCCTCCTCTCAGATCGGATCGCAATCGATCTCACCAACAATCGCGACCGGATACGCACCGCGGCTCGTTGCGGCAATACGAAAGCGGGTTCTGACGCGTCCCCTGGTTTGCGTTACGCGAAACTTCGTAGTGTCGGAAATCGATTCCGCCATCTCCGCCGCAGATGGCGCAAGCGCCGAGATCGCTTGCGCGCGCCACAGCGCACCGCGCATCTTCAGCATCATCCTCGGGTCTGCGGCTACAACTGCGCTGTTCGCAAGCTCAGCGACGGCGATACTTCCATCGACCGATTGCTCGACAGCCATCGGCATCGATTGGTATGGCGACAATGCCATAGACATAATCCCTCCTCTCTTGGGTTGTTAAGGTACACGGGCATCTTCGGTTATATCGAAAATGAAAACTACTGAAAAACCCAGAAAACAAATAACGTGCAGTAAAGCACGTTATTTGCCCAGGAACGCACGTCCGCACCTCGGTCATTGCGATCGCTCCAGAACGACAATGTCGAAACCAGTCGGATCGATTGAGACACTGAAACGCGTCAGATCTCCAGAAATTCTCATCTGCAGCTCCTTCCCGATTCGATCCCGAACGAGCTTCACGAATGGTCCAACGATCTTTCCTTGTAACTCATTCCGATACGATGCGTACGAGGACGATGGAAGCTCCGAATTCTTCAAAGTACGCGCGGGATCCTCGAGAAGTTTTGCAATAATATCAATTGCCGTCTTCTGTGATGGGAGATCCTTCGAAGTGACCGGCGCTCCCCCAATAAACACCTTCCCGGTAACACGATTCAACACGATATCGTGCATCGATGCTATGTCATCTAACTCATTGACGAACTTCGACCGTAGGCCATCAGATGCGGTCCACGTACGTAAACGCCATCGCACGCCCCTCATGAACGACGGCGAGGTGCCGCTCACAGCATTCTGCTCAAGCCGAATACCTGCAGCATTCCAACCATCACGCCATGAACAGAAATCTAGTCGAATGTTCGGATTCACTTCTGCGCGTAGTTCCTCAGTGAGTGCTTCGATCTCGGATCGGAATTGCTGTGGCGGTGCAAAAATGAGCATGGACGACTCAAGCCATGCGAATGTTAGTGGATGAATACCGATCTGGATATGCTTCTCATCTGCTCGCTTCTGAATTCGTCTAATGATCCGCTCCATGTGCTGAGAAGCCGGTTCTTCGAATGGCATGCCCTCATATCGCCCCCCATTTACCGCATCAAAAAAATCTGTCATGGCCTTCGAGGACATGTTGTGCCGGTATAGAGATGCAATCCGCTGCAGGAACGCCATGTTCTGAATAACCTGTCCCTTCGCTTGTGTCTGAAAATACTCTCCCTGCATGTTGATGTTACGCAAGAATGGCGGTAGTCGCTCAGCATTATCACCAATCACAGACGCAAACGATTTCTGAATGAACCCCTGAAGTTCATCAAATCCCGGGATGATGGTCTCTTTAATAAATGGCACCATTACATTCACCGCGCGCGGTGTGCCGGGATACACACTCATGACATCCAGTGGAAAATCGGTTGCGCCTCCGAAGAGCTCCTCAAAACGATACCCCCACCAACGCATTGAATCAATCGCCTCAACGCGTTCGCCGATCTGCATTGGTGCGAATCCAGAATATGGATTCTCGACAGAACCACGCCTCTCCTCAACAAAATACACGGTGGGATTCTGCGAATCGATAAAGCTCGCGAACGATGCAGATCCGATCGTCATATCGTGCCAAGAGAACGAAAAGTACTTCCACGCCATGGTCTGTAAGAAAGTCAGCGCACGACTTGCCTTGTCGTCTCGCGATCGGATGTCTCCCCCGTGAACAGATGCTAGTGCAACGAGGTCTTCCGGGGAGAGTGTGCCAACATGAAGAGCAAGTAACGCGATCAATGCTCCGTAGAAGCTGCACTGATACCCAGTGTTCTCAGAACGCTCGAAAAGAACACCGACCACATAGCCGGACAATTTCGTCCCGAATGTCGGCACTGCCTCTTTGAAAAATCGTGCCGTCTTCTTCTCATCAAAGAAGTCGTTTTCGGCATCAGTAAACGAATCTGTCACGATATCGTACACACGTGCACTTCCGAGTTCAATCTTACGGCCCTTCGGTTTCACGCTGAGGCCTACATATACGCGAAACGGAAGCTTCAGATGAATTGATGGTCCGCCGATGCGCCAACTCCATCCATTATCTAACCACCCTAAACTCGGTATCGATACGACGATATCATGCTCACTGAAAAACTTTTTGTACTCATCCGGAAAACGCTCCTGAAGTTTCGCGCTGTTGTTTGGTTGGCGTTTGTCCATATCGCGTGCTTGTCGTATAGGCACAGAGCCATCACATACACTCACTCCATCTTCCCGCTCTCTACGTGCCAGCCGTCCTCTACCGGACAGCGCTCCAAAAAGACGATGGGGATGGTGACATTTTCGAGCTGCGCTCCCGTCGCGTGCCCGACAGCGCGTGGCCGATCAATCACGTGCTTACCGCACGGACAGTGGCGGATAGTGTAATCGAGCTGCGGATCGATGGCGACATGTGCACCTCCACAGTGATGCACGGCATGCACGTCACACTCGTGGTGAATATGATGGAAGAGCTGGAGTATATTGGCTTCCATATCGTTCGTTCATCGAACTATCGCGGCTGAGAGAGGTCAACCATTCAAATAAGTTATCACTCCTCCTTTGTGAGGCGGTCGTCGATGCGGTTGATGTCGCGTGGGAAGAGTGTCGCGAGCTTCACGTTGTCGATGCCAAGGAGCTTCGCGGTGAGTCGTTCGAGGCCGATGGCGAGTCCACCCTCTGGCGGCATGCCGTACTTGAAGGCCTCGAGGTAGTAGGAAAAATGATCTGGGTTCAGGCCCCACTTCACGACGTTCGCCTTGAGTTGCTCGTAGTCATGGATGCGCTGTCCGCCGGTTGTTACCTCAACCCCGCGGAAGAGGAGGTCGAAACTCAACGTCACTTCTGGATCGTTTGGATCAGGCATGGTGTAGAGTGGACGCTTGCTCGTGGGGTAGTGTGTCACAAACAGGAAGTCTGACTCGTGCTTCTTCAGCGACCACTCACAGAGCTTCCGTTCGTGCTCCGGGTCGAGATCTGGCTCTCCGACACAGGCTAGGCTGTACTCCTTCTCAAGCACCTCCTGCGCCTCTCTGAGCGTCAAGAATGGGATGTCCTTCGGGACAGTAGGTAGCGTTGCGCCGAGCAGTTGAAACTCTGCAGCGCAGGTCTTCTCAAGACGCTCCACCAAATACGCGAGGAAATCATTCTCAATCCGCATAACGTCGCGGTGATCCTCGATATACCCAAACTCAAGATCAAGTGATGTGTACTCGTTGACATGCCGTGATGTCGCGTGGAGTTCGGCACGGTATACGTTCCCGACCGTGAACACGCGTTCGAACACACCGACCATGATCTGCTTGTAGAACTGCGGCGACTGCGCGAGGAATGCTTCCTTTCCAAAGTAGTCAATCGTAAATACGTTCGCACCGCCCTCAGTGGATCCGCCGACAATTTTCGGACACTGAAACTCGACAAATCCCTCCCCGCGGAGATACGCGCGGAACACCTCGACAATCTCAGCCTGAATTCGAAACACCGCACGCGCGCGGTCGGTTCGCAATGTAAGTGGTAGGTGATCAAGGTATGTGTCAATCGCGAGCTCGCCGTTGACGTCAAATGGAAACGGCGCTGCACGACTGAGCATATCTATCTTTCTGGCCTCGAGCTCGATTCGCCCAGTTGCGAGCTTTGGATTCACTGCCTTCTCCCCGCGCTCTTTCACAAGCCCGTGGATGTGAAGGACAAAACCCTGTCGGAGCTCTTTGAGCAGCTCCATCTGCTCTTCTCCGATTACTTGCGGTACGACGACTACCTGTAGAAGGCCTGTGCGATCTCGAACATCAAGGAAGACGATCTTCCCCATGTCGCGCCGCGCCTCAATTGCGCCGGAAATCTCGACCTCTCCTCCAATGTGATCAATTGTAGATCCGATGTTTGTTCGTTCCATAGATTCTAATCGTATCGAGAATGTTGGAGCTCGACAATACATGGCGGGATGGAATGTTCTATTGCAGTATGTGGCGTGTGAGATTTCTCTCTTCGTTCGAAATGACAGAGGAGGGGCGTGCTTGCCCCATTCATAAACAAGAATCATTCTGTCTGCCTAGGCGGACAAAAAGAAACGCGCCCCCGATCAAAGGGACGCGCCCTGCGCTCACGACACCGCTACCATAGCAGTGGATAACTTCCACGTCAACCCCCCTTTTACGCCCATGAACAAAACCGTCCTCATAGGGGCCACGATGTGCTCCTCGAGTAATTGCAAGACAAAAAGCTCCAAAATAGGACTCGATTCCACCGGCAAAAGTGTCCGTAACGATGAGACGGCCATGTGTCTATCCTCGGAACTTAGCAGGACGGCCTCCTTCTCACCATGATGGCACCGCGCGCAGAGCACACCACCGCGCCTCGACAATGCATGTACCGCTCCAAGAATTGGTGTGCGACATTCCATGCAGTGATCGAGCGCAGGTGCGAATCCTAGAATGCTAAGCAGTCTTAGTGTAAATGGGATGATGATTGCTCGCTGAGACACCCCTTCCGCACACGCTGCAAATGTGGACTGTAGGAGGTTAAAAATTTCCAGCTCGACCTGCTGCTCGCGAGTAAGCTGGTCTACGCATTCGGAAATCCATGAAACCGTGCGGAGGCGCTCCTCAGAAACCGCAAACGCCGCATTCGTCTTCAGCGCACGTGCGAATGTAAACCGATCACCGTTACGCCCATGCGCGACAACGAGCTCGGCCTCGGTAAATGGCTCGAGGTGTGCCGCGAGCTTCGCCTTCGGTCGGCGTGTGCCTTTCCCAATTAATATCAACTTACCGTATTCCTTAGTGAACACCGTGTATCGTCGATCCCATTCAAAAACATCTTCGCGGCGAAGTACAATGCCGCGAGCGGTATATGTCATAGGAGAACAAAGATACTAAAAACCAACCCTCCATTACCAATTGCGAACCATCTACAATCAACTCCCTTGTCTTTTCTTCCCCTCTCGTTCGATGTGACTCTGCAAGATGAGGGTGGCGGCAATTGCATCGTCCTCTGCCTTGCCCTTCCACCCACGCATGAGTCGCTTCGCGAACGCGGTAGTTAGCTGTTCGTCCTCCACAAGCACCGGCAAAGAGAATTCACGTCGCATCCACTCTACGACTTCCTTAGTACAGGAACGATCGTTTTTTGGCATACCCACGACGATCTCACGGATATCGTACTCCTGAATCGCGCGATAAAGTTCCTGCCGCAGCTCCTTGCGGTCCGCATATCGAACCACACGAAGCGGCGTCGCCACTGCGCCGGAAGCGATCGCAAGTCCAACCTTAGCAGTCCCGTAGTCAATGCCAAGAATGGTCATACGACGACACGGGTGAGCACCTCCGTCCCATCTCGTGTGATGAGGATCGTGTGCTCTGCGTGCGAGCTCAACGAACCGTCCTTTGTTACGACCGTCCACCCATCCTTGAGTGTCTCTACCGGCCATGCACCGGCAGTCAGCATTGGTTCAAGTGCCAGCACGAGCCCGTCCACAATCTCTGCGTCTTCCTGCTGATCATCCCAGTAGTTTGGTACCTGCGGTTCCTCGTGCACTGCACCACCAACACCGTGCCCGACAAGTTCGCGCACGACCGAAAATGACGCGTGCTCCGCCGCCTCCTGAATTGCGCGCGCAATGTCAGAGATCCGACTCCCTACCGCTGCGGCGGCAATCCCAGCACTCAACGCATCGTTTGCCGAACGAACAAGTTGTTCCGTTTTGCTCGACACACTACCAACAATTACGGTTCGGGAGGTGTCGGTGTACAGGCCGCCCTCGGCCGGCCACTGCATACCAATATCAAGACCGACAATATCGCCATCGCGAAGCTCGATATCACGGTCGGGCCTCCCATGTACCACTTCGCTATTCACCGAAACACAAAGTGCCCCTGGGAACGGCTCCCTCGAGTGTTCCGGTCGGTACCCTTTGAACGATGGGCGTCCATTCACCTCGGCGACAAGCTGCTCTGCAAGCGCATTCAACGAACGAATAGTTACTCCTGGCTGCGCGGCAAGCACAACGCCTTGGAGCACACGCCCGAGGTGTTGGCCACCCTGCCGAAGTAATTGGCGATCACGTTCATCACGAGCAATCATATAGAAACAATGGACAAGAACAGGAGATGGGAGACATGAAACATGGAACAAGGGACAAGGAGCGCGGGGAACAAGAACAAAAAAACTGGAAACGTGCCGCACGATTATGGCGCATCGAGAAGCCCCAAGCTCGTTCGAATCTCCGCGAAAACGTCCGCAATCGGCTGCTCGCCATGTACCTCAATAAGTGATCCGCGACGACGAAACTCATCAATCACCTTCTCGGAATACTCATGGTACGTTTCCAGTCGACGCCGAATCGCGTCCGGCTCATCATCGGGTCGACGGTGCAGCACGCCTCCACACACCGTACATCGCGCCTCTTCACCGGGTAACCGCTTCAGCTCGCTGCCGCGATATGGCTTACCGCACGAGCATACCCAACGATCAGAGAGCCGCGCCACTGCGCTCGCGTCCGTAATATCAATGAAAATCACATGTGTCAGTGGCTCAAGGTGTGCATCGATATCCGCAACTTGTTCAAGCGTCCGCGGATACCCGTCGAGGATATACCCGTTCGCGCAGTCCGGCTCGCTGAGACGTGTACGAATCATCTCGTTCGTTATATCATCCGGAACCATTCCACCACGATCGAGAATCGGCGCAATTTCTTTTCCACGCACTGTTTCAGACTCAACCTCCAGACGGTACATTACACCGGGCGTAATCTGCGGAATTTCGAGTGCCTGACTTAGCAGCTCGGACTGCGTTCCCTTTCCAGACCCCTGTGGGCCAAGCATGGCGATACGATACATATCAAAAAATGATAACAGTTAATTCCAGAGTATCCAACCAGCAGTAGATGCCACGATGACTGCGGTTATTGTGAATGGGAGACCATATCGAACAAATCCCCAGAATGAAAGTTTTTCTTCCGTGCGCTCATTTATCCAGCGAAAGGCAACAATATTCGCCGAAGCACCAATCGGGGTAATATTCCCTCCGACCGAAGCACCAATGAGGAGTCCTGCGTACAAGGGGAACGGATCGATCCCAAGTCCTACCGCAACTTCGCTCGCTACAGGAAGCATCGCTACAATAAACGGAACATTATCAATAAAAGCAGAGACAGTAACCGCAAAAATAACAAGAATTATGTACGCCTGCAATGCACTACCTCCAGAAACACTAGCAAACCAACCGGCAAGCACAACGAGAACGCCTGTCTTTGCGAGGGCCTCCACAAGAACGAAGACGCACGCGAGAAAAATCACTGTCTCCCAGTCGAGTGCGCGGAGTAAACGATGCTCCCCTCCAAAGCGCTCGCGCGCGCTCAAAAACTGCCGCGAGATACGCGAGAGCGGACGCTCCACACCATCTTCTTCTAGAACCGGAAGACGATGGAAAAAAAGATGCTGTAGCACCCCCCCACCATCTCGGCTATCGTCGGTGCGACGCGCGATGTGCCAAAACCACCCAATCGCAGCGCTCGCGAGAATAACCCATGTCGTTACCATTGGCGACGATCTGCCAGTGAGCGAGACGACGATGAGCGTCGCAACCATACCAAAAAGTAGTAGTGTCGGTACGATGGATCTTGGTGCTTCGTATGGGACATTCGGCGCAGGTCGAGACTGCTTGCGGAACAAACGCCAAAGCATCCAGAGCGACGCAATAGCCCCACACTCGACCGCAAAGAAGATGCCGGGGTGTCCATGGTACCAGAAAAAATCGTTAAACGAGAGGCCGGCATACGTTCCCAGAATCATTGCCGGTGGGTCTCCGATAAGGAGCGCGGCCGCCTGGAGATTAGAAGACAGCGCAACCCCAATAAGAAACGGGGCTGCACGCGTATCAAATGCCTTCGCGAGTGCGAGGGCGATTGGTGCAAGTATGAGCACTACAGAGACATTCTCGAGCACGAGCGAAAGTGCGCTGGCCAGAACAGCAAGGCCAAGTGCAGCTCCGGCAACGCTTCGTGTTCTGCGCGCGATCCACCCGGCCAGCGCGATCGGCATTCGCGACGCGAGAAAAAGATCGGAAAGCACGAGCATTCCAATGAACGTCCCTATAACATACCAATTCACCGCTGCCCACGCCTCAGTCAATGTCAGGACACCAACAAGCAGCATGAACACCACTGCGGTGAAAACTACTGCAGCCCGTCGATAATGCCCATCAACCAAGAGGAGGTAGGCAACGCCGAAGGTAAGTATCGCGAGGGTCATGTGTGACAAACATCTACAACGACGAAAGGCCGATTTCCTACTTAATTCAAAACCACGCGTCACCAAAGAAATGCACATTTGACGCGCCCATACCTCCATGCTAGCGTATGCAGGCACCTTCAGAAAGGAGGCATCGCATGGCAGAGCCGATTTTCGACCTCGGGACCCCGCCGGATCAGATGACCGTACAACAGCTCATGCTCTACCTCGACGTACTCGCGTTCCTCGACGAGACGCTCAACATCGCTCGGAGAGGAACGACGAGTCCCAACGACCACGCGCCACGCATCCCATTCGAACGAACACGTGCGATTCCGCTACTGCACGAGCGCTACGGACTCGACTTCTTCCACGATGACTTCGCGTTCACGCTTCAAACGCTCGATCCGAAGTTCCGCTTCTTCGACCTCATGGCGCTCGGATGCTTCTCACTGCTCACCGACAACGAGGGTTGTGACGATGTGCCAGTGCTCTCCGTGAAGACGTTCGTTGGCACGTCGAGCTACACATCATTCGTCTCGCTCGGAAGGCACGGCACAATCATCGGCCGCGCGCTCATGGCGATCGCGAACGACATCGCCAAGGGCGAACTCACGCAGGAAGATTTTGTAAATCCGTCACTCATCAAGAAGCACAACGGCGGGAAGGATGGCTGAGTCCGATGGTGTGGTCCATTAGAGACTGATCGCCCGTCACAGTAATCATTGATCCTTCTGCGATTCTGACCTGATGAAGGTACACCAGAACGACCCCGACAGCACGTCGGGGTCGTTTCACATTCTTGAGAGCCTACAGCCCCTCGTACTCTCGCATTGTGAGCTGTGAGCTAACCTGTTTCACAGATTCGATCACGACCGAGACAATGATGAGAAGCGATGTACCACCAACGATCGATGTTAGTGTCGATGATCCCGGGAGGAGTGGCCCGGTGAGAATCGGCAAGATTGCAATAAGGCCGAGTGAGAATGCACCGACGAAAATGATGCGATTCGTCACGTACGAAAGGTACTCAGCTGTTGCACGGCCGGGCCGAATGCCCGGGATGAATCCACCCTGCTTCTGTAGGTTCTCCGCAATCTGCTGCGGATGGAATACAACTGCCGTGTAGAAGTACGTAAAAATGAATACGAGAAGGAAGTAAATCGCTCCGTAGAATACCTGGTTCTGGAAGACGCGGATTGTAAAATCCGCAAGTCCTGAGATCCATGCCGTCTTCGCGTGCATGAAGAACTGCGCGATGAGCGGTGGGAATAGGATGATCGAAATCGCAAAAATAATTGGAATAACGCCAGCCATGTTTACGCGGAGTGGAAGGTGCGTATCGAGACCTCCAATCATACGCATACCGCGAACCCGCCGCGCATATGATACCGGAATATTACGCTGCGCCTCGGTGAGTGCAACCACGCCAGCAACCGTGATAACGGCAAGAACAATAAACACAATGAGTTGCACAAAGCGCGACATGTCAAACGTCAACACCGATTGCTGAATCGCGCGTGGCAGTGCTGAAATGATACCGGCAAAAATAAGGAGAGAGATCCCATTCCCAACACTCTTCTCGGAGATAAGCTCACCGAGCCACATGAGGAATACCGTCCCTCCTGTCACGGTTACAAGAAGCATCACTGTCTGCCACCCCATGAGTTCCGGAAGGATGCTCGCGTTCGCCTGCCGAATGAGTGTAATCAGCCCAAACCCCTGTAGCACGGCAAGCGGAATACTGAGAAGGCGCGTGTACTGATTAATCTTTTTCCGTCCGTACTCGCCCTCCTTCTGGAGTTCCTCGATCGCCGGGATGACCATGCCGAGCAGCTGGAAAATGATCGATGCCGTGATGAACGGCGCTACGCCGAGCGCAACGATGGAGAAATTCTCCATGGTCCCACCGGAAAATACATTAAGAAGACCGAGGAATGCATTCGACGCAAAAAACTGCTGGAGCGCGGAGACGTCGACACCAGGCACCGGAATATGTGCAAGCAGTCGAAAGATTACAAGTATGATCAACACGAACCCAATCGAGTTGCGCACCTCTCGCACCTTCCAGATGAGCTTGAGCTTGTCGAACATATCCTATTACGGGAGTATTTGACCACCAGCGGCTTCAATCTTTGCCTTTGCGACGGCAGAAACCTGAACGCCCTGCACTGTAAATTTCTTTGTAAGCTCACCTCGGCCGAGCAATTTCACACCGTACCGCGTATGTTCTACCAATCCCGCCTCCACAAGCTTTTTTGGCGATACCGTCGCTCCGCTCTCCATGCGCTCCTCGAGCACACAAACGTTTAGAAAAAGTGACTTCGGGTGGATACTCTTGAACCCACGCAACTTCGGCTGCGCGAGAATCGTACGCTTCATTCCGAGACGCTTCAATCCGCCGCGCCCGCCAGTTCGCGAGCGCTGTCCTTTGGTTCCGCGACCGGCTGTCTTTCCGCGACCGGATCCATGTCCGCGCCCGAGGCGCTTAACATTTCGCCGTCGCTGAGCCGAACCGACTGGAAGATTGTGCAGTGAATACGCTGCCATATCTTTACAATTACCTCTCGAAACTTACGCTTTCTTCTTCCGAGGCCGAAGTGCTGCGAGCGCTGCCATTGTCACCTTTGCATTCGACACTTTATTCGACGACCCGAGAATCTTCGCAACGACGTTCGGGACTCCGGAAAGGTCGAGGATGAGCCGAACAACACCACCGGCGATAATCCCTGTTCCCTTTGGGGCCGGCTTCATGAGAAGCTTTGCCGCCTTGAACTTCATCTCGATATCATGCGGAATCGTATCAGAATCAACTATAACTCGCACAAGCGAATTCTTCGCCTTTGTTGACGCCTTCGAAATCGCACTGGAGACATCCATCCCCTTTGCGACACCAACGCCAACCTGTCCTTTCTTATCGCCAACGGCAACACATGCCCGGAAGCGCATTCGCTTCCCTCCCGCGGTCACACGCGTCACGCGAGCGATGTCGAGGATCTTCTGTTCAAATTCATCTGCCGGCTTCTCGTCTCGATCACGACGTGGGCCACCACGACGTGGACCACCGCGTCGAGGCGACGGTCGATCACCGGGGGGACGATTCGCTGTTGTTCTACCCTGTACTTCCTTTGCCATAAGCATTCGTGACGATCAGAATGTCAGACCACCTTCCCGCGCGCCATCTGCAGCCGCCTTTACTCGTCCGTGGTAGGCATATCCACCACGATCAAATACCGCTACCGTTATACCCTTATCCTTCGCACGCTCTGCAAGTGTCTTACCTACCTCAAACGCGACACTAACTTTCCGTTGCTCTCCCTTCTTCACCTTCAGTGCCTTGATGTCAAGATCTGACGCTGCAACGATCGTTATTCCCGTGATGTCATCGATGAGCTGAACTGAAAAATGTTGGGCGCTTCGGAATACCGAGATGCGTGGTCGTATCGCGGTACCGGAAATCCTTGCCCGCACACGCTTGTGCCGACGTTGACGTAATGTCGTTGATTGCTTTTCAATGCGTGATGCCATATTTTTTACTACGAACCAGCGCCCTTCATTGACTTCCCTGGCTTGAGTTTTAGTTCCTCACCAGCATAGCGCACGCCCTTTCCGTGATACGCATCCGGCTTGCGGAGTGACCGCATCTTCGCAGCAACTTCACCTACAAGCTGCTTGTCGATACCACTCACCGTAATGACATTTTTCTCTACCGTCGCAGTAATGCCATCAGGTAGCGCAAAGACAACTGGATGTGAATAACCAAGCACAAAGTCGAGCACATTCCCATTCAAGGCAACCCGGAAACCAACCCCATGCACCTCAAGCTGTTTTGAGAAGCCGACATGCACGCCCTGCACAGCGTTCGCGATGAGTCGCGTAGTAAGCCCCCAAATCGAGCGATCGCTCTTTGCCTCCGGATGCTTAACCGTTACAGTCAGTACTCCGTCAGCTTCACTTACAGCGGCTAAGGCGTGCACCGGAACAGTGAGTACACCCTTCGGACCGTGTACGACAATATGCCCCGTTTCAATGGAAACAGTGACGCCTTCCGGAAGTACGATTGGTTGCTTTCCAATGCGAGACATACTAGTAGATTTCACAAATAACCTCGCCGCCGGTTCCACGCCGCTTTGCCTCGCGATTCGTCATCATACCAAGTGGCGTCGAGAGCAACGCGATCCCACTCCCACGCTTCACCGTTGGAACTGCACCACGCTTTACATACACTCGACGACCAGGCCGACTGATACGACGTATGCAAGAAATAAGCGGATTCCCAGGGCGCTGATAGCGAAGCGTAAGAACAAGCTCGTCGTGTGGGGACTGCTTCCCCTTCCGACCGCCCTCAGGCGTACGCACCTCGGCACGCTCAAGCCACCCCTCTCGTACAAGGAGTTCAGCGATCGTTCG
The DNA here is from genome assembly GCA_043813445.1 of Candidatus Uhrbacteria bacterium. Taxonomy (GTDB): domain Bacteria; phylum Patescibacteriota; class Patescibacteriia; order JACPHY01; family JACPHY01; genus JBDRLD01. The sequence goes on from JBDRLD010000078.1 coordinate 13,658, forward strand.
TTTCACCTTCGATGTCGGAAGTGTTACCGTCTTTCTGCCAACGGTTTGAGCATTCCGAATTCGCGTGAGCATGTCTGCAATGGGGTCGGTCATCATACGCTATACGCAGTACGCCATACGCAGTACGCCGAAGCTTTTAATACAGCTCTTCCGGCGTCCGGCGTCAAGCGTCAAGCGTTTTGCACTATTACCAGCTCGCTTTCTTAATACCCGGCAACTCGCCGTTATTGGCCAACTCACGAAAACAGATACGACACAATTCGAAATCACGCATGTATCCACGCCCGCGACCACACCGCCAGCAACGCCGAACTATACGCGTCGAAAACTTTGGATTAACGCGGGACCGGGCTGCTTTCACCAACAATGTTTTCCTCGCCATACTCTCTAATTACTTTGTCCGCTGTGTAAATGGGAACCCAAGCGCTCGAAAGAGTGCGAGCCCACGCTCACGCCCGCCAGCAGTCGTCACAATCGTGATCTGAAGGCCATGAAGCTGATCTACGGCATCAGGTTCTATCTCTGGGAACATAACATGCTCACGGAAACCGATGGAACAATTACCCTGCGTATCCACGATTTTATCACTCAGCCCTCGAAAATCCCGGACGCGTGGCAGTGTGACCACTGTAAACTTCTCGAGGAAGTCCCACATGCGCCGTCCGCGTAGCGTTACCACTACACCAACTGGGTTTCCTTCACGAAGCTTGAATGCCGCGATGGACTTCCGTGCTTTCGTTCGCACTGGCCGCTGCCCCGTGATTCGCTCAAACGTATCAGCAACAATATCCGGGAGGCGCGGGTCGCGCTGCGTTCCGGTTCCGGAATTCAATACCACCTTCACGATGCGTGGAACCGCCATCGTGCTCTTTTCACCGAGCTCCTCTTTGAGCTTCGGGGCGACTTCTTTTTCGTAACGCTCTCGAAACGTCATAAATACTTATCGTGCAGCCCTTACGCGAATGTCTGCTCACATTTCTTACACGCTCGCTGCTTCTTTGCACCTTCAAGCTCTTTCATCGCAATTCGAGTCGTCTTTCCGCACTTCGGACACTTAAGCATCGCTCGCGATGCGGGAAAAGGTGCCGGGAACTGCACTCGCTGCCCCTGCTCGCCCTGACGACGAGGCCGAAGATGCTTCACGAGCATATTCACCCCCTCAACAACAACCATGTCGCGATCCGGAATCGTCCGAGTCACTTTGCCGGTCTTACCGCGATCCCGGCCAGAGCGCATCTTTACTGTGTCACCCTTTTTAATACGCATACAATTAGCTTCGCTCACCGACTACGGGCCACTGACTACCGCACCCCACCCAATACCCTTCTTCTTGCTGTAGTCCGTCGTCTGTAGTCAGTAGTCTCTCAAACTACCTCTGGGGCGAGTGAAATAATCTTGGCGAATCCCCGATTCCGTAGCTCTCGCGCTATCGGCCCGAAGATACGCGTCCCCTTTGGTTCCTTCGTCTTCCGATCGATAATCACTACTGCATTCTCATCGAATCGAATATAACTCCCATCTGGTCGACGAGTTTCCTTTCTTGTTCGCACAAGCACTGCGTGCACGATGTCGCTCTTCTTCACACCGCTGTGCGGAGTCGCTTCCTTCACGACAAATGTCGCAACATCTCCGAGCACTGAGTAGCGCTTCCGGTATCCACCGAGCACACGAATACACTGGAGCTTTTTCGCTCCCGTATTGTCCGCGCTCTTCACCATGGAACGATGTTGAATCATATCAGCGATGCGAATGCTGCGAATTCCATACGAATGCCGCAAATAAGGAATGAGTTGCGTTTAAATTATTCGCATCATTCGTTCCCTATTCGCGGAATTCGTATCGGGTTATCAAAGCTTCTCAATCAACCGCCAACGCTTATCCTTCGAAATCGGACGACACTCCTCGAACCGGACACGGTCACCGACCCGTGCGATGTTCTTTGGATCGTGCACCTTAAATCGACTCCGAACTCGAAACGCCTTCCCGTACTTCGGATGCTGTCTCCAGCCGTTCACGACAACGACACAGGTCTGCTCCATTGAATTAGAAACAACATCTCCCTCGAATCGTCTCGCCTTCCGGGCTGTTGTTGTGGTTGCTGTCATATTACTTCGAATCGCTTACCTGATGATCACGATGCAACTCGCGCTCGTGAAAAACCGTAAGGATGCGCGCGATTGCCCGACGCGTCGAACGAATTTCGTGAACATTCTTTAATTCCCGAGCGCTCGCTCGGAATCGAAGATCCTCGAGCTGTACGCGAAGCTCGTCGAACTTACGACGAAGCTCCTCTTCCGGTTGTTCACGCATCTGTTTGATATCCATAGGACCAGCTACCACCCACAGGCTACCGACAACTGCCAGAGAGGAACCTCCGACGATTGTCCGTAGTCCATAGGCCGTAGACTTCATAAACGCCCAATGACCTTCGTCTTCATCGGCAATTTGTGCCCTGCCAACCGAAGCGCTTCACGCGCCGCAACCACATCTACTCCGCCAACTTCAAACATAACCATCCCCGGCCGAACGACTGCTACATAGTGATCGACATTCCCCTTCCCGCCCCCCATCGGCATCTCGTTCCCCTTCGCAGTGACCGGATGATCCGGAAAAATACGGATCCAGAGCTTCCCTCCCTTTCGTGTGACGCGCGTTACAACACGACGTGCAGCCTCAATCTGGCGGGACGTCACCCAGGACTCAGTCACCGCCTTCAAGCCGACGTCGCCAAAAGCGACCGTCGTTTTTCGCGTCGCCGGGTGTTCCGCGCGACCGCGTCCCTTGTGCCATTTTCGATGCTTGAGCTTCTTTGGCATCAACATACTCCTGAACCTTTAAACGCGACCAGCTGTCTGCTTTCGAGCAGCGCCACGACGATGTGATGGTGGTGTGGTTTGTGTCGGACGTTGTGCACTTGCACTACGCCGACCTTCAAACACCTCACCACGATAGATCCACACCTTCACACCGACTGAACCGTAAATCGTCCGAGCAAAATCACTGGCGTAGCTAATGTCTGCACGCAATGTCTGAAGTGGAACTGATCCAGACTTCACCGATTCCGTTCGTGCAATCTCTGCGCCGTTCAATCGGCCTGCAACCTGAATACGTACTCCCTGTGCTCCGCCGCGTTCCACACGTCCCAATGCCTGCCGAAGAACCCTTCGAAATGGCATGCGACGTTCAATGTCCGCCACAACTTGATACAACACCACTGCGGCGTCAAGTGCCGGCCGATCAACCTCAATAATATTCAACTGAATATTTTGCTTCTGCTGCTCGGAGCTCCCAAGAAAATTCTTCCGCAGTTCCTGTTTCAGTTGCTCCGCACCCTGTCCGCCACGGCCAATAATCACACCAGGCCGAGCCGCGTAGATCGTCACCGTCACGTTACCGGTGGATCGCTCCACCTCAACTTCTGAGATGCCTGCATCGCGGAACTTGGATTTAACAAATTTCCGCATTCTAACATCCTGTTCGAGGAACTGTCGGTACGCACGACGATCTGCAAACCACCGCGACGACCATGTCGCGACCGTGTTCAGACGAAATGCCTTTGGGTGGACTTTCTTGCCCATAAACGCATCAATGGGACGCTACCGTTCACCGGTACGCCGATTCACAAACCGCTTGAGAAACCCTCGTTGTCGCTTCCCGCCACCCTGTCCGGCAGCGTCTTCCTTGTGCACATTACGGCCGTCGCTATCCGAACCACCAGCCTCACGCACAGCCGCAGAGCGATCCTCCATCACCTTCGGTGCTACATTAACTGCCTGCTTTGGCAATTCAGGACGTTGTGTTGGCACACGCTCTTCAAGGATTACGGTGATATGACTTGATCGCTTCCGAATCGGTGCAGCACGTCCAAATGCACGCGGACGAAATCGCTTCATTGTCGGACCCTGATTCACGAGCACCTGCTTAACGAACAGATTGCTACGCTTTAGCTCAAAATTGTGCTCCGCGTTTGCAACTGCCGATGCAATAAGCTTTCGAACTGGCCGCGCAGCGAGCTTTACGCTGTGTTCAAGCTGCGAATCCGCCTCCGCAACATCCATTCCACTAACAAGATCAGCGATAAGACGAGCTTTTCGCGGCGACATGCGTAATCGTCGAAGGTGTGCGATGACTTGCATATACTTCTGCTACTTCTTCGCCGGGGTGGCCTTTCGCGATTCAATCCCCTTGCTCAATTTACCACCATGGCGATTGAACTTACGCGTCGGGGAAAATTCACCGAGTTTGTGTCCAACCATTTGCTCGGAAATCTTTACGCTCACGTGTGCCCGACCATTGTGCACTCCGAACGTAAATCCAACCATCTCCGGGGTAATGGATGACGCACGCGCCCACGTCTTCACTACCCGGGGATCACCCGGTCGCAAATTCGCGATCTTCTTCATGAGCTTCGGATCCACGTATGGACCCTTCTTCAGGCTGCGCGACATAACAACGTCTCTGGTCCACAGACTACCGACTATAGCCGTCAGTGTCCAGCTGCGACACACTGATCTGGCGATAGTCCGTAGTCCGTCGACCGATAGTCGATACTTATTTCCGCTTCTTGCGCTTTCGACGCTTTAGGATGAGACTCCCGCTCCACTTCTTCGGCTTTCGCGTTTTCACTCCAAGTGCATGCTTCCCCCACGGGGTCTTCGGGAACGGCATACCGATGGGGTTCCTTCCCTCTCCGCCACCGTGTGGGTGATCAACCGGGTTCATCACCTTTCCACGTACGGTCGGTCTGATCCCCTTCCGTCGCATACGCCCAGCTGTTCCGTACTGAATAAGCCGTACGTCCTGATTGCCAACCTGTCCAATAGTTGCAGCGCATGATCGTGGTACGAGACGTATCTCTCCAGATGGCAACTTCAATTGTGCGTGTTTCCCCTCAATAGCCATGAGCTGTACAGACGTGCCGGCACCGCGAGCTATCTTTCCACCACGACAGGGCTGCATCTCTACGTCATGCACCGCCATACCGATCGGTATTTGTTCGAGCGGCATGCGATTGCCTGTACGAATATCGACTCGCTGCTTCGATGAAACGACCGTACTTCCAACTTCTAGTCCAAGTGGAGCAATCATGTACGCTTTCGTTCCATCACCATACGCGATGAGCGCAAGATTTGCATTGCGATTCGGATCGTACTCAATGGCCAACACCGTCGCCGGATCATCGAATCGCAGCCGGCGGCTGTCAATAATACGAATACGGCGCTTCACTCCGCCACCATGATGACGAACAGTAATACGACCCTGCGCGTTCCGCCCGCCGGTCGACTTCTTGGTGATGACGAGATGCTTCTCCGGCTTCGTTTTCGTCACCTCCCCACGAATGACCGACGCATTGCGTCGACCCGGGGTCGTTGGCTTGTAGTGGATGAGTGCCATAGCAATAAATTCCGTTCGACAGACCACCGACTCCGGCCATCAGCATTCATATTCCTCAGAATTGCTGCCCTGGCGGTAGTCCGTAGTCCGTCGATAGTCGGCATTGGTTACGTCCGCGCGCCGAACGGGAGCGTCTCCCCGGCCCGTAGTCGAACAATAGCCTTCTTTGTACCGCTCCGCCGACCAACACTACGACCGTAGCGTACTGCCCTTCCCGATGTCCGTATAATGCGAACTTGTTCAGGATGCACACCGTAACGCTGCGCAATCGCCCGCATAATTGCAACCTTCTCCGCATCATTACGCACAAGGAACGTATACTGTCCGAGCTCTGCCAGCGTACTAGACTTCTCGGTTAGGTATGGCTCAATAAGTAGGTCACGCTCGGCACCGGAAGCAGCACGCCCCTCAACCCCGTGCTTCGGCTTATCTATTTCCTGTACGACCGTGGCATCCGCAACCGAAGATACAACAGGGGATTCCTGCTTCTTGGCCGCATCGTCGGTCGGCTTCGGTGTCCGTTTTTTCAAAAATGCTGACATACGCTTGTGCTACACCTTTTGCTCAACCTTCTGCTGACTGTCGCCGTCACGAAATCGTGCGACCATCCGATCGTACCCGACACGCGTTGTGAGGAGGATATCCGATCGAAGCACATCAACCACATTCAGATGCTCGGCATCAATGCCGCGAACGCGTGGAAAGTTCCGAATACTCTGTGCAGCCGCACGACGTGCGGTAGGAAGTGCTACGAGCACCGACGGGGCCTGTTTCGCTCCAACTTCCGCGCGCTGAATCGCGATCCCAATCAGCTCCTTCGCTGCCTTCGCCTTCCCCTGTGCCGGATCAAAATCCTCAAGAACAATAAACCGCCCGCTCGTCACCTTGTCCGTCAACGCCATACGCAATGCCTGACGACGCATTCGCGTATTCACCTTCTGTACGTAATTTCGAATGGATCTCGGACCGAATGTTGTTCCGCCACCAACCCAAATCGGCGATCGAATTGAACCATGTCGAGCACGTCCGGTACCCTTCTGACTCCATGGCTTCTTCCCACCACCACGCACTTCTCCTCGTGTCTTCGTGTGAGCCAACGGCTGACGAGCGCTTACCTGTTGTGCCGTCACAACCTGTCGCATCACCGATGGCTTTGGCCGCACATCGAAGAGTTCGGGTGCGAGCTCAAGCTCACCCGTCTGTTGCCCTGTTGCGTTGTACACCGGAACGCTCGCCATAAACGTGCAACGTTATGCTTTTTCACTGCCCGAGGCTCCCTCCTTCGACGTGTGTACAGCGGCACCATCCCAGTATCCATCGTAGGATTGCATGTGTACGATACTCCCACGCGCACCCGGAACCGCGCCACGCACTTCAATGCGCTTCGCGACCGAATCAATGTGCGCAATAGTGAGATTTCGAACCGTCACGCGATCGCCACCCATACGACCAGCCATGCGTGTTCCCTTAAACACGCGTTGCGGACCGGTTGAGCCGATTGATCCTGGCATGCGCACCTGATCCTTCGTTCCATGTGTCGCATCCTGTCCGTGGAATCGATGACGCTTCACTACACCCTGGAAACCTTTCCCCTTTGATGTTGCGGTGACCTGAACTACGTCACCCTCCGAAAACGCAGTTGTATCAATCGTCTGCCCAACCTCCCACACTGCATCCGGAGCGGTGCGAAATTCTCCAAACCAACGGAACATTCCAAGCCCGTGCACATGTCCCGCAATCGCCTTGGTGATACGGCGTCGTTCGCCGCAGCCAACCTGTACCGCAGTGTACCCATCACGATCGAGTGTTCGAATCTGAGTAATCTTGCACGGCAATACTTCAAGAACGGTGACCGGAATGACCCGATCCCCGTCGTATCGCTGCGACATTTCAATTTTTCTCGTCATGATAAACGCCATAGCGCTTCGCACGGAAGACCCCTATAAAACAAATACGCGATGGAGGTCCAACGGCGCGCCCCTCGATAGCACAGAGGGTCGTCCCGTCGAACATCCATTCGCGCCACAGACCGCTGTCGATTGACAGTTGCAGGATTACAACCTGCACGTGGTGCGATAGTACAAATCAATTTGATAGGTGTCGGTTACTATTCCATTCAGATCGCAACGGTTTTCGTACGACGTACCCCCTCTGGGGTTCGCACGATCCTTCCTACGATCCAGAGATACGGATAATGCAGATTACCACATGCAGATGATGCGGATATGCTGATAGACGAAAGAGCACAACACGCTGCACTCATCGACGTATCCGCATATCAGCATCATCGGCGTTCCGATCTGATCCGTATCGTGCGCGTCTCGCGCTACATTTTCACTTCAATATTCACTCCAGCCGGAAGACTCAGACTCGTCAGCGCTTCGACTGTCTTTGGAGTCGGCTCCATAATGTCAAGGAGGCGCTTGTGAATCCGCATCTCGTACTGATCCCGTGCACGCTTGTGCTTGAACGTCGACCGGTTCACCGTATAGCGACGTCGCTCAGTAGGAAGCGGTACCGGACCGCGCACGGTTGCACCCGTTCGCTTCGCCGTCTCTACGATCGTCTTCGATGACTCGTCGATGATCTTATGATCGTACGCACGAATCTTGATACGAATGCGCGACTTCTCCTCTTCCTTCTTCGTGGCGCCTTTCTTCGTGGTCGTTGGGCTGTCGGACATGCAAGGAGCGAGGTTCCGGTGGATACGCGGACGCACCCACCGGAACCATAATGAATTACTTGATAATCTTTGTTACAACGCCAGCACCCACTGTACGGCCACCCTCACGAATCGAGAATCGATGCTTATCCTCAAGTGCAATCGGCACTAGCAGCTTCACAACGAGGTTCGTCGTATCCCCCGGCATCACCATCTCTGTCCCCTCCGGGAGTGTTACCTCGCCAGTTACGTCCGTTATGCGGATGTAGAACTGTGGCTTATACCCCTTGAAGAACGGCTTATGACGACCACCTTCCTCCTTCGTGAGTGTGTAGACCTCTGCCTCAAACTCTGTATGCGGCGTTACCGATCCCGGCTTCGCAAGTACCTGCCCGCGCTCAATGTCATCCTTGCGGATGCCGCGGAGAAGCAATCCGACATTGTCACCTGCGATACCCTCGTCCAGCTGCTTGTTGAACATCTCTACACCGGTGACAACCGTCTTTCCGGTGTCCTTTATGCCTACGATCTCAACTTCCTCGTTGATGTTAATCTTCCCACGCTCGATTCGCCCGGTTGCAACTGTGCCACGACCTTCAATCGAGAAAACGTCTTCAATCGGCATGAGGAACGGCTTATCGGTTTCACGAACCGGCTCCGGAATCTTCTCATCAAGAGCAGCGATAAGATCTATGATCGGCTTTGTCTTTTCCGCATCATTCGGATTCTCTAGCGCCTGCAATGCCGATCCACGAATGACCGCGATGTTGTCGCCATCAAATTCGTACTTCTTAAGAAGATCGCGCACTTCCTCCTCGACAAGATCAATAAGTTCAGCGTCGGAAACCTGGTCCACTTTGTTGAGGAAAACTACAATCTGCGGAACTCCAACCTGACGCGCGAGCAAAATGTGCTCACGAGTCTGTGGCATCGGACCATCGGCAGCGGAAACAACGAGTACCGCACCATCCATCTGCGCCGCACCGGTAATCATGTTCTTCACGTAGTCTGCGTGTCCCGGACAGTCGATGTGCGCATAGTGACGAGCATCGGATTCGTACTCCACGTGTGCGGTATTAATCGTAATACCGCGCGCCTTCTCTTCTGGTGCCTTATCGATCGCGTCGACGCCCTTATCCTGAGCTATTTTTCCCTGTGCTCGGAGCACGGTTAGGATAGCTGCGGTCAGGGTGGTCTTGCCGTGATCGACGTGACCGATTGTGCCGACATTTACGTGCGGCTTTGTTCGTTCAAACTTCTCTGCCATACTACGATTTTCGCTCAATAGCGAATAAAAAAAGGATTTCGTGATTTATGACTCCACGTATCAGCCATATCGTAGCACATGAGAAAAATCGCGCAAGAGAGAGCCATTCACGCGTTTTCCCCAGGATGCAGCAATGCAGTATTCCTGCAGACGGCATCACCGATACGGATGGGCTAATATGCGGGGATAAATGAACTAAAACTCTTTGACTACAACCACATTGAACTCCTAATCACTCCAATGGCTCAACATAGAAACGATCATCGTCCGCCACTGCTGCGTGCATCGGCTCCGGGACGAACCGATGGAAGCTATCCGCGTCACCAGAAACAGCGGGTGCATCCGACAATGCCGCTTCCTGTGATGCGCGCCATATGTCAATATCTGAGTCCACTCGATGCTCGTCGACAACTGACTGCGTAAAAGGAGCCATTCGTTCATCGGCTATTGGCCTCTGAAGCGCCTCATACTGCTCGAGCCCCATGAGGACGAACGGACGACGGGTCAATGGATCTACGACGACCACACGATCGCCCGTCTTGGCGACGAGATCGAGAAGTCGGTTGAGGAGTGCTTGGTCCATACGTATTTGATACCTTTCCACAGTGCCAATGGAATATTCGCCAGTCAAGCTATGTATTTACCAACTATTCGCATGTGATCACTAGGACAGATTTGATGCCTCGACAATTCCGTTCGCAACATTCGCAGGGACCTCAGCGTAGTGACTGAACTCCATGGAGGAACTGGCCCGACCCTGTGTCATAGAGCGGAGCTGCGTCACATACCCGAACATCTCCGCAAGAGGAACTGTCGCATCTATCACCTTAGCATTTCCACGATCGCGTAGCTCTTGCACCTGCGCACGCCTCGCATTCAAATCTCCAATGACATCTCCCATGAACTGCTCTGGGGTCACTGCTTCGAGGCGCATGATCGGCTCAAGAAGAATAATCTTTGCAAGTTTTGCCGCGGCCTGGAACGCCATAGATCCGGCGATCTTGAATGCTATCTCGGACGAGTCGACATCGTGATAACTTCCGTCGTACACCACTGCACGAATATCGACGACTGGATATCCGGCAAGGATGCCCTTCGAAAGCACTTCCTTGATCCCCTTCTCTATCGCTGGGACAAATTCACGCGGAATGCTCGCACCCTTGATCTCGTCAACAAACTCGAATCCCTTCCCAGGCTCAAGCGGCTCGACACGAATCCAACAATGTCCGTACTGTCCATGCCCACCGGTCTGCTTGACATACTTCCCTTCAGCCTTCGCGATTCCCTTGACTGTCTCACGGTAGGCAACCTGTGGCTTCCCGGTATTCACTTCCACCTTAAACTCGCGACGCAACCGATCGACAATGATATCGAGGTGGAGCTCACCCATTCCAGAGATGACCGTTTGAAGTGTTTCCTCGTCCGATCGTACTCGGAATGTCGGATCTTCCTCGGCAAGCTTCTGTAGTCCAACTCCGAGCTTCTCCTGATCGGTCTTCGTTTTCGGTTCAACCGCAATCGAGATCACCGGATCCGGGAACTCAAGTGCCTCCAACGCAATCGGATGTGCCGGATCACAAAGGGTGTGCCCGGTGCTTGTCTCCTTCAAGCCAACCGCTGCAGCAATCTCGCCAGAGAATACCTCTTCCACATCCTCGCGTGCATTTGCGTGCATGCGAACGATGCGCCCAATACGCTCCTTCTTGTCTGTCGTTGTATTGAGGACGTAGCTTCCAGCCCGCAATGTGCCACTATACACACGGAAGAAGCAGAGCTTCCCAACAAACGGGTCGGTTGCAACCTTGAACGCCAGCGCAGTCAATGCTTCGTCATCGTCCACCTTTCGTGTGAGCAGCTGCTCCGGATTATTCGGATTGAAGCCCTCCAATGGTGGGACATCCAACGGTGATGGGAGGTAGTCCAATACTGCATCGAGGAGACGTTGCACACCCTTGTTTTTCAGCGCGCTCCCGCAGAATACGGGGATGATTTCAAAATTCAACACGGCCTTACGGAGTACGCGCTTCAGGTCCTCTATCTTCGGCTCAACGCCTCCGAGGTACTGCTCCATGACGGCCTCGTCTTGCTCCGAAATAGCTTCAAGCAACATTGCTCGCGCCGCTTTCGCCTTCTCGAGTAAATCGTCCGGAATAGGTATTTCCTTGATTTCCTTCCCCTCTTCATCCTTCCACTCAAAAGCCTCCATTGTGAGAAGATCGACGATGCCACGGAATCCAGCTTCGGTGCCAATCGGCAACTGCATCGGGTACGCCTTCTTCGTGAGCCGTTCATGGATCGAGGCGATGTCGGCATCAAAATCCGCACCCATGCGGTCAAGCTTGTTCACAAAACAGATACGTGGCACGTGATACTTATCCGCCTGACGCCATACGGTCTCAGACTGTGGCTCTACGCCGGCGACACCGTCAAACACAACCACCGCGCCATCAAGAACGCGCAACGAACGCTGCACCTCGACGGTGAAGTCAATGTGTCCAGGCGTATCGATGAGGTTGATGCGACAATCCTTCCAGAAGAGCGTTGTTGCGGCGGAGGTAATCGTGATCCCACGCTCCCGCTCCTGCTCCATCCAGTCCATTTCCGCCTTCCCCTCGTGCACCTCGCCAATCTTATGCTTCTTCCCGGTATAAAAAAGAAACCGCTCGGAGACGGTCGTCTTCCCCGCATCGATGTGCGCGATGATACCAATGTTTCTTGTGTGTTCAAGATCGTACTGTCGAGCCATACAAAAGCGATGCGAATGCTACGAATCACATGCGAATGCCGCGAATGCGGGAGTACATCCCATCTTCATTCGCATCATTCGTGTATGTATTCGCGGAATTCGCATCGATATATTTACCATGCAAAATGCGCGAACGCACGGTTCGAATCCGCCATGCGCTGCATGTCCTGACGCTTCCTCACGGCTGCTCCCTCTCCCTCGGAGGCTGCAAGCAGCTCGTCAGCGAGACGCTCGGCCATTGCCTTTCCCTTCCGCGCACGCGATGCTCCGAGGAGCCAACGGAACGCGAGTGATTGACGTCGATCACCACGAACCGGAAACGGAACCTGGTAGTTTGCACCACCGACACGCTTCGAACGAACCTCCATGGCGGGGGCAATATTCTTGATCGCCTGTGCGAACACTTCGAGGGCATCACGCTCCGATCGCTTGCTGACCATGTCGAGAGCGCTATATACAACGCCCTGCGCGATCGACTTCTTCCCGTCGTACATGAGGTAGTTAACGAATTTCGCAATTACAACAGAACTATACTTCGCATCCACTGCAATAATTCGCTTTGATGCTTTCTTTCCACGCATACCTGGATTACTTCTTCTTCATGCCGTAAAGTGATCGGCTGTTCTTTCGATTCTGTACTCCTGAGGTGTCGTACACTCCTCGAATAATGTGGTAGCGCACACCTGGAAGGTCGCGCACGCGACCGCCACGAATGAGCACAATTGAGTGCTCCTGGAGATTGTGTCCCTCACCAGGAATGTACGCCGTCACTTCGTGTCCGTTCGACAGTCGGACACGTGCAATCTTACGAATGGCGGAGTTCGGCTTTTTCGGCGTCATTGTGGACACCTTCAAACAGACCCCGCGTTTAAACGGGCAGCCCCTCGAGAGCGTGGTCCGCTTACGCCGTAATGAATTGTATACAGTCTGCAGCGCCGGTGCCTGAGACTTTTTTGATTTCGATGTCCTCGGCTTCCGGAGAAGTTGCTGAATTGTCGGCATAGTAAAGGCAGGAAAAGTGTCAGGGGTCAGCCATGTCCCCAATGAGATCAAACGAAAGAGACACCGCACATTGCGTGCCTCATCCGAAGCGTAGCAAGAGCCCTGAGAATGGTCAAGAAGCGCTAGAAAAACCCGACAAACCACTGTGTTGTCGCGGACAATGCCCTCCCGATGATTACACCGCCGAGCATGCTATCCACGACGATGAGGCCGATGAGGATCAATGGCCCACGCGTCTGCAGGAAGAAGCGCGCACCATCGTACTTCGAGTGATCCATTATGCTGAAGAGTAGCTTCGAGCCGTCCAGCGGCGGAATGGGTATGAGATTAAAGAGCATGAGGACGATATGGAGCTGAAACGAAAACGCGACAAAGAGCACGAGGAGATTGTTCGCCAGAAGTCCTGTAAACCGATCAATCACGAAAAGCACGAACGCTGATGCGATTGCGCCGAGGAGATTCGATGCCGGCCCAGCAAGTGCGACGAGTGCCGGTCCCCAACGACGATTGTGGAGTTGCTGCGGATCGAATGGTACCGGCTTCCCCCAACCAAACCCAACAAGCAAAAGCATGAAGAAGCCCATCGGATCAACGTGTGCAAATGGACGAAGTGTCAAGCGTCCGGCCTGCTGCGCGGTGTGATCGCCAAGAACATAGCTCGTCGCTGCGTGCGCGCACTCATGGATGCTCAACGCAACGAGAATCGCCGCAATCCACGCGACGCCAACCACCGGTTGTTGGAGGATTAGTGAGATGGGCATACTCGTGACATGAAACAGAGAACATGGAACAAAAAACGCTTCTCACTCAAAACACTTGACGGAGCCTATCATACTGCTATAGTACTACAGTGAACGAGGAAGTATAAATAATCCTTGTTCCTTGTATCTTGTCACTTGCTTCTCTATATGGCAAAACGATGCGACATCTGCAGTCGCGGCTCTCAGTCCGGCCAGCGACGCAGCCACTCGAATACCAAGACCAAGCGCAAGTTCCATGTAAACCTCCAGTCGAAGGCTGTTGATGGTGTTCGTATGCGCATCTGTACGCGCTGTATCCGCACAAATACGAAACACGCTAAGGCAGCGTAGTGTCGCCAGAAATGGAAAAGGGGCCTCCACTTGGGGGTCCCTTTCGGTTTGGCGTAGTTACACTCGGGCGTGCATCGCCTAACAGGAGTACGCGTCGGTATTTGATTCGACGACCGGTGGTGGCGCGAGGAGCGAAAGCACCTCACACGGATCTGCCACACATTCGTACTGCTGGAGATGCTTCTGATAGCGTTCCGCCAGCTCGTAATCATACCGTTCGAAGAGGAGCATGAGGAGTGCGATGTTACCATCCGAATGGCGGATCACACGGCGACCTGGCCATTCTGGCGGCGCTTTCGCTTTCGTCGCACCCACTCCTCCCCCGCGACGTCGTACTCCCAGGACGGTAATCGCGGAAAGCCAATCATGACTCTCCGGCAATGCCTGCCCAGGAAGCTGCGGCTCGATTGTCTGAAGTGCGCGTCGAAGCGCCTGATCAAACGCGTCGGGGACGTCTCGCGTCGACGTCGCATTTGCGACATACGGTCCGCGATTGGGTACGATCCCAATGCTCACTCGTGCGACATACTCCGATTCGCCGCTCTTCCCGCGCATGTTCATGCCGTAGCTTGCCCGTATGAGCGAGATAATGCGCCCGTCTCGCACGCGCGAAAGCTTATGCCATGGAACCACACGCCGCTTCGTCTTTCCACGATGGCCCTGTGCCGTCAAGCTTACCTCCGTTGCTGTACTGCCAGGGTTATCAAGGAACAAAAAATGCCCCGTCCAAGGGCGCTCATCGCAACACTACAACTATACACGCTTAGTGACTTAGTGACAAACACATACCAACCGTGCCAATTCGCGCAGATTGTAAGATGCTATCCTGTGCGCTCTCGGGCTGGCTGGACCACTTTATCAAGCGTTCCCTCGGGCTGGCGGGACTACTTTATCCAGTTTTCTCTCGGGCCGGCGGGACTTGAACCCACGACCTCACGCCCCCCAGGCGCGCGCGCTACCAGCTGCGCCACGGCCCGAGAAAAAACTCGATCGAGGAGCTACGACGTCACTACTAAAATGGCCCCATGCCACAATTCGGGAAGGATCCGGCTCTATCCAATCGTTTCCCATCCTTCACGAACGGATCTTGGGTGGCGATTCCTGACAGTCGCAGGCCTCGTTTCCGTAATGCGTTCGGATTTCCGGTGGAAGGTGGGTAAAGCGTGGGTCCTCCCCCGTGCGCCAAGGCGCATGGAGATCCGGACCCCTTTGCATCTTGTTGTCCCGGATCCTTTCCGACGAGCAATGGAGCCGCGTTGAGTATACCAACCAAAACCACCGAGAGCAACTCAAACGAGACGGGCGGGGATTGAACCCCGCCCCTACGTGAGGAATCAGAAACACCATTCTTCGTAGGGGCGGCCTTCCATGGCCGCCCGCGTGTGGTGTAGGACAAACGCGAAGCAAGACGGGCGGGGACCCCAGTCATCCGACGGGGCAGGTGGAACCCCGCCCCTACGAGGAGTAGCGGGACAGGCGGGGGGTGGGTTGCGGATTCTCTGGTATTCGGTATACTGATGGCGCGTGCACGAAGTGCTTCGAGTTCGCCTTTGTTCGTTGACAATTTGAGGAGACCTTACCATGCGTCAACGGTTTTTTGGGTTCTTTCTCTACGGAATCGCCATGATCGTACTGCTCGCGGGATGCGGGCCGACTGCTGCGGACGACGATGTTGCTGATGGCGACCTGTTCGACGACGATGCTGTCGCGGATGACGACTCTGTGGATGACTATGGTGCTGCCGGCATTGGCGTTATCAGCGTGACGCTCGACATCCTTGCGAAGTTCTCGGATGGACAAATCGTGGAACCGCAGATCGTGCTTGACCCGCCTGCAGTCTATGATCTCCCGTGCAGTTACAGTTCCCTCTACGGCCTTTGGGATCCGTCGATGCCGGCAATTCCCGGTGGTGGAACAACGCAGGAACGCTGCCGAGTGCACGCTGCACCGGAATCGCAAACCGGCATCGCTCCGCCAGGAGAAATCACCGTCGATGCAGGGGAGCATTGGGTTGGAGTGTACCTCCCGTCGATCAACGGTTGTCGCTTTGTCTCCACGCTTCACTGGGTCAATGTGGAGCGTAACACCTATGTAGCGGTGAACGTGTCGCTTGCGAGGGACATCACGGGGACATGGCAGTACAATAATATGCCGACATCTACCGCGGAGACTGAAATTCAAATGAAGTTCCGAGACGATCTGTTCTCTGAGAGGCCACTCACTGAGTGCGCTTCGAGCATCTGGGCTACTGGAATAAACTATGGGCCCTGCCTGTTCAGAGAAGATCGGCTCTGGGTGAAACCCTCCTTCGGCGCTTCTGGCAGCGGTGAGATCCTCGAGGACGGAACACGGATCGAATACACGACATCTGCATCTCAGGAAGAAGCGGAAGAGCCAGTATTTTCGTACGTATATGTATACACACGACTAAGTGACTGACGCGACCGGCAATGGTCGCATGAGGTGATGACAGCATACAACAAACCGACGCGCCATGTGGAGCGTCGGTTTTCTCGTTGTTCGGTCACTGGCGTAGCG
>JBDRLD010000079.1:0-5323 GCA_043813445.1 Candidatus Uhrbacteria bacterium
TGTACCATTCGACGACGCTCAGGGTAAGCTTGCCACGCACGAACGTTTCGGACGCTACTCCGTCTTCACCCGCAGCTCCACGCCGCCTTCGGGCAGCGGATCCGGTGCCTGGTCGCGGTGGACGAACAGGATACGCCCGTCCTTGCAGCACAGGAGGAACTGGCGCTGCGGCTGTGCGCGGGTGTAGGCGGTAATCTCAGTATACCGTTGCGTGCTAGTGCCGCTGAGTGCCTCAATCATTGTGCTGATGGGGAGTGCGCCCAACGCGTTATTGAGGTGTTTGGGCGGATTTCCTACGCGCAAACACTTCTGTTCGATGAACACGCTCGCGTCGAATAGGAGATCGGTCGGGTTTCTTTCGGATCCGCCGAACACCACCACCTTGCCCGCGTGGATGATCTTCGTGCCATCCTCGCTCACCGCGACCGCGCGGTTGAAATCCGCCTCGGCTTTCGTGCGTTCCATACACACCGCATCACGCAACGCGGTGCAGAATACACCACGCACCCTGCGGCACTCGTCGCTGTCACCGCGGATGGCGGCTAGGCGCATTGCGCGAAGGATGTCACTTCGAGATACGGACGTCGATACTTCGACTCCCGCCGTACCGTACACCTTATCGAATGTGCGACACTCGATGCGCAGTGTAGCTTCCGTGACTGGGTTATCTCCGCGATCGAAGACGATCACCCCGAAGTTGCTGAATGGGTAACAGTGCGCCCATGAAGGGTCGAGGAGTCGGAGTAGCTTCTTCAACGGAGCCGGAACAGGTGCATGCAGTTTCCCGATCGCTTCTTCGGGCGACAGATGCTTGATACAGGTCGCCATCGTGTAAAGGAGCTCGGGATCTTTCGGTTGGCGTACTGCCCAGGTGATGAGCGCCTTGAAACGCTCCTCATCGAGCTCGGCATCCAGGGGGCCATCTCCCTGCTCGCAGAGCCGTGCGGCATTCGCAGTGCCAAAGCACCAGATTTCGGCAAACCGTTTGCGGACGAACGCCTCACGAAGTTTGTCCATGGTTTTTTCGAAAAGGGCCATTGTTCCTCCTCCTTCTACAGAGGGCACAGCAGGGTTCTAAGCCGCCATGCAGTTTCGCATGCCACCAGGCGACGCCCAGCAACGCTATACTTGTAGCATTGGTACCGCTTTTAGTCAAGCAGCGCTAGTAAAATACGGATAATGCGGATTATGTATGCAGATGATACGGATATGCTGATAAAACGATTCGAATTACGAATCTACTCTACGCTTACGCCACATCCCTTCCCGAGGCAGGCATTCCCCTCCTATCCACATATCCCATCCGCATATCCGCATCATCTGTATTCCCATCCTATCCGTATCCCCCCATCCGCATCTCTCATCCGCATATCAGCATCATCTGTATTCCTTTCCGATCCGTATCCCCCCCATCTGCATATCCTCGGCGAGCCGGTTTGAGGTTCGACACCTAAGGTTTTGCGTATCGCGTCCAGCGTTTTGCATCTAGCGTCCGGCGTATTCTATGAGTCAGCGCAACTACGAACGATCGAACAAAATTCTTCAGGTTGATTTCCGTGTGTCGCGGGAGGCTCGATCGATTGCCAAGCGACTACTCGAGGAATCGGCAGAGACAGGTCATCGGCAACTCCTCGCACAGGAGCTCTGCGATGTGTTGTGCGACTGCGCGCAGATTGACATCGTGCGGGGCGTGAAGATTTCTGACGCGAATCAGTACCACAAGAAACGAGGCGGGCGCACGACATTCAAGCAGTATGGGTACTACAAGCCCGACACCAGGTACCTGTATATCAATAATCGTACGGCCGTGCGGGGGCAGCTGCTCGCAGCCAAGACGTTTCTCGACACACTGCTCCACGAGTGGATGCATCACTACGACTACGCGAAGCTGCAGCTTGATTCCATCCACTCACGCGGCTTCTACGCACGGCTAAAATCGTTGAAGGAGGCGCTACGAATCTCGTAACGAAACGCCCCTCCGCAAGCTGACGGAGCATCGACGCGTAACAGTAATGAAACGTAGGGGAGGGGTTCGATCCCCTCCCGCGTCCTACATGGGGTGCGGGCGGCCATTGAAGGCCGCCCCTACGAGGCATAATTCCCCTTTCGGCCTTTGTATTGACAAGTGTATGAGGATGTGTTACGGTTGCGGCACGTTCCTTCCAATTCGGGAAGCGAGGTGTTTATGGACGTACGACGCGTGGAGCCGAGCATTGTTGCGCTCCGCAGCGCGTACGCTGCCGGGGCACAGGATATTCGATCCGTTCATCAACCACTATTCGATCTGCTGGTCGCGAGCGGCGCGATTGAGGATGCGATCCCGGTCGCACTTGACGCGGTTGCCACCGCACAGCGCGCCGGCGCACTCCTCCTTGCGATGACGTTCCTCCGCTACGCGCTTGAGCGGTGTCCGGGTGAGCAACGCCTCCTCGCGGCACGAGATGCGCTGGACCGCGTGTGTGCCGGTGCGGCATGGCACGGTACTCCAAAGACAGCAGCAGCGCCGACGTGCGACCAAACGCTCATTGCCCGCATCAATGCGCTCCACTACTCGCGGCTACAACACTGCGCGGTACGTGTGCGAGATGATCGCGGCGTGCGTGCGGTGCTCGTTCATCCCGATGGCGCAGTACCGTCGTCGTGGATCGAGCAGACGAGCATTGATATCGTCTTCGACACGTCGGAAGGCGAGCGCATCGTTGTTGCAACCGCAGAAGTATGGCGCGCCGAGCAGGACACCCACACGATCGTATTCGATCTTGACGCGGATACGCTCGCGTACGTCCGCACACTCCTTCGATCGGATACGACTGCAACCATCACGAATATCGCTGCGCTTGTTATGCGCTCCGATGACGGTGTTGCGCATCGCATCCCGAACATCTACTACAGTCACCTCCTCGCCACGGCGGCGGATGCGTGACAACACCACATGACGGCTCCATCACGGAGCCGTCTTTGCGTTGGTTCGCGCCTTCTGTACACGAATGCGCTATACTGTCCTAGACAGCGCGCGTGCGTTGTGTGAAGTAGTTTTCATGGCGTCAACAATTCGCAAAGCGATTATTCCGGTTGCGGGCCTCGGTACACGTTTCCTTCCTGCCACGAAGGCACAGCCGAAGGAGATGCTTCCGATCGTCGATAAGCCGATTATTCAGTATATTGTGGAGGAGGCAGTTGCAGCGGGTATTACGGAGATCATTTTTGTTACCGCCATCGGTAAGCGCGCTATCGAGGATCATTTCGATCGAAACTTTGAGCTTGAGTACCGACTGGAGGAAAGTGGAAAGAAGGAGATACTTAAGCGCGTTGCGAAGATCGGTCGGCTCGCCTCATTCGCGTTCGTCCGGCAGCATAAGCCGCGCGGCGACGGACATGCGATCCTTGCGGCACTTCCGTTTGTTGATCAACATGAGCCGGTTGCCATACTTTTTGGTGATGATGTCCTCCAGAGTGCGCAACCCGGCATCGGACAGCTCATCGAGACCTATGAACAGTACGGAGGGTCGGTTATTGCGGTGACGAAAGTACCGAAGCGCGAAACCGGCAAGTATGGCATTGTCGCGGGGAAGCGATGCGCCGAGCACATCTATAAAGTAACCGAGTTCGTAGAGAAGCCGGAGCCAGAGCACGCGCCTTCGAACCTCGCATGGATCGCACGATCAGTCATCACACCGCAGGTTATGGCGCTGCTTCGAAGTGTCGCGCCTGGAAAGGATGGTGAGATTCGGCTGGCAGATGCGTTCGTTGCTGCGCTGAAGGTTGGAGAGCCGATTTACGCACGCGAGGTCATTGGCGATCGGTACGACTGTGGAAATCCGCTCGGTTTTCTGGAAGCAAATGTGGCCATGGGACTCGCGCATCCTGGCCTCAAAAAAGAGTTCAAGCGTTTTCTGAAGAAAAAAACGACCTCATAAGTAGTATGAGAAAAACGATCGGTGCGATTGGTATCACACTAACCCTTCTCCTGACGCTAGGCCTTGGCTGTGGCGGTTCTGGCGTTCCGAAAAATGTTGCGGAACGGCTGAAGCCAATGACGCTTGTGTGGTGGGGTGTAAACATGACCAGCGAAGAGGTGCAGCCGCTTATCGAGGGATACCGTCAGATACATCCATACGTGACGGTGCAGTATCGGAAGCTCCGCTACGACGAGTACGAGCGAGCGATTCTTGACGCGTTCTCTGAGGGGGCGTTTGCCGGACCGGATATCGTTTCGCTTCCATCTGCATGGACGCGGCGGTACCAATCGAAGCTTTTCCCTGAGCCGGAAGTCATCACCATGCCGTTTGTCGAGCAGCGCGGAACGGTGAAGAAGGAGACGTTTGGAGAGCTCCGCACACAACGACTCCCAACGCCGATCGAAGTCGCGAATCAATTCCTCGATGTGGTATACGATGACGTAGTGCTCCGCACCGAGGATGGGACGCGCGAAGCGATTTATGGACTTCCACTTCACGTTGATACGCTGGTGCTCTATGCGAACCGCGACCTCCTGAACGCCGCTGGCATCCCGGAGTCGGCCAAGACATGGTCTGAGCTCCAACAGCACGCACAGAAGCTCACGCGGTACGATCAAACCGGTAATATACTCCAAGCGGCAGTCGCGATGGGGACCGGGGAGAATGTGCAGCGTTCGTTTGATATACTTTCGCTTCTCATGATGCAGAACGGGGCGGTCATGGCACTCTCGAATGGAGCGCCGATGTTTGATCGTATTCCTCAAGCACTCTCAGGACAACGGCAGAGCGCCCCGGCGCTTGATGCGCTTCTCTATTACACGGACTTTGCCAATCCGGATAAGCTCGTGTATTCGTGGAATGCGCAGCAGCCGGATTCGCTCGAGGCGTTCCTTCAAGGGCGCGTCGCGTACTTCTTTGGCTATAGCTACCACAAGCAGATTATCGAATCGCGTGCGCCAAGAATTAATCTCGCGGTGACCGGTGTGCCGCACATCGCTGCGGCGATGAATCCGGAAACCGGCGTTGTCGTTGGGAATGATCTTATCGAGGGGTCGCAGCCCGTTGCGCTGAACTACGCGGATTTCTGGGTGCAGACAATTGCCGAGCGGACGCTTCATCCGAACGAAGCGTGGGATTTCGTGACATTTATCACCACACGACCGATCGTTCAGCAATATCTTGACATCGCAAAGCGACCAACCGCATTGCGTCGGTTTGTGGCGATGCAGTTCGAGGACCCCGAGATGCGCGTGTTTGCGAATCAGCTCCTTACCACGCGGACGTGGTACCGCGGGACGAATCCGGACGGCGCGGAGCAGGCGTTCTATCAACTCATGAGCGACACGTTAACCGGGCGAGTTCCC
>JBDRLD010000080.1:0-2129 GCA_043813445.1 Candidatus Uhrbacteria bacterium
AGATGCAAGTGAGAGCCAGAGGAAGAATGCGAGCACCGGTCCCACCATGAGATAATTAAAAAACTCATCCCACCACATCTGCCCGTACCGCTGACCGCGTTTTGGGAAAATACGGAGAAGATACGGAATCGGAGAAAGCACGACAAGTGCCCAGAGCATCACGATGCGAAACGCGAGGATCGCGATCATAACCAAAACGACCACCAATGCGATACTCACCATGAACAATGCGAGAAGGTATGCTCCGACAACCTGCATTACCGCGACCGGACCGCCGTCCGGAGAAATACTCATCAGCGAACTTATCCCGAACATCGAAGTGAAGTTGCCTCCTGCCGCAGCCGCGAATCCATACACGAATGTCAACATGATCACCTGCGAAATATCAATGAAGATACCTGCAATAGTCCGCGAGAAATTGATAAGTACTGCGGAAATGATGAGCTGTGGTAGCATCTGCTGGTACTTGTAGCTCGAGAGGTTCAAAATGGTCGCGAACGCGATGAGAAGGAGCAGCACGATGAAGAACATGTTCGCGACATCTCGCACCACCACCCAGCCGGTTGCAACTACAGAACTATTCAGGAAGCCGTTATACTGCGCGATGATCGTCAACGCATAAATTGCCATGAGCAGCAGCTTCCCAACGAAATATGTAAGAATTTGAGTTCCGAACGCGATAATACCTCCTACTGTCGCTGCATCAATCGCGAACGCCAAATGCGGCGCGGTGAGTGCAACAAACACTACAACCAACGCCCCAGTCAATGCAAATAGATGCCACATCCTTCCTTGGATGCGCACGCGTTCCAGCAGGCCGAATATGCGCTGCATACGTTACGATTTCTGTGCATAGTATAGCGCGTATATGCACGATCGCCCTTGTGGAGAACCGAGGAGAAATCAAATCGAACGAATACAAGACCTGGTACCCTAGTGGGAGGTACTAGGTCTTTTGCGCGGAGCGTACATCCTACGAGAAACGCGGGCGGGGATTGAACCCCGCCCCTACGAGGTCGATACCCATTCTTCGTAGGGGCGGCCTTCCATGGCCGCCCGCGTGTGGTGTAGGACGAACACAGGGCAAGACGGGAGGGGACCCCAGTCATCCGACGGGGCAGGTGGAACCCCTCCCCTACGAGAAAAAACGGAATACCCGTTCGCGGCCTCGCAATGACATGGGGGGTGGGGACGAGCTTGACACCAGAGCGTGCCTCTGTCATAGTGGTGGTGCCCTTTCCAAAGGAGTATCGAACATGCGATTTCAACTGTTTGTTCGAGCTGCGCTTGCGATGATCACTCTTTCCGTGTTCGCGTGCACGCACACGAAATACGGCCCTGACCGCATCATCCTGGTCCCCGTGGTTGCAGCCGCCATCCCGGATGCCAGCACCAAAACCACACCGTCGGCTCCCGCCGTGTTTCTCGGCATCTCGTTCCTACTATCACCCGAACCGGCAGAACGCGTTGTGGGATGGCTATTGTTCTCGCTCGCAGACGGGCTCGATGAAGCGGCGGTGAAAAGCTGTGTGGATGATCATCGGCTCACGGTCGCATTTGCACCTCCCGATGCCAAATTACGCGGTTATGCAAAGAGACTGAGTGTCGGACTCCAATCTCATCCGCTCCTACTGATCACCGAGCAACAGTATCGCGCCGCACTCCTCCGCGCCTGCGCCGCGGACATCACTTCCGACAACGTACGCGCGGGAAGTTCTGCATGTGACAAGCTCGAAGGCGTGGATGCTATGCTCTTCCTCGAGTCATTCACGATCGGCGCATCCAAGCAAATCAAGGCATCGGTCGTGTGTACGCGCACCGGCATAACAATAACTGCCACGAACACGGATGTGCAGACGGACAATTCGAAATTCTACAGACCGAACCTAAAGGATTTCAAGGCATGGCTCATCCGCAACGGCTACACAGCAGCACTGAAAGATATCGAACGAATGGAACGAGAAGGTCGGCTGTGACCCTCCAATGCGCGAGTTCCGCAGATTACGACGACTTCACCACGCCAACACGCCCGACCCCCGCCACTGCGGGGGTGTTTCTTTTTTGGAAAACCATCGACCTGAGTGGGTATGACGACGAGACCTGGTACCTTGTGGAAGGGTGCCAGGTCT
>JBDRLD010000081.1:0-6693 GCA_043813445.1 Candidatus Uhrbacteria bacterium
GGATTCCTGCCCGCCTCTGGCGGGGAACCCCGCCCCTACGTCAGGAATTGACTTCGTTGGGGCGGCCTTCCATGGCCGCCCGTCCGGACGGGACATTGCATCGCCACCGCCTACCCCGCTACGCGGTGGCCCCTACGTCAAATCGAGAACAGACGCAGCAAGCTGACAGGGTATCGACCAGTAGCGGAAATAACACAAGCAACACCCGACGCGACATGCGGCGGGTGTAACGTTTTCTGGCGAATACCGTATAATACAAACAATAACCCATTTACCTATGCAACGACTCCTCCAACGATTTATGGTTGGCACCGTGGTGCTCACCATGCTCATCCCGGCTTTCGTTCCGACGGCATCGGCCAGCGACTTGGTGCCACTGAGCTCGCCCGAACTTCCTGGCGGCAGCTTAAAAGTACTTGTGCCAGATGGCGAGGAAGCGCGAGAGTTTCCACTAAAGCACACGCGCGTCACCGCAAACATCGCCGGGCACCTCACGCACGTGACCGTGCAGCAGGAATTCTACAATCCCTACGAGGATAGGATCGAGGCGGTGTACGTGTTTCCCCTCCCGGATGACGCAGCGGTTAATAGCATGGAGATGCACATTGGCGAGCGCATCGTGAAGGCGATAATCAAAACGCGTGCGGAAGCGCGAGAGACATACGAACGAGCACGCGACGCTGGCCAGCGTGCGGGTTTGCTCGAACAAGAACGAGCAAACATCTTCACACAATCCGTGGCAAACATTCAGCCCGGGGAATCCATCACCATCGAGATCACCTACGTCGCTGCGCTTGTACCGGAGGATGGTGTATTCTCGTTCATTTTCCCCATGGTTGTAGGTCCGCGATACATTCCTGGTGAGGCGCTTGGGCAACCCGAGCCCGATCCGATGCCACTTTCTATCCTCGGACAAGCAGGACGAATGTTAAAACCCTCCCCTCCCGCTTCCGAGGAAATAGGCGAATCCATCCTGCCGCCTACAGCACCCCCAAAGTGCGACCAAGATGGCACGGGCTGGGCATGTGACACCGACGTCGTGCCGGACGCATCGCGCATCACTCCACCGGTACTCCCACCGGGCATACGATCCGGCCACGACATCGATGTCTCGGTTACCATTTCCGGTGGAGCCCCCATTCGCGATCTCGGCACCGTCACCCATGCGGTTGACGTTACTTACGCAGACGGAAATCGACGAGCGACCGTCACGCTTCAGGATTTCGACCGCATTCCAAACAAGGATCTCGTGCTCCGCTACCGGCTCGATCAACCTGGAATCACACCGACATTCCTTCCGTATCGAGATGCGGACGGCAGCGGATACTTTCTACTCCTCGTGCAGCCGCCAACACAGGTGACGCCGGAAATGGTTGCGCCAAAGGAAATTATCTTCATTGTCGACACGTCGGGTTCGATGTCTGGCGAGCCACTTGCAAAAGTGAAGGCGGCCATGCGTCATGCGGTTGAACACCTCAATCCTGATGATGCGTTTACCATTCTCAGCTTCAAAAACGATACCGACTGGCTTTCTAAAACACCGCTCGAGGCGACCCCGAAGAATATCTCCAACGGACTCCGTTACATCAACGAACTCGAGGCGGGCGGAGGTACGGAGATGATGAAAGCAACGGAGGCGGCGCTCGATCGTGGGTTCTGGAATCGGAGTGACCGTATGCGTATCGTATCGCTCATGAGCGATGGATATGTCGGAGGCGATCGAGAAATTATCACGCAGGTAGCAGCCGATCTGGGTGACGTGCGGCTCTTCCCGTTCGGCGTTGGCTCATCCGTGAATCGATATCTCATCAATGGTCTCGCGCAGGCAGGCAAAGGATTCGCCACATTCGTCACGCTTCGCGATGGAGGCGAAGAGGCCGTACAGGCATTCTACGATCGTATCGAGAATCCGCTCCTCACGGACATCAGCATCGAGTGGGGAGGTCTTCCGGTGACGGACGTGGTCCCCGCAAACGTGCCGGATCTCTTCGGTGGGCAACTTGTTGCCGTAGTCGGAAAATTCAATGGCACTGCGAGCGGAACGGTGACCGTTCATGGCGAATTTGCGGGTTCACGTGTCAAATATGACGTTCCCGTGCAGCTGCCCAGCGCGACCGACGATGCGCACGCGTCACTGCCGACAATTTGGGCGCGCTGGCGCGTTGCGGAAGTGGAGAGCGACTATATACTCGCCGACGAAGAACGGGAGCCGCTCATCACTTCGCTTGGACTCGCGTACAATATCGTGACCCAATACACCTCATTCGTTGCGGTGGAAGAGATCGCTCCAGAAAACCCTGGCGACCCTCCGCGCACTGTTCCGGTGCCGGTCGAGATGCCCGAAGGTGTAAGTTACGAGGGTGTATTTGGCTCCGGCAACGCATACGAACAGATGATGCCACTGTCGAGCTTTGGAGTAACGGCTGGTCTTTCTGCTCCGAAGAGCGGGATCAATGAATTCTTCGCTCGCATTAGTGGCGATACATCAACGAGCGGCCCTGACGGATCCCCTACCACGCCGAGAACATCCATGATTGTTGGAGTGCTCATTGCCGCGCTCCTCGTTGTTTGCGGCATCATCATGGGAATCATCGCGCTCGTGCGTCGTCTACACAGAAAGCGAACGCCCGAACCGCCAACAAGCCCGCCCGTCGTACCACCGTCAGTTCCACCCACCACTCCGTAAACTGTGAGCACCAAAACCCCTCTGCAACTATCGGAGGGGTTTCTGGTACACTGGAAGAGTGACGGGGGCTGGTAGTTGTAAGACACTAGACGCTTTTTGCGAAACGCTCAGTGAAGAAAATGAGTGATTGAACGGTGATAGTAAGGACTCCCTGTCTCTTGTCCCCTGTTCCATGTTCTTGTCCCTTGTTCTCTGTCTATTGTCTCTTGTTTATCCAACACATGTACGATCTCATCACTATCGGCGATATCAAACTCGATACGTTTGTCGTTCTCCCGAAGCGCTCGGCACAGGTAAAGCTGATGAAAGATACACGACGTGAATGGCTGTGTACCGAGTATCGCGCAAAAATTTCCGTGACGGACTTCGCGCCACAGATTGCCGGGTCAGCTCCGAACGTTGCGGTGGGCGGCGCACGCCTCGCGCTAAAAACCGCAATCATCTCGAGTGTCGGCACAGATTCGATCGGCACGCTTGCCGTCGAGCACCTTTCGCGAGAGCGCGTCGACACACGCCACCTTACGAAGATGAAGGATGTACGATCGAGCTACTCTATCGTTACCATGTACCGCGAAGATCGGACTATCCTTGCCGCTCTCCAGCCGCACACATTTCGCATGCCAAAAACGTGCGCGACAAAATGGCTCTTCGTTTCTGAGATGGGGCCTGGATTTGAGCCGCTCTTCAAGGACATCGTGACGCGATGCAAAAATAAACAGATACGGCTCGGCTTCAACCCGGGAGCACTCCAACTCAAGGCAGGCCTCGCTGCATTGAAGCCGATACTGAAAGCCACATCCATCCTCTTCGTAAACACCGACGAAGCGGCGCAGCTCCTCAACCATCGCAACCGTCAGTCGGACATCACACACCTACTGACCGCGCTATGGAAACTGGGTCCATCAACCGTCGTGGTTACTGACGGCCCGCGTGGTGCATACGCGTTCGATGGAGGCAAGCCGCTCTTCATGCCGGCATTCCCCGGAAAGGCAACAGAGCGCACTGGTGCGGGCGATGCGTTCGCGTGTGGATTCCTCGCTGCAACCATTCACGGGAAGTCTGCTGCGGAAGCGCTTCGCTGGGCATCGGCGAATTCCGCTTCAGTCGTGCGCCATGTCGGCCCACAGCCCGGTCTGCTTGCGCACACCGCTATGCGAGAGACACTGCGGAAACATCATCGTATTCAAGCGAAAGAACTCTAGCACCTATGCTGGTTTCACCAAAAGCAATACTCGAACGCGCGCAGAAGGGGAAGTATGCCGTCGGCGCATTTAACGTAACAAATCTTGAGGTTCTCCAGGGCATCGTCCGCGCTGCCGTTGCACAACGCGCACCGATAATCCTCCAGGCAAGCGAGGGCGCAGTCGAATACATGGGTATGGACTACATTGTTGCGATGTGTGGCATCGCTGCGAAACAAGCGAATGTGCCGGTTGCTATTCATCTCGATCACGGACAAGATCTCGCACTCATCCGCGAGGCGATCCGCTCCGGCTTCACGAGTGTCATGTTTGACGGCTCACATCTCCCGTACGCGGAGAATATCCGAAAGACAGCGCAAGTTGTGCGCTTGGCACATGCGCGCGGCGTATATGTCGAAGCGGAACTCGGTGCAATCCCGGGTACTGAAGATCATATTTCAACACGCGAACGTGATGCTGCATTCACCGTCCCGGAGCAAGCGCTCGACTTCGTGACGCGCACCGGATGCGACGCGCTCGCCATTTCCATCGGCACCACACATGGCGCAGTGAAGAATCTGGGGAAAGCGCGGCTCGACATCCCGCGCCTAAAACGCATACGTGCCCTCCTCCCAAATACACCGCTCGTCCTCCACGGTGCATCATCAGTTTCGAAGGAGCTCGTCCAAGAGACGCGTACTCACTGCAAACACTTCCAGGATTGCGAGAGACTTGAGGGCGCGAATGGCATTCCGGATGAGCAAGTGAAGAAGGCGATCAAGAATGGTATCTGCAAAATCAATACGGACACCGATCTCCGCATCGCTTTCACCGCGTCTGTCCGTGAAACACTTATCGAACAGAAAAAAGTTTTTGATCCGCGCAAGCTCCTTGGCCCGGCACGCGATAAGGTGCAGGAAACCGTCGAGAAGCGTATTGCTGTTTTTGGAAGTCGAGGCAAACACAGATAACACGAATCGGCCACGCGAATGACGCGAATATGCGGATATGGAATCTGAAATTATCTATGGAGAACTCACGTACGTACTGAATGGCATCTTCTTTGAAGTACATAACACACTCGGACGATGTTGCAATGAGCATCAGTACTCTGACGCCATCGAGGAACGGCTCAAAAAACAAGAGATTGAGTATACGCGTGAATATATCATTGAACCGTCATTCGAAGGCGAACGAGCGGGGCGCAATCGAGCGGACTTCATCATTGCAAATGCCATCGTAATTGAAGTGAAGGCAAAAAAGATGGTGGGGCGCGAAGATTATTTCCAGACGCTCCGATATCTCGCGGCTCTAAACTACAAACTGGGTATTCTGATCAATTTCCGCCAGCACCTCTTGAGGCCAAAACGTATTGTAAATCCTGCGGCGCCACTCAAGTGCATCCGCATATCCGCGTCATCCGTGTAACAAATTCGCTTTATCCGTGTTTTATGTACGACATTATTACGATCGGTGCTGCTGTGCGCGATGTTTTTCTTCGATCTGCTGCGTGGGAGGTGCAGAAGGATCCAAAATCACCCACCGGCCTCGAACAGTGTTTTCCGCTGGGTGCGAAGGTGCCGGTGGATGACATTGTCTTTGCAACCGGCGGCGGAGCCACCAACGCCGCAGCCACATTTGCGAAGCTCGGCAAGCTCCGCACAGCAGCGATCTGTCGCATCGGTACGGACTTCGGTGGGGATCTCATTCGAAAAGAGATTAAGCAGCTCGGCGTCGATACGACGCTGATTCAGCGCGACCCGAAGCGCAACACCGGCTACTCGCTCATTCTTCTTTCCGGCGCAGGGCAGCGGACGATCCTCGTGCATCGCGGCGCATCTGCACACCTCAGCGAAAAGGAGTTGTCATGGCGCCGCATGAAGACAAAGTGGTTCTACATTACATCGCTCGGCGGAAACCTCGCGCTCATGCGTCGGGTCTTCACGCACGCAGCTGCGAACGGCGCCCTCGTTGCCTGGAATCCCGGCAGCAGCGAGCTCGCACATGGCGCCAAAAAACTCAGGCCGCTACTCAAGGAAGCGACCGTCCTCTCGCTCAATAGCGAGGAAGCGGCTGCGCTTACAGACTTGCCGACACGCAACGTCCGAGGCATGCTCCGCTCGCTTTCCACAACGTACGGAATTCCTTATGTGCTCATCACCGATGGGGCGCGGGGCGCATATCTCCGTGCTGGAAATACTACATGGTTTGCAAAGACGCGACCGGTCAAGGCGGTGAATGTCACGGGTGCTGGCGATGCGTTCGGCTCGGCCTTTGTCGCCGGGCTTGCGCTTGAGGAGAATGCACCAAATGCGCTCTGCCTCGGCATGGCGAATGCAGAAGGTGTAATCCGTGAGATGGGAGCGAAGAATGGCATCCTCACTGCTGTGCCACCACCCACACGACTTGCAAAACAATTTGCTCTCCAACAGATCCGCCTCTGAACCTCCCAACTATGGCCACTATCTACGTCACGCGAAACATCCCGAATGAAGGACTGAAGCTCCTCGAGCGGGCTGGCCACACTGTTATCGTGAGTCCACACCCGCGCGTCCTCACGAAGGACGAACTTATCGCCACACTCCACGAACACCGCCCCGACGCGCTCCTCTGCCTCCTTACCGATACGATCGACGGCGACGTCATGGATGCGGCGGCTCCATCACTCAAGGTGATTGCAAATTTCGCAGTCGGGTTCAACAACATCGATGTCGCTGCCGCCAAGACGCGCGGGCTCATGGTGACGAACACGCCCGGAGTGCTCGATAGCGCAGTCGCAGAACACACGGTCGCGCTCATTCTCGCACTCATGCGTCGCATCGTGGA
>JBDRLD010000082.1:0-7535 GCA_043813445.1 Candidatus Uhrbacteria bacterium
TGGACTCGCTATCCTTGTACGATCACATCGTTGGTGGCAGTGGGGGATTGGCGGACTTTGCATTGGACTCGCGTTGACCATGAGAACGCACGAGTTGATTTGGGTCGCCACACTTCTCATCGTCGTGTTCGCAATCACCCGTTCAAAGAAGAAGCTTCCGCTTGCGTGTGCGCTCGTCATTGGTATGGCACTGCCATTCATTCCGGTGCTCGCCATGCAGCAGGAACTCTACGGGAGCTTGTGGACCACCGGCTATTCGGTGCTTGGAGCCGAAAATGGACTCCCCACCGAATTTTCGGGAGTACCGTTCCTTCCCGGATTTCTTCAGGCATTTATCGCACCGTTTGGCTGGCACCCAGTGCTAGCTGTGCAGCGTTTTTGGCAATATCTGATTCTGCCGTACTGGTGGTTTATCGGACTCGCGTCGCTCGGACTGATTACGGGTGTTGCCGATCGTCGAGCATCGAGTATGAAATGGGGTGCGATTGGAACAATCGTTCTCACTGCATGGCTTGTGCTCTTCTACGGCAGTTGGACGCTCGCCGATCCGCTTGTGCGTGCAGTGAACGTATTGACGATCTCGTATGTGCGGTACTGGTTACCGATCGTTGTACTGCTCGCGCCATGGGCGGCATACGGTCTCCTCGCGCTGGTGCGCCGCATGCCGTCTCAGTGGGCGCGGGTGACAATCG
Organism: Candidatus Uhrbacteria bacterium; assembly: GCA_043813445.1. Lineage (GTDB taxonomy): Bacteria > Patescibacteriota > Patescibacteriia > JACPHY01 > JACPHY01 > JBDRLD01. Next base: position 693 of record JBDRLD010000082.1, read on the forward strand.
GACTTATCATGGTTGGCATCGCGTTCGCGAGCACGGCGCAAGTGGTGCTTGATCCGATTGAGGGACTTCGGCAGCAGTCGCAGGCACTGGAGGAGCACCGCGCACGAGCACGGGCAGTTGTTGCGTCGACCGAGCCGAATGCGATTATTGTGTCCCATCGCATGGATAAGGTATTTTTTCCGGAGCGTGCGGTCATCCACGCGTCAGAACAACCGGAGCTGGATACACAATTCCTTGATCGACTTGCGCGCGTAGATGCGCCACGCTACTGGTATGGGCCGAACGCGCCACAGCTACCAGGCTTCACACTTATACCCGTTGGCGATATGCCGTTTCACGAGCAGCTTTTCCGGCTCCGGTAATCTATGAATCGACTGCAGCGGTACGCACAAATAATCGCACTACTCCTCGCGGGGTGCGTGCTTGTAGTACTCGCACTACGTGATGTGCAATTAGATCGTGAGCTCGTCATGGATTCGAAATTGGATCGCGCGACACCGTACCTTTCAACCTTTGGCCCCGCACCGCGTGTGGAGACAGACGGTGCGAGCGTGCGACTGATTGGCGAGCCGGCGTACGTCGATCTCCGGATGCCGCGTTGGTTCCACGATGCAACCATAGAACTTACGTACGAGAATCCGTCCGCAGTGCCGTTCCGCCTTGGTGTGCGCACGCACCCTACCGTTTGGCAGTTCGACGTGAAGACAATCGATGGCGGTGACGTTAATGGGATGGTGCTCGAACGTCACATGGATGTCGTATCGCCTCGCGATGGAGTCGTGGTCGTTCCGTTCACGTTCAGCCGATCGTGGCAGGATCGAAATGTTTATCGGCTCATCTTCTCCGCACCGGGTGTTTCCGAAGAACAACCTATTACCATTCGCGGGATGCGTGTCGTGGCGATGCGCGCGCCGATCTGTGGATTTGGTTTCTGTTTATGATTACCACTTCGTCTTACACCAGCGTTCGTCGGGTTGCCGCGACACTCCTCCCGGTCCTCGTTGTGCTCTACCCTCTTTTTCTTATTCTTGATGATATCGAGCCGGGTTTTGTGCGAAGTGTTTTCAATCCGCATTGGTGCTTGATCGCGCTCATTGTGGTTGGTACGCTGGCTGGGCAGCAGGAAGTCAGCCATGTGACGTTGCCGCGATGGGCGGCGCGAGTCCTCACGTTGGCGGCTTCGGTAATGACTGCGCTGTGGATGTGGTGGCGACTTGGTGGCGGTATGCTGGGCATTGCGGTGGCTTGTTGCGTAGCCGTCGCGATTATTTCGACCGGATACATCGTGTTGACACCGACGAATGAAGGAGCCGACGAGTTGTAGAATATTCCCTTCACTTGCGCCAATTTTTGGACTCTCTATGAAACTACTCGTTTGTGGCGGCGCCGGATTTATTGGTTCGAATTTTATCCGGTACATGCTCAGTGCATATCCGGAAGTGTCGATCGTAAATTACGATGCGCTGACGTATGCGGCTAATCCGGACAACCTTTTGGATGTCGTGGCGCGCTTCGGATCGCGTTACGCCTTCGTGCACGGCGACATTATCGATAATACAAAAGTAGTTGCGACGATTCGCGAGTATCATATCGATTCGCTCATCAGTTTCGCGGCGGAGACGCACGTGGATCGCTCTATCCACCTCGGTGCTTTTCCATTTGTGCGCACGAACGTGCTCGGCGTGTGTTCGCTGCTCGACGCGGTGAAACAGACGGGTATTGAACGATTTGTAAATGTGTCGACGGATGAAGTCTTTGGAAAGCTAGAACTCGATGAGGATCGTCTCTTCACTGAGGAAACGGCGTTTGCACCAAACGTACCGTACGCGGCGGCAAAGGCCGGAGGCGATCTTCTCTGTCGCGCGTATGCGAAGACGCATGGTACCCCGGTTGTCGTCACACATTGCTCGAACAATTATGGTCCGTACCAGTTCCCGGAGAAGCTGATTCCGTTTGTGATTTTCCGCGCACTCGCACACGAGCCCGTGCCGATTTATGGCGATGGACTTCATGTGCGCGACTGGATTTTCGTAGAGGATCATTGCACCGCGCTCGATCAGGCGCTTCGGCATGGTCGGAGCGGCGAGGTCTACAATATCGGCGTCGATAATGAGCTAAATAATCTTGAAGTTGTCGATGCAATTCTCGACATCCTTGGAAAGCCACATACCTTGAAGGAGCATGTAGCGGATCGTCCGGGACACGATCGTCGCTACGCGATTGATGCGACGCGAATACGCGGATTGAATTGGGCCCCGGTATACTCCGCGGATCGTTTCGCAGAAGGACTTGAACGGACGGTGAGGTGGTATCTCGACAATGGTCCATGGATTGATCGATTGCGTCAGCGAGCGGCAGAGATAAATGCGCACATCCAAGTTGCGGACCATCAACCACAGGTCAACGTATGAGTATTATTGCTGACGCGAAGGTTGAGGCTACTTCCATAGGTGGTCTCGAGTTGCATCACACTAAGGTGGTGGGGGATTCGCGTGGAATGCTCGCAGAGCTCGTTCGGGATGGCGCGAAGAATCCGGTACTCGAGCCAGGGTTTGGCAATCTCTACGTTTCAATTGCAACCGGAAAGCACACCGGACGAGCAGCACACGTACACTTTGAACTTCGGGAGCTCTTCTTTACGCTGACCGGAACGGCACTTTGGTTTTTCCACGATCTCCGAAAGGAATCTCCTACATTCGGAACGTCCTATGCGTGCATATTTGGTTTTGATCGACCGGACAGAGACGTTCCTGACCCCGTGTACGTACTTGCAGATCAGGATATGGTGCGTGTTGATGTTCCGCCGGGTGTGTATCATGCATATTGGCCGTTAACCGATACGGCGGTGACCGTACTTGCGCTGCCGTCGTTGCCGCATGACGACACGGATTATGATCGCCGGCCACCACAGGATATTCCGGGATGCACAGAGCACGTAGCGCGGTACGGAATTGCGCTGTGACGTGATTGGTTTCGATTTTGATCCGAACGCCGGGGCGATTGCCTCGGCGTCTTCTGTGCGGTAGCATGGAGGCGCATAGTCCCCCCCTATTCTAGGGGGAGGAGATAGATAGGGTGTGTATGGACCTGAGTATCATTATTGTTTCCTGGAACATTCGCGAGCAATTGCGGGCTTGTTTGTCATCGATAGCGGAGACGATGCAAGGAAGCACGCTCCGGTACTCCGTGTCTGTCGTGGATAATGCCTCGACCGATGGCAGTGCAACGATGGTGCGCGAGGAGTTCCCCGATATCCGTCTGATCGCAAATGAGGAGAATCGTGGATTTGCCGCAGCTAATAATCAGTCGCTTCAACGCGATGCTGAGAAGTCGGAATTTGTTCTCCTCCTCAATCCGGATATGCGCGTGCTCCCCGGAACTCTGGATGGCATAGTGCAATTCATGCGGCGCTCCGGAAATGAACGCGTCGGTGTTGCGGGGTGCAAACTTATCGACGATCATGGCGCTATTGTGCCACACGTGCGCCATTTCCCGACGTTACTCGACCAGTTCGCGGTTCTCACGAAAATGGCACGGGTGATGCCGCGTCTTCTCGATCGCTACCTGATGCGCGACTTCGATACGAATCGCGAGGCAGACGTCGATTCCATTCGTGGCGCATTCTTTTGCATCCGATCTTCGGTGGTGCGTCAGCTTGGCATGCTGGATGAAGATTACTTCGTCTGGTTTGAAGAGGTGGACTTCTGCCGTCGTGTTGTCGATGCCGGATGGCGTGTCGTGTATACGCCGAGCGTGAAGTGCATCGATTATGTTGGACAGAGTTTTCGTCAGGTGCGTCTCTTTAGGAAGCAGCGATACTTTACGAAGAGTATGTGTACCTACTTCCGGAAACATCGTCCGTGGTGGGAGTATGTGATACTCGTTTCTGTGCGGCCGTTCGTCCTTGCGGTTGCATGGGTCCTCGATCGGTTCCGATGATCTACTATGTCGAAGCTCGTCCTCCAACTCGTCGTGTGGAATGGGGCACACTACCTTCCGCACCATCTCGCATCGCTGCGCACGCAGTCGTTTCGCGATTGGGAGCTTGTGGTGATTGATAATGGTTCCACGGACTCGTCTCCGCGTGTCCTAGAAGAGCAGCTTGCCGAATTTTCTCAGCAGACTCGTCTTATTTGTAATCGCGAAAATCGTGGTTTTTCCGGTGGGCACAATCAGGCATTCGTGAGTGCGGAGAGCGAGTATGTGCAGTTGCTCAATCAAGATACTGTTCTCGATCCGTCCTACCTCGAGCGGCTCGTCGCATTTCTCGAGGCGCGTGACGATGTCGCTGCGGTACAGGGCGCGCTCCTACGATGGGACTTTGAGCGAAATGTGCAAACGGACGTGATTGATACGCTCGGTCTGAAGATGTGTCGAAGTCGTAGGGTTTGTGAGTTATCCACAGGGCACCAACTTTCAACCATCAGCTCGCATGGTGCGCCTTCTCGAGAAATTTTTGGTGTTTCCGGTGCACTTCCTATGTATCGTCGCACTTCAGTCATTGCGGTAGCATCGGGTGGTGCACTGTTTGATGAGGCGTATGGAAGTTATAAGGAAGACATTGATCTTGCATGGCGGCTGCGGGGAGCGGGATGGCGAGCATTCGTTATTCCTACGGCGTGTGCGTGGCACGATCGTACGGCAGACGCAGGGAAGCGCCGTCGTAGCCGCTCACCAATGGAAAGGCGACTATCCTATCGCAATCACCTCATGACCATAATCAAAAATGAACAATGGAGAACATTCCGACGGGACTGGCGACCGATCGTGTGGTATGAAATGAGGAAGCTCGGCTACGCCTGTATGTGCGAGTGGGGAACGCTTCGGGGATTCTTTGAGGTGCTTTACGCGCTTCCACGCCTCCTGCGGCAGCGGCGTACGATTCTGGCGCGTGCAACCGCGCCACCGGAAGTAATGCGAAGGTGGTTTGTATGACGACGGCTCTCGATCAGCTACCCATTGATGTCGCGGTCGTGACCGTGAACTATAAGATGCGCGAGCAGGTGCTCACGATGCTCCGATCGCTCTACCGCGATACGGTCGGTGGTTCGTTGCGTGTACAACCGGTTGTCGTGGATAACGCATCTGACGACGGCATTGTCGACGCGATCGCACGTGAGTTTCATGGATATGATCCGGAGCCGATCGTGATCGCGTCTCCGGAAAATATCGGCTTTGGATGTGGGAGCAACATTGCATTCCGCGCGGTTGCCGCGCGATACTACCTCACCGCGAATCCGGATCTCGTCTTTCTTGATGAGCAGCGTGGAACAATCGCGCAACTCCATACATTCCTTGAGGCGCATTTGGAAATTGGTATTTTGGCGCCAAAGCTCCGGCTTACCAACGGACAAATACAACGTTCATGCATGCGCTTCCCTGCATTCCTCGACCATCCGGCCTATCGTCTCGACTGGCATCGACGGTATCGATGGGCACAGAAGCGCGTGGATCGACTCCACATGGAGAACGTCGATCATGCCGAGACGCGTCCGATCGATTGGGCGGTCGGTGCGGCGCTGTTCGTCCGCGGGTCGTATCTTCACGAGGCGGGTGGGTTTGACGAACGGTATTTTATGTACTTCGAGGATTGTGATTTTTGCCGAACATTCTGGTCGCGCGGCTGGCCGGTGTACTATAAGGGAGACGTTGTGGTCGATCACGGGCACGAGCGCTCGTCCGCACGCATCCCGGGCGTCCGCTCGCTTTTTGTCAATCCACTCACACGAACGCACCTGAAATCTCTCGTCCAGTATTCATGGAAATGGAGGGGGAAGCGATGATTGGGGGTATATTTATGCGCACAGCACTGATCACAGCGGGAGGGCGGGCGACGCGCCTGCGACCCATCACACACACCATCAATAAACATCTCATCCCGCTTGCGGGAAAGCCGATGATTGAGCATGTCATCGAGAAAGTTGTCGCTGCGGGCATTGACGATATTATCATCAATGTGAACCCGGGGGAGCAAGAGCTTCAGCGGGTGCTTGGTGATGGCTCACGATGGAATGTACGCGTCCGGTATGTCGAGCAGGAGGGCGGTCCGCTCGGCCTCGCGCACATCGTGCGGAATGCACAGCCACACATTGGCGACGTGCCGTTCCTTTTTATCCTCGGTGATAACCTTATCCTCGGTGATCTCCGGCCACTCGTCGAGCGGTTCCGAAAGGAGCAACTTGATATGGGGCTTGTGTTTGCGCGGGTGGATGATCCGCGTCAATTCGGTGTTGGCGAATTTGTTGACGGAAAGCTCGTACGCATTCATGAGAAGCCAAGCGATCCGCCGTCAAATCTCGCCCAGACCGGTATCTACTGCTACAGTCCACGCATTTTCGATGCGGTACGTCGTATCGAACCAAGCGCGCGTGGCGAGTACGAGATTTCCGACGCAAATTCACTGCTCATCGCTGATGGTGCACGGTTCCACTGGGAGGAAATGACCGGATACTGGAAGGACACCGGAAAGCCCGAGGATCTCCTCGAGGGGAACCAGCTCTTACTGTCGGTTTCGGAGTTTACGCGTGAGATCGACAGCGCTTCCATTGATCCCGCAGCGACGATCCAGGGACGCGTGCAGATTGGCGAGGGGACGCGCATTGAGGGGTGTACGCTCATCCGTGGTCCGGTTTCCATCGGTCGCAACTGTACAATCCGCGGAAGTTACATCGGTCCGTATACCTCTATCGGAAACGGTGTGGAAGTGATGGGAACAGAGGTCGAGCACTCGATCGTGTTCGATGAGGCACGAATTGTGAGCGGGAAGCGAATCGTTGATAGTATCGTTGGCTTCCGAGCATCAGTTGTACCGACAGGTGGTGTGCGGCCAACCGGCCATCGACT
>JBDRLD010000083.1:0-2149 GCA_043813445.1 Candidatus Uhrbacteria bacterium
GGCAGAACGCCACAGGGATTGTGGGGAGGCACATATCACCACGTTGCGAACCGTGTGCTCCGACGGTACGCTGCAACGCTTGGATATACATCAAACTTCACGATTCTCGATGAAGAGGATAGTGGGGATCTTTTGAAGCTCTGCATGAAAGACGTGGGCGTTCCGCAGCAGAAGGAGCGATTTCCGAAGGCGCGTGTTCTTAAATCGATCATCTCACTTTCTCGCAACGCTCAGCGTTCCATCGAGGATGTGTTGGAAGAGCACCATCCGAAGTTTGCGCGGTACTCGGATACGATTGAGTGCATCGCCACAACCTATGCCGACCGCAAGCGCGCTGCAAATAGCATGGACTTCGATGATCTGCTTGTGAATTTTTTGCACGTGCTCGAGCAGCCGAAAGCGCGACATGAGCTTGCCGGTCAGTTTCACTACATTCTCGTTGATGAGTACCAGGACACGAATCACATTCAGGCGGCGGTTGTGGCGAGATTGGCATCGGTTCACGGCAATGTGCTTGTTGTGGGGGATGACGCGCAGTCCATTTACTCATTCCGTGCTGCGGACATCGGCAACATTTTAAAGTTTCCGGAAGCATTTCCCGGTGCACAGGTTTTTCGCATCGAGACGAACTACCGCTCCACTCCGGAGATTCTAAATGTGGCAAATGCGGTCATCGGTCATAACGAGCAGCAGTTTGCGAAGACGCTAAGACCGATCGTGAAGTCAGGCGATCGTCCAACACTGGTACAGTCTAACACCGCGGAAGGAGAAGCGCGGAATATCGCGGAGCGGGTGCTTGCGTTACGCGCGGATGGTATTCCGCTTGCTGATATCGCAGTGCTTTTTCGCGCCACACATCTCTCACAGTATCTTGAAATGGAGCTCGTGAAGCGCGACATCCCGTACGACTATCGAGGAGGCGTCAGGTTTTTTGAGCGTGCGCACGTGAAGGATACACTGGCGTTCCTGAAGGTTGTTACCAATCCGCGCGACGAAGCAGCATGGTTGAGGGTTCTTCGCATGCAGCGTGGAATCGGTGACGTCGGTGCATTGAATATTATTGACCGTGTCGCTCGCACCGCGTCATCTCAATCGGAGCAAGGAGAAGGCGAAACCTCGCATGATTGGAGTTGTCTCCCAGAGGCGCTCGCGCCGCGCCTGAGGCAGGGTTGGGCCGACTTCCTCGACATGATCAAGGACATCATCGGCTCGACGGAGCCAGCGGCGATGATTCGCGCGATTGCCAAGGGTGCGTACCGTGACTACATTGAGGCAGAGCACCCGAATTGGCAGGAGCGTCTGGATGATCTTGAACAACTCGCGCTGTTTGCCGAGAAGTATGAAAAGGCGGAGGATTTTCTTGCGGAGACATCACTTACAGAGATGTTCGGCGTTGAACGTGTTGGCGCCAATGCGAGCGATGACGAACGCATGGTGCTTTCCACAATCCACCAAGCAAAGGGGCTCGAGTGGCATGCGGTATTCGTTATGGGTCTTACTGCTAGTGCGTTTCCGAATCGTCGCGCCCTTGTAGAGGATGAAGGACTCGAAGAGGAACGGAGACTTTTCTATGTTGCAACCACGCGCGCAAAAAGCGTACTCACTCTCACGTATTCGCTCTCCGGAGGTTTTGACTCCTCCTTCCTTGCTGCGCCATCGCCGTTCATCGCCGAAATACCTTCCCGCATGCTCGAGGCAATCGGCGTTTCTCGTGTTTCTCCGCGCATGCGGTGGAATGACGAGGGGAGATTTGATCGTCAAAGCGACGAGCCAATGGTTGTTCTTGACTCGCTAGGAGAGCGGAAGGCGGAGAAGCCGAAACACAAGGGATTCTTGCGAGACGTTGAAGAACTTTAGTACCGCCACTGATTATCGTTAACCGCGTGCATAGTTTGAGACTGTAGAAAAAGTGTACAGGTGCTCTCCAAATACTCCCTGAGCGAGTCCGCGAGTCGAAGGGCTACACCCTGTTGACACCATGCGCCGCCCCTTCGACCACGGTCATTCGACGTGGCGTGCAAACTCAGGGACTATTGTTTCGAGTTTTTCTACAGACTTAATTTCGGTTTGTGACATTGTCGATGGAGACACCCCGATCCGTTAGGAGCGGGGTGTGGTGGTTGGGGTGCCAATTGCGGGAGGGAGATCA
>JBDRLD010000084.1:0-20873 GCA_043813445.1 Candidatus Uhrbacteria bacterium
GGTTTTGCGCGGCGATAAGTTGAAATCTTGCGGGGAATGTTAGTGTTCCCGCCGCGCGGCTAATCGTCACCACACCATCCTCGAGCGGTTGACGGAGCACCTCGAGTACGGATCGTTTGAATTCTGGGAATTCATCCATGAAGAGGACGCCGCGGTGTGCGAGGGTCACCTCACCTGGTCTTGGTATGGTGCCACCGCCGATAATGGCGATGTCCGATGCCGAGTGATGCGGCGAGCGGAACGGGCGTTCACGGATGAGTCCGCCGGATGGAGCGAGACCAACGACCGAGTGTGCGAGCGTGACCTCGAGTTGCTCCTCCTTGGTCATGCTTGGGAGAATGGTGGGAAGTGCCTTTGCGAGTAGTGACTTGCCGGTGCCCGGTGGACCGACGAAGAGGAGATTGTGCCCGCCAGCTGCAGCGATTTCGAGCGCGCGCTTCGCGTGGCGGAGGCCATGAATGTAGGTGAAGTCGTAGGTGCTTGGTGTTGCGTCACGTGTCCATGCGTTCGTGTTGCGCGTGTGTGGGGTGATGCGTTCGGCGCCGAGCAGGTGTCCGATAACCTCGCGTAGGTGCACAACCGGGAGGAGGGTTATCCCATCAATGACCGCTGCTTCGTCGACATTGCCAAGCGGGAGAATTACCGTTTGAATGTTTCGTTGTCGCGCGGCAAGAATGACCGGGAGAATACCAATAGTCGGACGGATGCTCCCATCAAGACCCAGTTCGCCGATGAGGAGCGTGTCGTGGTCAAACCCGCGCACGGCTCGCGCTTCTCCCTGACTGCCGTCTTCTCGTTCGAATCGCACCTTGCCGTCGGCAAGCATAATTGCGCACGCGATTGGAAGATCAAAAGCGGGGCCTTCCTTGCGGAGATCTGCCGGTGCAAGGTTGACCGTGACATGGGTGCGTGGAAACGCGACGTCACAATTTTTGATCGCCGCACGCACGCGGTCGCGCGATTCCTTCACCGAGGCGTCCGGTAATCCAACCAGTGAGAATGCCGGCAGGCCGGCAGCAACATCTGCCTCCACGTCTACCAGGATGCCTTCGAGGCCGATGACGGTCGCCGAGCACACTGTTGCGGTTTTTGTCATAGACAATTATCGTAGCATGCAACGAGATACCCCTCCGCTTTTGGGCGGAGGGGTAGAACTAGCGCAGTGCGTCGCGATGGATTATTCGTTCGCGCCCGCATTTGCTGCAACAGTAGGTGGTGTAATCGCACGATGCGTCCTGATCGTGTGCGATGACATCGTCGCGGTGCACGCCGCCCTTCGGACAGCGGTTGCGGATCATGTAGATAACAAACGTTATGCCGACGATCCCGCAGATGATAAGTGTGACACCAATCACCAGTGTCGCGAACATGATGCCTCCTACTCCCCCGCTTCTTCCTTCGGAGTGGCAGCGCTGTATGCTTCGTGCCGTTCGAGCACATCGATGCGCCGGCTGAGCCGCCTGATCTCGCGGATGAGCGCGTCGGTTTCTCCGGCGCGGATGAGACCTGAGCCGAAGATGATTGCACCCACACATGCGGCTGCGCCCATCATGCCAAGAACGATGCGATTCATGGGGACCTCCATTCGGAATGTACTGTCAGCACCATAGCGTCATTGATATACATTGTCCAGGTGTTTATACAGGTTATGGGGGATTTTCGTCTGAGGTCGCGAAAAACGAGCATAGTTAGACTGGCGCTTTAGACGGTTAACAGGGCGGAAAACCAAGCATTTGACAGAAATCCCATCGTATACTAGGATATTATGATCCTGTAACGGCAGGACATCTATAATGACTACGGAAGCATAGGCGGCGCATAGCGTCGCAATGTATCAGCGTATGAACTACTGGAACACCACCAATATGAAGCGGTATATCACCGGCCTGCGCTTTTCCGGCGCTCGGATTGTGGCCGCGTTTCGTGTTGGCCGCATTCCGACGGCGGAGTGTGCGAAGCCGTGTGGTGGAGTTTTGCGTTGGGATCCTCGTTTTTGTACGTAATACGAGGATCTAGACGAACGCGAGAACCCTGCCACCCGGCAGGGTTCGTTCGTTGTTCGTTCCAAACTTATGTTTCTCCCCCCTGAAAAGGAGGGTGAGAAAGAAGGAAGGAGAAACTCGTGAAGTTCTCTCGCATAATCTGGATGTTCCTTGGACGATGGCAGCGTAAATTCCTCACACTGATCGTTTTTGTGCTGTGTTTCGAGGTTGTAAAGCTCATCAATCCGTATCTCTTCAAAATGATTATCGATGCGCTCACCGCACTGTCCATTTCCGGAGGTGACGCCAGCGGCGACGCACTCGCGAATGTTATAGCGTTCATCGGTGCGATGTTCGTGGTCGATATTGGAATGATGCTGCTTGATGTGCTCCGCGATCGAATCGTATTGCGCTTTCTCTATGGTATAGAGTTTGACGTCGGGTGTACGGCGTCGGAGAAACTGTTGTCGCTCCCAATGGCATATCATGAGCGCGAGCAAGCGGGGAGTACAATCGCACGCGTTGATCGTGGCATAGATCATCTCGTCGAACTCCTCAACAACATGAGTTGGCAAGGCATCCCGACGACGCTTCAGGTGTTTGTTACCTTTGGCGCGATGCTCTGCATTGATTGGCAGGTGGCCATTGTGTTCGCAGTGTTTGTCCTACCATTCATTTGGTTGAGCATCAAAGAGCAGCAACGTATTCAGCCGTTCCGCAAGGAGCGTTATCAGGCATACGAGGATGCCTCGGGGCTATTCGGTGAATCAATCTGGAACATGCTCACTATCCAGTCGTTCGCCGGAGAGCGCGAGCGCCATCGGAAGTATAGGCACGAACGGAAAATAATCGTGCGTTCCGGTCGCGATCATTACCTCATTGGGACACGCTATAACTTTGCGAAGAGTCAGGTGGTAAACATTGGACGCATGCTCGTGTTTATCCTCGCTGCGTTGAAGGCATGGAATGGCGAGCTATCCATTGGAGATGTTGTCTTCATATTCACGCTGTCCGAGAAGGCATTCAGCTCACTATTCACGCTCAGTCGACTGTTCAGCCAGATCGCCGACGCGCATGAGGCGGTGATGCGGTTTGCCGGACTTATTCGTGAGTACGCCGAGGTGCAGGATGCGCCCGACGCGCAATGTGTGCAGCTTCTCGGCGCCACATCGTTCGATGGTGTGTCGTTCGCATACGGTGATGGAAAGGCGGTACTCGATCACATCACATTCGCCATCGCACCAGGAGAAACCATTGCGATTGCAGGACCGAGCGGCGGCGGGAAGTCCACGATCGTGAAGCTCTTGTTCCGCCACTACGATGTCACCACGGGTGCCGTGCGGATCGATACACACGATGTCCGTACGCTCCTCCGTACGCACTTCCGATCGCAGCTTGGCTACGTGCCGCAGGAGGGGCAGCTGTTCAATGGAACGGTTGCGGAGAATATTCGGTTCGGAAAGCTCGATGCAACCGACGACGAGGTGTACGAAGCCGCACAGCTCGCAAGCGCGGACGCGTTTATTCGGATGCTCCCCAAAGGATATGACACTGTTGTTGGCGAGCAGGGTATGCAGCTTTCCGGTGGACAGCGGCAGCGCGTGTGTATCGCTCGCGCGCTGGTGCGCAAGCCGAAGATACTCGTTTTCGACGAGGCGACCTCGTCGCTCGATGTCGAGTCCGAGCATGCGATTCAGGAGTCGCTCGAGCGGCTCCATGGGCGCGTGACGATTATCATCATCGCGCATCGCCTCTCGACCATCCAGCACGCGGATCGCATCATGGTTGTCGAGGACGGACGTATCGTCGAAGAGGGATCGCATGTGAATCTCCTCCACGAGAATGGCCTCTACCATCGCCTCGTGCAACTCCAGCAATCGCACGCGGAGTAATGTGAAGCCCCCCACCCGTCAAAGGGTGGGGGGCTGTTCGTTGTCGTCTTGTAGCTGGTCTACTTACCCGGTGCGCAGAAGACGAAGCGCTTGAGGCGTTCGCGTGAGAGCAGCTTGTGTCGACGGACCATTCCGGCGAGACTAGATAACTCTCTCACATGCGCAGGGCACGCGGAAAACGAAGCGTGCGATCCTCCTCCGTTTCGGTACACAATGCACCGCCCATAGGTTATCGTCTTCACAGTATCTTTGTCGTCGTGCAGGAGCTTCACGTTGACCACGGAAACTCCGTCGCCGCTCGGGATGGTCGTGCCGCACGCGATGCATTGACTAGCGAAGCCAGACGGAGGAGGGATGTGTGTCGGGCCGAAGACATGTGTACACGAGAATTGGTCTAAGTCCCGCTCAGATGCTTGGTCCTCCGTCTCTTCCGCCTTGCGACATTCACGCCTCAGGAGGTTAATGCTCGCGGTCGTGAAGAGGTCTTGCTGCTCGTAGTTGCTCGAGCGAAGGCGAGAAAGGATGTGGTCGTGGCGTTTGCAGGCGCCGATGATGAGCGCGCTGCGTGAGCGTTTCCCAAAGTGGGCCCGCGCGCCGGACCCAATGACATCTGCAAGGCGTTCGGCGATCGTGCGGTCTTCGAGGAAGATTGCGAGCGACAAGCGACGTTGATTCGGACCACCGCAGATGACACAACCGGGCGTCGAGAAACTCTGTGAGATGGCGTCCCCGATGACGAATGCGGCGCATTCCAATGTTACATCTTCGAGATTTTTGAGCAGCCGCATACTGAACACGCGTGTGCGGTCGAGGTACTCGAGAAATGCGTTGAGCTGTCGGCTGTGTGCATTGCACGCATGGATCGCGATGCGTTCAGGGTTGGTTTCGGAGCGAATCACCGCGCTCGGAACCTTGATTCGCTCGATGATTTCCTTCGCGCATCCCGCGCTCACCATATCACAGACGATGTACGGGTGATTTGTACCCGCATCTTGATTACCACAGAATACACACAGGTGATCGGTTCGGCAGGTATTACGTGCACAGCGTATCGTCGGATACGATTGCTCGTCGATCATGTCGAAGAGAACGCTGAGATCGAAGATCCCGCTCCGGTTGATCATTCGGACGATGAACATAAGTTGTGAGCGGTGCTGCTCACACGAGCAGAGCCCAATTGCGTCCGGTGTCTCTTCGACCGAGTACGCGCTGCGCTTTGATTCCTCTTCGAGCGCACGAATGGTCAGCGATGCGATAGTGGGATTACGAACCGTGCAGTACGCGAGCGACTGCTTGCCTGCGTCGCTTCCACAGAATGTGCACGCGAAGCCGGTGTATTCTCCCTTTTGCATTCTGGCGGTTGAGACGAACATGGCCGAGCGCATGTGCTCGCTGACACTTCGCATGCCGTGGGATTGCGACCGCGCCGATGCGCGGTATTTTCGTTCGGTGATGGCATCCCCGTGCTCCTCGCGAAGCGCGGGGATGATGATTGCATTCATGACCGCCCGGAGCTCTCCGCGAGACGCACTGTGTGTGCCACATTGATGCATGGTGTTCTCCTGTGTCGCTTCTATTATGAGTGGCATTTTGAAATGGACATGCTGGTCGTCAAGCGACCATCGCGGAACTGTAGCATGTTGCTGCGTGGCTGTCAAGCCAGCCAAAGCGCTGGATACGGATAGGAGGGGGGATGCAGATGATGCTGATATGCGGATGGGAGATACGGATAGGAGATGCGGACAGGAGAACACCCACGGGGTTTCCGTGGGTGTCTATCGTAACGGTGGTGCTGCGCTATTTGGTTAGGTCCAGGATGCACTCCTGTACTATGTCTCGCGAGACGCCGCCGGTGCCGGCGAGGCGTTGGGTGATTTCTTCGAGCGCATCCGCGTGTTCTTCGCATGTGCTGACCGTGAGCTTAGTGAACCGTACGAAGCTACCATCGTTCATTATGTGATCGTCGAAGCAGTGCGCAACCGCGCGCACGTCGGCATTGAGCACCTCGAGAGTGCAGCTTCCGTAGAGCTGAAAGGCAGCGAGGGGTTTGCCGCAGGCGAAACATATCGCGTGCGATTCCCAGCAGTCGGTCTTCATCGGCCGGACGAGAATGCACTCGATCACAACGTCGTCTGTTGTTGTGCCGGAGCCATTGGTGGCTTCGGTCTTCCTATGGTCCTCACGGAGACGAATGATGTGGTCGAGCGGGAGGTCCCCGATGCGTTGCGCCTCCGTGCGGATGGTCGCGAGCGCATTGGTATGCGCGAAGCATACTCCGACGAGCACTGCCGGCTTGTTGCCAACCCAGTCCTTCGCGCGGAGAAGTCGTGCGCTGCCATCGAGCAGCCAGACGATGTGCTGACCATGCTCCTCCGACGTCACCCTGAAGTGCGCCGCGTTGCGCTGTGTGTAGGGACGCGTCGTGTTACAGACGACGCATCCCGGGACCTTATATCGACACGTGGTCCTGATGAATGTGGCGCGCGGCTTCGATTCCGCTTCGGATGCTTCGAATGCATCGTCCGCAAACGCGATCATGTCAGCATCGACGAATCCTTGCTCGAGTACCATGTCGCTGAGTAGCGCGAGTTCCTCATTATGGGAACTGCACGATGTGATGGCAAACGCGTTTTTGAGCGACTTCAACCGCCGCACGTGTGTGCCGAGTCGCAAGAGCGCGCGCTTTGAGGGGCGTCTGTCTGCGCGGCAGATTAGTACGCTCCCTCCGGACTCGATGTTTCCACAGAAGGCGCACCCGTACGATTCAGTGATGTCCGTAAAGAGCGTGGAACGTACGAGCGTGATGCGCGACGCACCGGACGTGCGTGGCGGTTTCGCCTTCCGCTTCTCCTGTTTGCGCTCGGACTCAGCGTATGCCCTTCGGATTCCCTCGAGGTGCTCGATGTGTTTGTTGCACGCGCCGATGTTCACCCAGTGCTTATCGCTGATGCTGTTGTGCGAGTGCCATGCGCCGGTACCGAGAAGTTCCACGAGCAGTTCACCGCTCGCTTCGTCGGGGACGGAGAATTCTATGGCATCCCGAATCATCCAGCTGCCGTGTCCACAGAGCGCACACATCGGCGTCGGTCGCTTCACCAGTCTGCTCGAAGTTTTGTACGGGCAGCCCGGATCCGCGCGTCGCGGTTTCGGTCGGCGCTTCGGGAGTGCATCACCGTACATGCTGCGGAGCATCGGCATGATGCTTGCTTCGTAGATTGCTACAAGCTCGGGTCGCGCGGCAACGGCGCTCGTGCTCGCCATGTTTGCCTCCTCGAAAGCATGTTGTTATTGCAATGTGCGAGATCGCGCATGGCGCAACCTTCAAGGAACCCTAGCACATGTACGAAATATCGTCAAGGGGGTGCACTAAATTCTAGACTCTAGGTTGCGCGAAACGAGAAAAGCGCCTGTCCCAAGCAGCGGCATCGCCGGCTTTCAAGACAGACGCTTTCAGTTGTAGGTGGATTCAGGAGTACTGATTGACGATATCCCATGCGGTGGATGCGGAGATCGATTTGGATCCCGCCGCGGCGGTTTTGAGCCTCTCGAGGACGTGGCGGTGTCCCGCGCATGCGGAGATGATAAGTCGGACTGACTCTCCTTGGACGACCGTGCGAATTCGTGACTCACAGAAGGCGCGCTTCAGCTCGATGAAGTCGTTCGCGGTTGTTACCGCTATGAGGCTGGCGCGTGACTGGCCGCCACAGCAATAGCATGGATATGCGATGCCGTACGGTCCGACACCACGGACATCGAACTGGTGTAGTGTATTGTACTGCGCAACCACACGTTTTCGGTCAGTGCGTGTCGCGGAGAAGAGTGCTTCTTCGACGAGCGATGGCGTGAATCCGTGATGGGACGTGACGAGAAATCGGAGACGTCGGAGCATGCTGACGTCACGATTACATGCTCCGATTGTAACGCGCGATCCGTCCTGCGACGCCCCCAGCGGAAAGAGTGCAGCGATGGTGGTCGCGGTGCGCTCGCAAAGTGCTTCGACGATGAGTGAATGGCGCGATGCCCATGGGCCTCCGCACACAAAACAGCCATTCGTTGATGGGCCGATGCTTATTTCGCGCATCAGGAAGTCGCGTTGGTACAAGCCGCCGTATGGTGCTCCTGCGTTGGCGAGTAGGCGCTCCTCGGCGAGGCGTGTGAGCCAACGGTACGGTGGATCCTGGTATTTGGATGTCGATATTGCGCGTACCACCTGCACCATACGTGGAGAGAGTGTTCCACTGTGGGTCACCCGTTTCGCGAGATCTCGGAGATTGCCGCGGTGATTACCGCACGCGCCGACACGAAGTCGGGACTTCTCCAGCCAGGCACCCGTGATAGCTCGGTCATGTCCGTACTGAAAACAATCGAGTGCGTACACGCCATCGGATGGCTTCTGAATCGTGGACGTTAGGACGGTGTAGTAGAGATCGATGTCGCCACCGCACACGAAGCATCCGTTCGCAACCGCGAAGGATGGGAGATCGTCCAGGAACCGTAGGGCGAAGTGTGGTGAGGCGCGTTCCGGAAGTGCAACGCCGTACTCGGTTACGAGCATCGGATGAATGACACGCTCGTAGACACGACGGAGTTCGTCCGTGGTTTCGATCATATATACTCCTCTCTGGATTGGAAAGGACATCGCCGAACCGTAGCATGTTGACGGAATACTGTCAAGCCAGCCAAAGCGTTGGATACGGATAGGAGGGGAATGCTGATGACGCTGATATGCGGATGGGAGAGGATAAAAGGAGAACACCCACGGGGTTTCCGTGGGTGTCGGCTATTGTGTTACTTGATTTCCATGGCGAAGACGTCGCCAAGCGCCTCAATGCTGATTGTGCTCGTCGCTTCCGTGCGCAGGGCGAGCGCCTCGAGGTGCTGCGCGTGTTTGGTGCAAGCGTTGACATTGAACACGCTTATATCTTCGAGAGGGTGAGGGTCGTCCATCAGGATCCGCCCCCCGAAGAGTTCGTATACCAGCATGCTTTCGCTTGCGCGGGTGCGCACCGTGTGTCGCAGGTACGGATTCCTTGTGATGTTCGTGTTGCAGATGAAGCATCGCGGAATCGGGCCATCAAGGGATGAATACCACTTGAGATAAGGTTTTCGGGCTAACTCAGGCTTGAACATGAAGACATCACCCATTGATGGCAGGAGATGTGTGACGGGTGTCTGAACCATGCTCCGCGCCTGCTTGATCAGCCCATAGTTGATCCGCGATTTCGGGGCGGTGAGCTTTCGAAGTGCGGTGAGTGCGTCGAGATGATGGTCGCACGCAGCGATCCCGACGCAGTGTTCCATTCCTTCCGAGTTGCTTCCATCCCCACACGGGTAGTACCAACCGCGATCGCTTGTGCCACCAAGGAGTTCGATGATCGCGTACGCATCGACGTGGTCTTTGACACGCGCGTGGAGTACATGATCAATGCTTGAATCTTCGGCATCACACACGAAGCACCGTCGTGCATCGACATATGTCTTGGTGATGACCGCATGAGGCTCGAATGAGAATTCAAGCGATTCCGGTAACTGATTGGCGTTCTGCTCGCACGCATCAAGTTCTGTTTCAAGCGCATCATTCTCATCGGAGGCGCACTCGCCGGCCGTCGATTCATAACGGCTCCGGATGGGTGGTGCTGCGCTAGCGAGGTAGTTGCGAATTGCAATCGTATCGAAGCCCTTCTGGAGCCCGATGCCCGCACAGAGTCCTTCGAGGAATCCAGAATGTGCGTCGCACACACCGACGAAAACGTACGAGCTGACTCGGAAGCGCATTTGTTCAATTCGACCTTCGAACGTATCCTCGACCACCTGCGCATCTTCGTGATCGAGTGTGAAGACGAGCGTTTTCCGATTCCGCCACGGCCCCTGACCGCAGACGACGCAGCACGGTGTTGGCTTTCCGTGGGACTGTTCTACCGCGAAGCGATTGGACGGAATGAATGTCCCACAACGATTGCTCGAATCTGCACGTGCGGCCTCAAGCTCCTCGATGTGCGGTGTATCGATATCCAAATGATGTATGCGGATGACATCGATCACCATCTCCCGAGTTATGAAGTTGACTCCATCGATACGCTGCCGAAGCTCGTCGAGATTTTTCCAATGTACGGCGCATGCGCCGATGGAGAGTGCTGCGTGGCCACGATGTGCAATCGAGCGTGTCACTTCGGCACCCTGGGAAAATGCATCCGCGGCTCGGCGTGTTTCGTATTCGGGCGTGGGGAGCAAATTTAGACAGAAGTAGAGATCGCGTTTTCCGCCGCACTTGAAACAGCACGGCGCCTCGTCGATTGTGATCGCGCTTACCGCCGCACGCGGATATGCGTGCGAGATGATGTTTGTCGGAGTGGGAAGGGGTGTGGGTCGTGCAGGAATACCATATTCGCTCACGAGCGCAGGGAAGATACGCGTGCGTAGGACCGCACGGAGCTCGGCTCTGTCTACGGTCTGTTTTTGGGCCACGGTTCCTCCGGGTCGTTCATTTTATGTTGCAAATGTGCAATCAGAACAGCGTCGTAGCACCGTACCACGAGCGGTCGCCCCTGTCAAGCGTATCGTTCCGGCGGAGTTTGGCCGTTCAAGATCGACTCGTACAAAATGAAACCACCCGGTATGAGCCGGGTGGTCGTAGGGTGGATCGTGTCTCAGAAGCTCGTCTGAATCGCTTCGATGGACACGGTGGAGAGTTGCCCATATGTCCGGACGAGCGTCTCGAGGCTGTCGAGCGCTCGCGCGTGTTTGTCGCATGCGCCGACGACGAGGCGATATGCGTTGTTCGCAAGCACGCGGAATTGTATTTTACCCTTGAACGCTGCAAGCAGCTGGTTTGCATCCCCCGTCTCGATGTTGAAGATCAGCACAGGACGGGATTGACGCTGGCCATCACAAACGAAGCAGCAATTCGTCTGTGAGTGAGTTCGCCAGGGCTCGGAAACTACGAAGGCAATCCCTTTCGACATTCTCGTCTGTTGTTCCGGTGGCCCACGCAGACCGCGGTTGCGGCCATATTCGTGTCCAGTGGGGAGCGAGGCGTCGATGATAGTTTGGGAGCAGTAGCGTCGTGCGCGTATGAGACTGTGAAGGGTTCGGAGGTTTGGCTGATGTTCCTCGCATGCGGCGATAAAGACAAACGCTCCGGGTTCTCCGATTGTGGCGATCGGGGAAAACCACGCACCCGAGTCGAATAGCTCAATAACACCACGTGCCAGCGCAGAGTCTTTACAGCTAATCTCAATGGCCCAGCGATTCCCGGCAGGCCCGAGTCCGCAGGCGAAGCAGTGGGTACATCCGACGCGCGCGACCAGCTCGCTATTGATGAAGCACTCACGCTTGTCGAGCACGATGTAGTCCACCGCTGGTACGTCCGATCTCTGCTGGAGTGGCCAGCGCCACGCCTCGGAAATGATGCGCGGCGAGATGGTGTGTCGCCCGCTGGTAAGCTCTTCCAGGCGTTCTAGATTACCGCGATGCAACGCGCACGCCCCGATCACAACCGGAATCCACTCAGTCGAACCCTTTGGAACTGATGGAGGTTCTACGACAAAAATTCCGCGACCGATCATATAAACCACGCGAGATGCTTCGGTACGCGAGAACATAAGAGCAGTGAGGCGGTGCTGCTTTCGAGCTGCTCCGCCACAGATGAAGCAGCCCGAAGTGTGGCCGTAATCGATCACTCCTGGATGGAATTCCGCCCAATCGCCAGCGCTCGATGTGACAATGCACGATCGTTGTACTGGTGGTGGCTCCGGAAGAGCTTCACCATATTCGGCGACGAGCATCGGATAGATCACGTCATGGAAGACGTCGCGTAGTTCTGCCGTGCGTGCGTGTTGCTCCATGGCAGCCTCCGTCCCAACTTGGTTCGGTGGTTGATGATTTGTGAAGGTTCGAAGTTCGTCGAACAATCCTATGTTCCGAACGCGGAACGAATGCGGTAGATCATGGACGACGAAACGCCGCGCCTCCTTCTTATAAGTGTCACCATGCGTTTGAGTGCTACCCGGTGATCCGTGCATGTAGCGACAATGGCGCGCTCCGTATCATCGTCATCCGTGAGCTCGTGGGTAAATAGCGATCCGAAGATGAGCTCGAAGTTTTCGATAATCGACCCCGGCCCGATGAAATCGACACAGGTCTGAAGTTCGTCGGATACCCCACAGACATAGCATGACGTGTCGGCGCGTTCGAATGGTTTTTGGCATACCGAGAAGAGCCCGTTGCCGATGAAGATGTCCGAGCGCTCCTCGCACGTGCTTCGGTGTAAGCCGATGGAGCGAATGCGCTGCGCGACGCGAGCGGTAAGGTTGTGATTGCGCATGACGTACTGTTCGAGCATGAGGAGCTCGCGAACGTGTTCCGGACATGCGCTAATAAGCAGACGGAGCCAATTGTACTGCGTCGACATGTTCGGTGGCGGGTACAGCATGATGCCGTATTTGAACATCATCATCGCGATGCGCTGCTCGTCGGTGTTCAGCCCATACGAGGAGATGCTCATGTACTGCGCATCCTCGCAGTATTCTCCACACACGAAGCACCCGCGTCCGTTGCGCATGCGCGCGCGGTCGGCAAGTTCGAATGGGATGGAGAGATCGAATGGTGAGCAGTCGGGGAGCGCGTCGCCATACTGCTCGCGTAGCGCTGGGTAGATAACGGCGTGCATCACGTTGCGGAGCTCGGAGACAATGGTTGTTACGAGTTCGTTATCCATCGTGTGCCCTCTTCGAAAGGGGTTGGTTTGGTTGGGAACGAACGTCGGATCATTGTAGTACGTGCCCATATTTTTGTCAACACACGGCCCAGTACTTGTATAAGGAAGCCCAATATGAGGCCTTGTACTGCAAGACAGATAAGGAAAACGACCCGGTGGATGCCGGGCCGTCTCTGGTCGTGCGGTAATTACTCTTGATAGATGCGAGCGTTGGCAACGATGCCCGAACTCAGCCAGTTCCCGTTTTCTTTGATCATCCGCTTGAAGCGGTTGAGGTGTGGTAGGTGTGATCGACAGGCGGAGAATGCGAGGAAGTCTTCTCCGTGCTGCGATGGGAGAATCGCGCAGTGCGCGCCTTCCCGAAGGTCCCGAGTGAAGTGCTGTACTGACTCACTTTTGCCGATGGATCCGGATAGCACGTCACACTCGTGAAGTGTTACCCCACAGATGAAGCAGTGCCCACTCACCGGATGCGAAAGAACATGACTGATGATGAGGTTGGTGTACGCACATCCCGTCGTGCACCCGACGCCACCAGTGGACAGCGTGGCCGAGGTGTTGAGTGGTATGTTCTTTGCCGCCTCGACGATTCCTCGAGAGATGCGACTTGCGTCTCGGAGTGACCGGTGGAGGCGGTAGAGCATGGGACGGTGCTCCACACACGAACCAATACGCACGCGATGGTGCGAGTTGGGGCGCTGCGGGTCACTGACGACATCGGCGCGGTACGCACAACATTCGCTGATGTCCATCGCACGGTCCATCCACATCCCCGTCGTCTCGATGCAGAGGTGCATATCCGGATCGTGCGTCGTACATGCGAAGCAGCATGATGTGTGTCGAGTCACAACTTCTTCGAGTACGATACAATCGACAATGCGCGCTGGATGCTGCTGCGCGACTTCGTGTGGCCTGATCGGCCGCGCACCGAACGAGTTTGGCATCCGTGCGTCGCTGACGATATCCGGGTTGATGTGATATCCGGCCTGCTGCTTCGTGGAAGCGAAGAGATCGATAAGGTTCGGTCGATGCAGGTCACAGGCGCCGACGATGATGTGTGGCTGATCGGTCTGTTTGGAGGTGCGTAGCTCCACTCCTCCGTTTGGGAAGAGCGAGAGAATGCGTCGTCCGGTCTCCATGTCTTGGATCGGAGAGGCGATGCATTCGAGCTCGCGGCGTGGGCCACCACAGACGAAACAACCATAGTGTATCTGTCTCCCGATGCGCTTCGGAAAGAACTCTTCGGAGCGGGTAATCCACTGTGACGCGCTACCGAGGAGGCCACCGACCACGCGGTGCAAGAGGGATTTCGGTGGCTGGTGTTTGATCACGATGCCATACTGCTCGATGAGCTTGGGGCGGATCACACGCTCGAAGACGCGGCGAAGCTCGCCGCGATCGGCGACCTGCGCGAGTGTCATGGGTGCTCCTCTCGTTGGAAAACAGCGCGGCCGAAGCCGTCATATGAACGTAGCATGGCCCGCCCTTGCTGTCAAGCCCGAGAAATGACCCTGTTATTCCTTTCAATAGGAACACGCCCCAACCGGAGTTGGGGCGTGTGGGGTGGTTTATGGGTGTCGCTCCTCCGTGATCATTGCTCGACTGAGGTGCTCACCCTTTAGGAGGCGGCTTCCGAGTCTGCGAAGATCATGGGCATGTATCGAACATGATCCGATGATGAGTTCACCTGCAACATGCTTCAAGTCGGTAAGTGGCTGGAAGCTGGCACCACAACCATCGAAGAGTGTAATCGCTTGGCACCCCGCCTCGGCAGTGCGAAGGGTCATGGAGAATGCCCAGTTTTCTGCCATCCTCCCACATACAAAGCAGTGATGCATGTGTGCAGTCGGGGTGGTGAATCCACCTACGGATGCGACATCACCATGTGCAAGAGAGTCGTTTTCGGGAGAGCAGTCGCGCGGCTGTGTTGCGCGCTCACGTCGTACGATCTGCGAGAACATCTCCGGCGTGATCCGTCGGTTTGCATCGACCACACACTGGAGCTCGTCGAGCACTGCGCCATGGTTATCGCATACACCGACGCATACGGAGTACAGGTATTCTTCATTGATACGGGTTGATTTCCGCATCGTTGCGTGCGTGACTCCGAGCATGTCGACGACGCGATCCGCAGCACGGTAGTTGTGTGTGATAAGGGAGAGGCACCGTCGGCGTTCGTGGCGTCCCTTGCCACAAACTACACACCCACTCATGAACTCGTTCTCATAGCAGGTTTGACGGATTGGGATGCCGCGATCGGTGGAGATCGCGCGTGCTTCCTGGACATCTTCTTCGGCAAGTGTGGTTTGATAGCCAATAAACTCGCGGAGTGCTATGAGGTTCTTTCTATGTGCCGTGCATGCATGGATGACGACACGGTGTGTCAAGCTCGCGCCGGAGTAGAGAAACCCAGACTGCTCGACGCTGGTACCGAAGCGAAAGAGTCGCTCAGCAGCGAGGGCGTCGTTTTTACTACAAGCGTACGATTGGAATTCGATTCCATTCGGATCTTTTGCGCGGCAGACGAAGCAGCACGGACAGTGCCCTTTCGTAGCCGTCTGCCCGAAGGAACACATTGCTACCGGCACTACTATGGGTAGTGGTTGGAAGGAATCACCGTACGCTGCTTTGAGGCTCGGGATGACGACATCTCGGATGACGCGTCTGAGTTCGCCATGATCGGCAACTTGCGCGGTGGTCATGAATGCTCCTCTCACATGGAAAAGGGCGCGGCAAAAGCCGTCGTCCGAGCGTAGCATGCTTACGGATCGCTGTCAATACGCGGGTCATAGTGCATCGACTTGATTCCCGCTACGAGTCGATACCCCGTCAGCTTACTGCGTCATTTCCTGTTTGACGTAGGGGCGGGGTTCCCCGCCAGAGGCGGGCAGGAATCCCCGCCCGTCCCGCTTCGCGTTCGTCCTACACCACACGCGGGCGGCCATGGAACCCAGTCATGCGACGGGTCAAGAGACCGCCCATACGTGAGGATGGGCTCGACCTTATACGAAGGAAAATGGAAACCTCGGCCGGGATGGCCGAGGTTGGTGGTGCTGAGTTGTTATGGAGACGTTGTACGTAGTGCATCGATGTCCGTCTTATACACGTCATTTCCTCCGACAAGGAGGAGCCTGCGAATGCGAAGGAACACGTTTTCGTGTGCCGAGCAGCAGGCGATGACAACAGCAGGAAGTCCCCCCTCGTCAATCGTCAGACGACCGCGCCGATCGAGTACTGCGAGTAGATGCTTTGCGTCACCGTCTGTGTGCGTGTGGAATGCACCACCAATGCCGTTCGTTGCCGAGTCACCACAAACCATGCAGTGTTTGTCGCTTAGGTGCTCGGCGTCGAGTATGGAGGCAAAGCTGATTGCCTTTGTCGGACGAATCGGTGGACACACTACGGTGGACTGGGTCCGCGTAACCATGACACGATTCACGAGGCACGTGCTGATCATCGAGTTCCAGATACTTCGGAGCGCCGAGTCGTGCGTAGGGCAAGCGCTGATGCGCATTTGGGACGATCCATTAAAAACCGCCTCGACTTCCGGGGACTCCGAAAACATAACGGAAACGACGGGCACTTTGGACGACGGCACGACGATGCGACAGCTTGTGAAGCCCCCGGACGATAGTCCACAAACAAAGCATGTGAGCGAAACGTCCGGATCCGGGGGAAGATACTCGGTTGGTATGCATGTCACGCCACGATCCAGCTCACGCGCGATTGTGCGAAGACTCAGGACATACTGGAGAGCGACGACATTTTGTCGCTTGATGTGGCGGGTAAGGATTTCCAGGAGACGCGCGTGTGCATCGCATGCACTGATGCGCACTCGATGAGAGATCGCGCTAATATGGCTGTCGGTTTCGAATCGATACGCGCCATTGCCAACCAGTTCGACTATTCGAGCGGATTCGCCATCACTGGTACTGAATGACTCAATGTAACGACCGCCAGCGTTTTCCACACAATCACAGAAGCAGCACTGTGAGTGCATACCATGAGCGGCGGTGCAGAGGAGGAATCGCTCCGAAGCGTCCTCTCGAACTTGCGGCCGTATTGGAGTAACGATGTCCGAGATTCCGTACATCGTGATGATTCTCGGGCGGATGATGGTTCGGTACACGGCTTTGAGATCGTTCGGCACAGATGGAACAATGTGCATGTCCGGCCTCTCCGTGGAAAGGAGTGTTGTGTTTGAAGGAACACCGCTCCATTGCGGTCGTGTGACCGTATCACGGCGCGGCCCCTCTGTCAAGCCATGGGTTCGCCCTGCGCGCGTAGGTAGGGTACGATGTTTCTGCGCGGCCCTTATGGGTCTTCGCGCCTTTTCTCAAAATATTGCGACTCGCGTTCTATGGACACGCTTCTCCCCGTGATTCTTGTAGTACTCATATTGGGATTTGTTGTAATGTTCATTGCACTCACGCGGCAAATCCGTGATCTTCGGGCTGGCCAGCAGGACGATCGCTCGGCACAGCTCCTCAATCAGAACATTCAGGGCATGCAGCAGCGGCTCGACGAGACGACGAAGTCGGTGAACGAGCGGCTTGACCGGGCGGCATCGTACATTGCGACGAGCATGAGCGCGGTCACGAAGACGATGAGCGACGTGGGGAAGGAGCTTGGCGGAGTGCAGGAGATCGGGCAAAATTTGAAACGTTTCCAAGAGGTGCTCAATGCGCCAAAGCTTCGCGGGAATCTTGGAGAGCACATTTTGGCGGAATCGCTCGCACAGGTGTTCCCGCGTGAGCACTACACGCTGCAGCACAAGTTCCGTGGCGGCGAAACCGTCGACGCAATCGTACGCACCGAAGGTGGCTTTATCCCAATCGATTCAAAGTTTCCTTTTGAGCAATGGCGTCGTTCGCAGGAAGCGGAAGATCCGCAAGAGGCGAAGACCGCCATGCGTGAGTTCACGCGTTCGGTGAAGAAGCACATTGATGACGTTCGAAAGAAGTATATTCTCACAGAAGAAGGGACGGTAGATTTCGCGGTGATGTACGTCCCGTCCGAGGCACTTTTTTACGATGTAGTGCTCGCATCGGCGGAGCTCATGGAATTTGCTCGCGAGCGGAAGGTGCTCCTCGTGTCGCCGAATTCATTCTTCCATTTTCTCCGCGCGGTGTTCATGGGGCTTGAGCGGGGGAAGGTTGCACAGGAAGCAATGAAGGTGTGGGAGCTTTTGAAGGGAGTGCAGCAGGAATTTGGGAAGTTTGGCGAGTCGGTTTCGCTGGTGAGTCGTCATGTCACGAACGCGAAGAACGCCATAGATAGTGTGAGTACGGAGTATTCGAGGCTCGCCGTTCGGATGGAGCGCGTCGAGATGCTCAAACCGAGTGCAAATGTGGAAGTGCTCGAGGAGGAGATTGATTCGTAAGTAAAACTCGTCTACCGTATTGGAGCGGTAGGGGTAACTGAAGACCTATGCCAACGAAGAAAGCAGCACGGAAGCCGTCGTCGTCCCCGACGGGTTCGTCGCGTGCGCAAACGCAAAAGCGAGGATTTGGGGTGACCGAGTTCGGGCTCATCCTCATCCTCATCATCGGGACACTTATCGTCTGGCGCCAGCAGCGGCAGATCGAGCAGCTTGCCGGTACACCACCGGACGCTGTAGAGGCGGTTGTGGAGGCCCCGAGTACTGATGGGGACACCGACACACTGACGGCACCGGTGACGTGGGAAGTGACCGAAGCACCGGCAGAGTGCGGACAGGCAATGCAGCAGCTCATTGCGAAGGATGCGGCCGGAAATGAGCAGGTAATTATCGCATCGTTGCAGGAGTCACTTGGAATGGATGAAGCACAGGAGCTCTCCGTTGTGGAAGCGGGGGATACGTCGGTGTTACTTGCGTATACTCCGTGCGAAACCGTTGCTGTCGATGCCGAGCCGATTCCTCCTGGGACTGCAATTCGGAAGGGGTATGCGCGCGCATCGCTTACGGGTGACGGTGCGCTGGAGCTCGTGTCACCAAGCATCGCGCTCGAATGTCCGAGTGGACTTGATGCGGTATTGGAGAGCACCGAATTTACTTTCTGCTACCCAAGTTCGTGGGGACTAACACAGGTAATTCGAACAGTGGAAGATGGCGAAGTCCATGCCGGAGGCACGCGCGCGACACTCGGATTCAATCACATGCCGCTCGTGAGTATTGAGATGACGACGCCCGGGTACGAGATGATTGGCGGAACCGATTATCCCTCGCCACCGTTCCACATGAGCCTCGTGCTGAGTGATGACGATATTGAGAAGATATTGAACGATCGATACGGAGAGGTGGCCGAACTCGTTCGCATGAAATTTGATGAACGCGATGCCGTGCTCGCACGTATTATGAGTCCGGTGTACGACGATACATTTGCCCCGACTGAAGAAGAAGAGCCGTTGAACTACCTTGTGATCCCGAATGCCATGCGTCGAGACGGACAGGCATATGATATGCTCTTCCTCGCACATGGAATTGATGAGACAATGACCCTTGATGCACTCATTGCAACACTGCGATTCAAGTAGTCGTAAACGATTAAAGGTATGGCCAATTCCGCAGAGAAATTTTCCGTATCCGATAACGAGGACGACGCAGAGATCGCCGCTCATAGTAGCTTGACGGCAGATGAGCAGGATGTTCAGGTGCCTGAGCGTGGTCCGGGCACGGAACTCTCTCCCGAAGAAGAAGCATTTAATTTGGCTGTTGATCTCGGGAAGGAGGCGGAGTCCGCGCGGAAGGAGTTGGCCGGGGAGAAAATTATCGATGAGGCGGAGCTGAAGAATTTGAAGCCGGATCAGCTTCTCTCCTCCATGTCACTCGAGGCGGTGATTACGAAGTTCGCATCGGAACATGGTGCGAGTTACGAGGCGACGCTCCGCGAGCTCGGCATCTTCAGGAATACGAGCGATCCAAAGGGGCACTGGCGGATTCGTCGGCCTGGATCGAATGAGACACTCCCGGGATCGTTCGAAGATAAGGACGTACTCAAGGCGTTAGTACTCGGTGCGCATGCCGCATCCGGCGTTGAGGATCCGGAGGCACGCAAAATCGCGATGTGGCAGGTGGAGCAACGCGTGCTCTCGTACCTGGGTCTCGAGCAGAAGAAGCGTGCTGCGACAAAGGAGAAAAAGGACGATACGAGCGAGGCGACTGAG
Source organism: Candidatus Uhrbacteria bacterium (assembly GCA_043813445.1). Taxonomy (GTDB): domain Bacteria; phylum Patescibacteriota; class Patescibacteriia; order JACPHY01; family JACPHY01; genus JBDRLD01. Next base: position 19,737 of record JBDRLD010000084.1, read on the forward strand.
GAAGGGCAAGAGGACACTGCGGAACCGGTGATGCCGGACAAGGATCCATTCGTACAAGGCGATCAGGGCGAGAGTCCGACGAGCGTGTTCGAACAGATGGCGCAGGACCCAAATACGTTCATGGAGGAGCAGACCGAGCAGTCATGGCAGAATATGGAGGAGCTGTTCGGTGAAGATGGTACATTGCTCATGCAGGAGTTGCAGCCGGATGTGAAAACCGGCATGCTTCCCGAGGAATCCGATGACGAGAAGAAGGGTCGTCTTGCCGGGCTCCTCGACAAGCTTCGTATCCCTGCGCGGAGGGCGGGCATTGCGTTGGTAGTTGCACTCTCGCTACTCGCATCCAATATCGATCGTGGAGATCGCGGGACGGCAGAGTCTCCGGAGGGCAGCGATGCGGGTGTTGGGGATGTCATCGAGCCCAATACCGATGCCGGACCCGATTCTACCGGCGGGGGGCTTGATGAATTCCCGGACACACAGGAAGTAACTGCAACTCGATGGGTTTCACATATTGCGCTCGAGCTTCTGCACGCGGCAGGCGCGGATAATGAAACGGCGCAGCAGTACTACAAGCAGGTGGCCGAGCGAATCGCAATTGACAACGGTATCGGTGCTCCGTCACTCGGCGTTGAAGGAGGAGGTGTACTCGACGAAACACGCATGGGAGGGGCAAATGTGGACGTCCATAGTGCAAAGCAGTTTGTGCAGGAGATTATGAAGCAGGTCGGATAAGGCCTTGACGTTGTTTTTGGGGTGCGCTAGTGTACGGACTGAGGGGGAGTCGGGTGCTCTTCGCAGTAGCCATCTTGCCAGTACACTCGGCTCCCCCCTCTTCCTTTTTTGCAATCATTTGTAGTTTATGCCAAATAAAGCAAACGCCTGGAAAGCCCTCCGCCAGTCAAAGCGCCACGCAGTACGGAACAAGGGCGTCCGCGATGGTGTGACGTTTCTCCGTCGAAAGCTGAAGCGATCGCTCGAATCGGGTGACGCGGCGCAGGCCGGTGCAGCATTCAAGGACGTCCAGAAGGCGCTCGATCGAGCAGCCGAGAAAGGCGTCATGAAGGACAACACCGTCTCGCGGTTGAAGTCGAGAGCAGTGACAAAATTACAGAAAATGTAAACGAAAAACGACTC
>JBDRLD010000085.1:0-10829 GCA_043813445.1 Candidatus Uhrbacteria bacterium
AGTCGTGTCCGCAAGTCTTGCGAAAGCTGGGATGCTTCGGCACTCGGTTCTGGTACGGCCGCTGCGGCCGCCTCCGCGCTGGGAGCTTCACCTTGCGCCGGTGGCACGGCTTCTGTGGCCTCGCTGCCGCCTGTCGCAGCGGAAGCCGCAGCTACCGACTCACCCCAGGAACCTCCCGTCTCGCCAGTAATATACGAATGATTATATCGGAGATATCCCTCAGCCATCTCCCCCGAATCTCTCCCAAGAGCCCTCGTCAGTTCGCCCTTCGCGAAATCATGCGTGAACGTCCCACCTTCCGGAAGGTGCACACTGCCCGTATGAGTCATGGCGAATCGCTCTGCGACAAACCGCGCAAGCTTTCCAAGCGGTCCCGGATCTTCAGTCTTTTGGAACAACTGCTGCATCGAGTGGTTGTGGAGCCAATTCACCTCCTCGGGACTGATCGTGGCACTGGTTTCACCAACACGGAATAGCTGCCCCACAGCAACACCCTCAACCGGATGAAGATTCCCACGCCAGTTTCGCTGTACCAGCTCCACGTAGTGGCGTGTCTGCTCATCTGGTGCCATCGCATCAGCACCGGCATGCGGTGTTTCCCCTTCACTCAATGCATCGGTTTGCGCCGCAGCGCGAGCACCCTCATTAGCATCGAACTCATTACTAGCGAATGGGTCGACTCCCCCTCCTTCTTCTTGCCCGCCACCAACCCGCTCAGCGATATCTGCAAGGGCGCTCCGATCGATCACCTCACCGCCAACAATCGGCAAATTCTCCGGTGGTGGAGGCAAACCTGGTGCGTGATGCTCTATACTTGATCCTTCATGAGTCTCCAAACCATCCTCGGCCGGTGAAGGAGCTGCGATCTCCGGCTCCTGGGCTACTGATTGGTCACTAAGAGGCACACTCGGAGCTGATTCGGATGGCTCCGGAATCGGTTCGTGCGTCAATGGGTTCTCGATCACGCGCGGAAGTGGTGGAATCTCAGGTTCCACCCCTTCGGCCGTTCCAGCTCCCGCAGCAGCGCTCCCAACCTCTCCCGCACTCGCCATTGGTGAGTTCTCATCGAGCCACAAATTATATCCCTCAATTCGCTCGAGAAGTGCATCCCGAGTCTCTCCGGCCTCAAGTCGTTGCCATTGCTCGGAAAGTGCCTGCACCTGCGCTTGTGTTACTTGGTGCGCGAGCCGATACGCGTCTCCACCACGACCAGCACCCTCCACCATGGCCTGCAGCTCGCCAAGTCTCACCCCCACGCTCCCCTCGATCCGCTGAATGGCTACATCTCTCTCTACCGGTGTTATTGCCTCACCCGCACCTTCATGTCGCTCTGCACCAGCAACATGATGATACTCAACCACTTGATGTCCTCCATCATACTGTACACTCGGAAGACCACCACTCCCCGATGGTCGCAACACAATACGCAACGTCTCCCCTTCCGGAACTCGAATCCCATGCGTGGTGGTTATACGATCCGCATCAAGAAATCCTTCGTGGATCGCGAGATCCTTTGCCATGCGCATGGCCCAACGCGCAACAGTACTCGGATTGTCAGAATTTCCATTGAAACCAAACCGCTCCGGTTCAGCTTGCAGCTGGCGGAGCACTGACGATGTAAATCCCTCGCCGGGCTTAAACGTCGCGGCCGCATAGAGGTCAGGCGTCGTGCCGAGCGCACCGCACTTCTCCGCGATCATCTGGTGCGCTCGCATTAGCGCTTGCTCGCCCAAGCTCCCACCGCTCCCACCTGATATTTGCGTTTCGGTAGACCCTTCTACTTCTTCTCCGCTAACATCACTGACATACTCCACAGGCGCTCCGCCTCCAGCATGGACACCTCCCATCGCAGCAGCGGCAACTCCCTTTGCCGCTGCGACCGTTTCCGCAGACGCGGCAGATGCCTCACCACCGCCATGCATCGCATTGCTAACGTACTCGGACGCTCCCTGCAGCTTCTCCACCGCGAAGTGTCCGATCGCCTGAACGATCTCCGGTCCAACCAGCGCACCAATGGCCGCACCATAAAGCCGGCCTAGATTCTTTGTTGCCACTGCAGCTGTTTCAACATCCCTCCGACGAGACAGCGCAGCTTTCATCATAAATTCGTTCTGCTTGCTCACTCGATCCATCGCACCTCCTACACGGTCAAGCAGCTTTGCCTCTTCCGCCTGAACCGCCTCACTCAAACGCATCCACGCTGCGGGCTGCTTCATTCGAAATTCTGAATCTGCTAGCCGTGCGCGCGCGTTTGCTATCTCATACTCCTCATCGAAATCAAACTCAAGTGCACTGCTCCGCCGACCAGATCGAGTCACTCGATCCGTTATCAAAGACGCAGCTCCTGCACCAACTTTCTCACCTACAAATGCAAAAAGGACATTCCGAACAATCGGGATGCCGCGTGCGGCAATACCGGCAAGTCCGAACACCGCCGCCGTGAGCGCGCGCTGCTCTCCGGTCTTCCCACCACGAATAGCCGGATGTTCCAATACTCGATCGACACCGTGCATCGCCCGCGCGAATAATCCCGGTCGTCGCGCCGCTTCGGCGCTCGCGATTTCATTCGTGCGCACGTTCATCTCGAAGAGCGCACCACCAACCGCAGCCAACTCCGCGCGCATCTCAGGCGTTGCCTCGGGAGGTAGATCACAAAAATAATCGAAGTAGAGACCAAGCTCATCTTGAACGCTCGTGCCCTTCACGGTCTTCGTTTTTTCCGTAATGGCATCCTGCCGCTTCATGGCGATCAATGTCGCGAGGTCGCTCAATATATGATCCATCTCATTATTGACTAGCGCGCCGCTTCGGAGACGCTCATGGAACTCCTGCATTGCGACTTCCTGTTTCCGCTTACTCACCTTCCCCTGCTGCCACGCACGCACCGATCGAACTGCGGCGGTCACCGATCCAAGCCCGGGAAGCACATTCTCCAGCGCAATACCCAACGTCACATACCCACCCAATGCGAGTGCCGCCTTCTTCATGCCACCATGTTGCTGAATCACTTCGTTCCGAATGCGCTCTTTCGTACACTCGGCCAACTGCTCGACCGCTTCCTTCAGCTCTTCCTTTGGAACCCCCGGAAGCGCATCGCTCAGCACACTAAACTCAGCCCGCTCCTCAATCGGCGTCTCTTGTTGATCAAACAGCACGCTTGCGAGCATCGCTCCGTTCACACCAAATCCATCTCTCCGCTGGACACGATCAGTACAAGCCATGGCCGCCATCTCCTCTGCATCTGATCGAGCCAACCCAGATTCCATCAACTTCGCAACATTCACGTGATATCCCATTTCTTGCACCGCCTTCCTCCTGCTCGATCCCAATCGCTCGTACACTTCCACATCGGAGCGCTCCGTAAATCCGGGAGTGGCCGCGCCTGCCGACGAGGCGACATCAACCGCCGCGCTCCCTGTTGTTGTTTCACCCGCATCAAGGCGATCAAACGCTGCGCCCGGGCCGGTGGCTTCCCACCCAGAATCCACGGCGGGCGGGCGCGTGCTCTTTTCTGAGCTGCCGAATGTTCCTGTAAACTCGACAATCGGCACATCGGGGGATCGATCTCGCGCGGTTGTCGACGCATCGTCAATCTCTTCCGAACCAATCATGTGTAACCGACCGCGCAGCTCCATGAGAAGCTCGTCTACTGCAGTACGGTCGTCATCTGAAAAGCTCAAATCCATGCTGTCCCTTAAACGCTCAAGCTGATCATCCGCCTGATCCAGAGGCACCAATCCACGCTCCGCATCTCGCACCAGTCCTTCGGCGAGAACACTGAAACGACGCTGCCATATCGACAGCTCGCGACTCTCGCTCTCAATTGCCCCATCTGCAACAGCATGGTGCATCTCGGCACCGGGTGCTGTACTTTCTTCCGCCTCTGCGCGTTCACGTAAATCGAGAAGATGTTCCTTCGCCTGCTGATAAAGTGTATGCGCATGATCACGGTCTTCTTTAGAAAGCCGCGCGGGGTGCACCCCATACTTTTCCCAGAGGAACTCGATGCGATGCCCTGCACTCTCAATCGCATCAACCTGATGCTCCGCCCTTTCCACGGCCTTATGGACGAACGCCATGAACTCGTTGTACTCCGCCTCTTGGCTCGGTGAACGCTCGGATCGCGCAGCGGACTCGCGAAGTCCGTCATCTTCCGAGGTTGTACTCTTAACGATGTCGGTTGGCATATATTACCCGTTCTTCAAAGCGTTGCGCGCCTCCTCGAGACCCGCCGCATCAATACGATCAAGCACGCGCTTCAAGAGCGCGCGCTGTTCCTCGGACAGCCGATCAAGCTCGCGGAGTGTCTCATCCGCAAACTGCTTGAATTCGGCTACGCGCTGCTGTAGGTCGTCGGCCATACATCGTTATGCCTTCGCCGTCGCGCGCTGCGTCTGCATCTCCTGCATAAACTCGTCTGCGAACGCCAGGAGGGCGGCTTGGAGTTTCTCCTCAAATCCACTAACTCGCTCTGCAAAAAATTCCTGCAACTCCTCCGGCTCTGGTGCAGGATCACGCTCCATGAGCGTATTGAACGCATCGAGCCCATCATCGTCAAGATTCTGCACAGCGATGATACCGATACGCTGCTGCACCTGATCGCGAATTTGTGTGGCGACCACGACCTGCGCGTCCAGCGGGAGCACGTCGAGGTTGGTGGCGCGAATAAGTTCAAAAGCAAAATGCTCGATGGGATCTCGTTGGATCCCCTGTTGTTGCTGATCCATATACACAGAATATTGAGTCGTACTGTTTCCAGTGTAGCACAATGGAAGAACACCCCAATCATGCGATTGGGGTGTTCGGGTAGGGACTGTCTAGCGACGTACGAGGAGCTGCGCACCGGCGCGTGGCCGAAGGCGACCTGCACCGCAACCGCGCCACGCACATTCATCGAGTTCGGCCTTCGCGACATCGAGTGCCGACCATCGTCCGGACCAGCGGAGCACGTCTGATGTAGACATGTGGTAGCGGTCTGCGATTTCCGCGTACGACTCGGCGCCGGATGCACGATGGAAGATGTAGCGATCTTCGGGGAGGTAGATGCGTGTCCCATCGTGACTCGTGTCCGTCGAGGACTTCCGATTCAGCGTGTCGATGGCTTCGGGGTTGCTGTCATGCAACGTGCCATGGACGACGCCGATATAGCGATCACCCGGCCGCCCCGTATACCACACGGCTGTTGGGCGAGCATCGGGCTCCTTCGCCGTGACGATCTGCACTGCGGATCCACCGGTGGATCCGCCACCTCCTGTGGCCATCGCACCAGACGCGCCTCCGCGAGCTGTTCGCGAATGTGTCGGCGCATCTCCATGCAACGCCGCAAACGACGGCGGTGGCGCACCGACATCGTCGATGTACCGGAAGATCGCATCCCACGCGAGAATCGACGGCACGTATGTGCTCGTCTCCGCGGGAATAAGGTTCGTGCCTTGGAGCGACCAAAACGACTGGGAGGCGTTACGCGGGAGCGCGGCGAGCTGATCGTTGATTCGCGTCTCACCACCGTTGTAGGCCGCATGTGCGGTCTCGAGGTCATCGTGAAATCGATCGCTCGAGAGGTATCGCAGGTAAGTTGTGCCGGTACAGATATTCTTCATGGGATCCACGCTATCTGTCTCTGGATCAACAAGCCCACACGCCGCGCCATACACAGTCGCCGTGTCCGGCATGAGCTGCATCAGCCCCTGCGCACCGGCCACACTCACTGCGTCGAGAACGCCCTCGGACTCCTGCGCGATCACTGCGTCGATGCGCACGGGATCGAAGTCGTGTTGATCGGCAAAGAGTTCCACGATGGGACGCTGCTGTCGCACGCGATCAATCATCTCGAGCATACCGACATCACCGAGTCGCGCACGTATACGCCGATACGCCTGTCGGATCGCGCGCGATCGCTTTGCCGCAAGCGCATCTCCAAGCGCACTCGTCGGCTCTGCAATGTATGTTGCCGCTACATCGTCACCAGTGCCTCCGAGCAGTCCGCTCATGAAGGGCACAGGAGCAGCGATGAGGATGAGCAGCGTTAGGAGCAGCGCTGCACATGCCACGATACGCAGGAAGAGCCGCCAGTACCCGACACCAATCCCCGCACGGAACCACCGCAACACAATCACCGCAACAATAACCATCGCAACAGCGATGAGCGCGGTAATGACGATGAGGAACGCCTTCACCTCTGGCGACTGCTCGGCATGCACGATGCGTGCGATGAGGTGGCCGAAGCCGAAGAGGATAACGAGTGCCGAGAGGACACAGAGTACACCGAAGATGATGTAGTCAGCGACGCGGACGAATGGATTCGCACGCGACGGCTGTACCGCGCCATCGTCTGCGGCTGCAGGCGTCGGCGCAGCGGCTACGGGTTGCCGATGTCCTCGCGGAGGCGCATGGCGCGGCGTTCGTCGCCGCGTGCGTACCAACGCGACCGCCCCACGGACAAGCCGCAAGAGCATGGCGAACGGCCAAAAAACGACCGCACCAAATTGACTCCACATGACTTCCTCCAAGCACCACGCCACCACTGGCGGGGCGCACTGTTCTCCACTATGGTAAACAGACCTGGCTTGATCCGCTTTTTGTAATGTACTACGCGTGACCTTAGCGCGTTCAGGGTGCGCTGTCAAGCAAAACTCCATAGGCCACCAAACACACCAAAGTACGAAATAGTAGCTCTATTTAGCGAATTGTCAATGGAATAACGCATTCCGTCAATGTCTCTTGACAAAAACGCATTTATATGATAAAGTAATTGGGTTAAGAATCACCTCATTACATCGTTCGACAGCGTCTCGCTTCCCGGTTGGGAGTGTTCCTCCTCACGCCTTTTCCGAGAAGTGCGACGCTGTGGACCGAAGTGACTGCTACTTCACAATAGAAAACCAGGAGGAGTCTTTGATGAGTGACGAAGAAGACGTCCTCGAAAACGAGGATGACGACGAGGCTGGTGAGGACGACATCGCCTACATGGCCATAGAAGTGCCGCCTCCGATCCTACCTATTCCGAGTATTCCGCCTCCACCTCCCACTCAACTGCCGCCGCCTGAAGATGGCGTCGCAGATGAAGGAGATGAGGAAGAGGAATGCGACGAAGGTGGCGACGACAGCGACCCTGAGGTCGAGGACGAAGACATGCCGGTGTTACCACCTCCGCCTCAACCGCAGCCCGATCCTGAGGAAAAAGAAGTGGAAGAAGAGGAGGAGGACGATGACGACTTCGGGGACACAACCGAAGCCGAACCACCGCCACCACCGCCCTCGACTCCGCCACCTCCTCCGCCAGAACCGGAAGATGACGCGGCCGAGGAAAACGCAAAGGAGGAGGCCGTGAGCGATCAAGAGGACGAGCCGGCAGAGGAAGATGGGGACGACCTCTTCAATTACGAAGATAGCGGCGCAGCGGTGCCGCTTCCAAATCTGTCTCCGCCGATTACTCTGTCTCCAAACGACGGAAGCGACAATCACGCGCCTGCGGATCCAGAGCAGCAGGTCGAGGAGAAAAAAGACGTGGGCGATGACGAAGATGATCCGGATGAGGACGACCTGGACGAGGAGGACCAAGGCGGTCAGGATGACGATGACGATGACACGCCGTCGCTGCCTACGACACCGCCTCCGCCTACAACTCCGCCGCCGACTCTATCAACCACGCCACCAGGTGCTTCGTCTCCGGCGACAGCGTCAAGTGCGACTCCGGAGGCATCAGCGGCAACAAGCGCGCCGCCTCCGACAGTAGAGAAGGCAGCCGCGGAGGCACTAAAGGGATACGTCGAGGTACCGAGCTACATCGAGGTGCAGGATTGCGTCGAGGTTCCGGACTGCATCGAGTAGACCAACCAGCAACAAGAGAGGAGAGAAGGAAATGCCCACGAAAGTTTACGTCATGTCAGGAAAGGCCCGCAAGGGCACCGTCAATATGCCGCTGGCTCACCCGGTTTCGGTCGTCGTCACGACGACCGACGCGGTCGGCCGTGAAGTCCCGATGAAAAATGTGCAGGTTCGTATCTTCGCCGAGGATCCGGACAGCATGGAATTCGACAGCGGTCGCGGATTCGAGCTCATGCGCGCGGACGATGAAGGCAAGGTCGAAACGCGACTCACACCGCTCGTCGGTGGCGTCCTGAAGTACACCGTATCCGCCGAGGGGATCGATGTCGAGTGCACCGTCAATGCCGATGACACGGGCATCACCCGCGTCCCGGGCGCGACGCTCGTGCCTACGGCCGACGGCAGGGTCGCAATCATCGACGACGCCAGGCCGCACTGCGTGCCGCCGCCGCGACCGAAGTTCTTCCGCGTCCGCTAGCGGACACAACAACCAAACCACCGCCCCCAAGGAGGGGGAAAATGGAGTAAGCCATGGCCATCCAAATTTTCGGTTCGCGCGTGTTCACCGCCACGGTGAACCAACCGCTGCTCGACCAGCTCACGCTTCGCGTGACGGACGGGGGCGGAAATCCGCTCCCGAACCGAGAGGTGACGTACGCATCGGTTCCCTCCGATGCCATCGCCTTTCCGGGTGAGCAGCCGTTCATGAACGAACGGACCGACGACGACGGATATGCCATTCTGACCTCCATCACCCCACGTCGCCCCGGTCCGCACAGCATCGTCGCAACGGTCGACACCGGCGAGAAGATCGCCTTCACGATCAACGCCGTCTACGCCAATGACATCATCCCGGTCGGTAACGGAGGCATCGTGAAGGTGCCTGAGCCCGTTTTCGTGCAGGGGTACCCCGTGAAGGGGCCGCCTCCGCCGGAGAAGAAACCGCTCGGATGGCCCGCAGCCGCCCTCGGAATGGCGAGCTTCCTCGGCATGCTCATCTGCGGCCTCGTCGCGCTCGCGATCCTCAAGGGTTGCGACACGGCATCCGCGACAACGATGCCGATGCAGCAGCAGCCGATCGTCGTCAACGTCCCGCCGCAGAACGCGGGCATCGACAACGCCGCACGACGAGACATCGAGGATCTGCGCGACATGTTCTCGCGGTACGCCGCCGAGAACCAGGCGGCCATCAACCGGACCGGCATCTACGGCCGCGTCTACACGGACGAGCGCTTCGACCGCGCAGGCGAACCGCAGGTCAGCAGCTTCTTGGCCTGGCTCGACCGCAACGGCTACACGGCCGCCCGCGCCGACGCCAACCGCCTCCTCGCCGGAGGACAGCGCCTGACCATCAGGCGATCCTCAACCGGCGGTGCAGGCCTCAACGTCTGCGCAATGCGCGACGGCGAAGGCAACCGCTTCCCACTCTGCCCGAACCGCTAACGGCGGCAGGCAGAACACCAACAACGAACAGGGCACCCTCACCGGTGCCCTGTTTCCTATTCAGAGCAACTGCAGAGAAAACGGTATACTACATGTTACATGCACGTCACAACGCCGGATAAATCCATCGTTCAGTCAAAACGAACACCGTCATGCAATGTATCACTGTTTGATGCATGGACACCCCATGGTTCCTACCTTCTCGGCTTTTTCGCTGCAGACGGCTCCATGTACCGCAATCCGCGCGGCTCTTACTATATCGACTTTACCTCCACCGATCGCGAGCTCATCACATCAACTCGAACCATCCTACGAGCACGACAGCAAATTAGCGTGCTCCCTCCTGGCCGACGAGCCCAGAAAACACGATACGACATCCAAATCGACTGTAGGGCTCTCTATGAGAAACTCCGCGAAATGGGCTTCACCGAACGTAAGAGCCTGACTCTCCGATTCCCAAATATACCCGACCATGAATTGTCACACTTCGTCCGAGGCTATTTTGATGGTGATGGAAACATCACTGCGGGGCTATATCCACGCTACAACCGTCCATCCGAAAACGGGCAGTATATTTCCGAACACGATTCACCTCTGGAAGCAGGTTATTCCTCGAACAGCTGCACCTAACACTACGTCGGCACGCACACGCAAACGGTGGGAGCATCATGCAACGTGGGAGATCAATGACTTACGACCTGCAATTTTCGACAAGTGACACCGTAAAACTTTTCGAATACCTCTATCAACACAATACGCCCCAAATGCTGGTCCTCGAGAGAAAATATAGGACATTCCATGAAGGCTACCAAAAAATAACTGGACAAAATCCAGTAGTATGCGTACACTAATTTCCATGTGGGTCGGTAGCTTAGTCCGGTTTAAAGCGCTGCCCTGTCACGGCAGAGATCGCGGGTTCGAATCCCGTCCGGCCCGTATGTGAAATGACCGCTGCAAGGCGGTCATTTTGCCTCGGCGGACGGGACGTTGAAACTTTGTACAAAGTGAAACCCACCCGGTGAGGGGTGGGTATTGTGTTGACGGATGCACTCAGTCAGAAATGGGTGCGGCACTGCTCTCCTCGTCAGGAAGTGCAGAGCATCGCTCACTCCTCACGAGCTCTAGGTCGGACTCCAGAATATTCTTTCCTTCATCCACAGAGTATCCGGCTGGAACTTGAAAGTTAAAGCCGAGAATGGTCCAGACCTTGTCCAGATCATCTTCGCAGTACGCCCGGCGATCTTCTATGAGGGGGTTGGGGCGCTCTAGACTCACGGAAGGACGCAGACGAACTTGATCGCCCTTCTTGAACTTGGGGCGATACGTCTCCTCTCCAATCTGAAGCTCAATAGACTCCAGGGTGAGTCCGTGTATGGCAAAGTCATCCTTACACCTCGTCTGTACGAGTAGAGAAATCTCGCCAGCCAGGAGTTGTAGTTGCTCACGCGTTTCGCAACGGGCAGCGAGCGTACGGACTGAGGCTGTGACTCGATCTTCGAACAAGCAGGAGGCCTTCGCTACGTTGAGCGTCTCATCCCACGAGACGAGCCTAGCCGCCC
>JBDRLD010000086.1:0-6414 GCA_043813445.1 Candidatus Uhrbacteria bacterium
GCGGCCTTCTATGGCCGCCCGTCCGGACGGGCGGGGACAATGCCACCCGCCCCTACGTCAAATCGGAAAGGATACAGCAAGCTGAAGGGGAATCGAACCACGCGATAATTGCTAGGATATCCTTTGCCGAGAGAAGTACACGAATTATTTATGAATGCTATACGTTTTCCGATACGTCACCGTGGAGATCTTGCCAGTGGCAAGCGCTGCATTACTATTCGCTATGGTTCCGAACTCGGTCGATTTACGACCGGCAGTATGTATTCCGCCGTCTCGTATGCCGGAAACGGACTCGATCTCTCGGTACATGTGAAGGCAGTGAGACGAACGACGGCGGGCAAGCTTTCAGGATATGGAATTGCTAGGCGTGGAGTGGAGGCATTACTTGAGCGGAGCAATGTCACCGTGGAGACGCCTGTTGATGTTATACGATTTACTACTCGCAATCTGGGGTCCTAGCGTTTATGTCGAAATTCTATCTCACAACGCCAATCTATTACGTGAACGACAAGCCACACATCGGTCATGCGTATACGACGCTTGCGTCGGATGCGATGATTCTGTGGCATCGAATGTGTGGAGACGAGACGTTTCTCCTGACAGGAACAGATGAAAACTCGCAGAAGAATTCCGAAGCCGCTGCGCGTAAACTTGGTATTGCACATGGAGTGATCACGCGCGAGCAGGTGCAAGGATATGTTGATGAAATGTCCGCGTTATGGCAGCGCACGTGGGACAGCATCGGCGTGGCTTGTAGTCGGTTTATTAGAACGACCGAGCGTGATCATATTGTTGCCGTGAATAAGTTTATCAACACCGTTCGCGATAACGATGATATCTACCTTGGTACGTATGCGGGATGGTACTGCGTGGATTGCGAAGCATTTCTACCGGAGAAGGAACTGAAGGGAGGAATGTGTCCAATGCACACTCGCGCAGTGGAGCGCATTGAGGAGAAAAATTATTTTTTCCGGCTTTCGAAGTATCGCGACCGTCTGATTAAGCACTTTGAGCAGCATCCGAATTTTGTGCAGCCGGTATCGCGTCGAAACGAGATTCTCGCGTACATACAGGACCACCTTGAGGACATGAGTATCTCGCGACCAATACGGCATTGGGGTATTCCCTTCCCAGGCGACGAGACGCAGGCGGTGTATGTGTGGTTTGATGCATTAACGAACTACCTTTCCGGAGTCGGGTACGGGTCGGATGACGAATTATTTGCGAAGTGGTGGCCGGCCAATGTACAAATCATTGGGAAGGACATTTTGAAGTTCCACGCAGCTCTGTGGCCGGCAATGCTTATGAGCGCGGGACTGCCGCTTCCGGAGCGCGTATTTGCGCACGGATTCTTTACTATCGATGGACGCAAGATGTCAAAATCGCTCCATAATGCCGTAGATCCGATACTTATTTCCGAGAAGTACAGCACCGACGTACTTCGATACTTCCTCTTCCGAGAGATTCCATTCGGCGGTGATGGTGATTTTTCAGAACAGCGTCTACGGGAGCGATATGCGAGCGACCTGCAGCACGGTATCGGTAACCTCGCCGCGCGAACCATAGCGATGACACATAAGTACGCGGGCGGCAAAGCTCCGCGAGCGAGGGATGAATCAATGGTCGAGATGGAATGGGAGAAGTACGATGTTGCTATGGAGGGAATCGAACCTCATACTGCACTTGATGTTATTGAGTCACTGTTGCGACGAGCTGATCGGTACATAGATGCGCAGAAGCCGTGGGTGCTCGCAAAAGATGAGACGAAGCGAGATCAGCTTCTTCGTGTGCTCGGAGATCTGCTCGAGTTACTTCGCGTGTGCGCAGTAATGTACTACCCGATCATGCCGAATATTTCCGAGCAGATACTCACGGCGTTAGGTCAGGCACAGTGGAAGTCCGAGCCATACGAAGAGCTGAAGAAATGGGGTAGAATAGAAGAAGGGACAGCAATAGCGAAACTTGAACATCTTTTTCCACCACTTTCAAGCTGAACGATACGTCGATTCATCAGCTGATTATGCGCGTTAATCAGCTGAGAGGTCATTCTGTGGCCAGAGTCGATGTGTCGATCCATTATGAGTTTCTTCGACCTCACGCTCGTCATCATACTCGGAGGATTCGTACTCTACGGACTCTGGTTTGGTCTCATCCATGCGTTTGGGGCATTGGTCGGTGTGATAGTGGGGGCGTTCGTCGCCGGGCGTCTGTTTGAACCGCTTGCGGAGTCATTTTCGTGGATGTTCGGAGGCAATGTAAATCTTGGTCGGATTGTGATTTTTTTCGTACTTTTTGTGCTCGTGAACCGGCTGGTCGGTTTCGGGTTTTACCTGATCGAGCGGGCGTTCAAGATTGTTTCGATTATTCCGTTCCTAAAGTCGATCAACCGACTTGCCGGTGCTGCACTCGGGTTCATCGAGGGCTCGCTCGTTCTCGGTGGTGCACTCATGCTCATGCAAAAATTTCCACTCAGTGACGCACTCACGCTAGCTGCGTCCGAGTCGGCAATCGCCGCATATCTCCTCGGTATCGCCACCGTTATCATTCCGCTCCTTCCGGATCTTCTACGCAAGATCGAAACCGTTCTACCAGAACGCGTCTTCTGACATGGGCATTGTTTTCTCCATCGCCTTTCTTGTCATCATCACATTGGTGGTGTTCCGCCCCGGCAAATTGCCTGAGGGCGGAATTGCGGTATGTGGGTTGCTGGTGCTCGTTGCGCTATCGTTGCTGCACTGGGGTGACATCCCAACTGCACTCGCCGGAAGCGAGTTGATGCGGCCACTGGAAATCGTGGCGATACTCATATCGCTCGCCGTGCTATCAATGACACTCGATGAGCTCGGCTTTTTTCAGTACGCATCACACCGGGCCATCCTCTGGTCGCAGAACAGCGGCGTTGCGCTCTTTCGTAACTTCTTTATCTTGACGGTTCTTCTGACGACCTTCACCTCAAACGACGTTGACGTTTTGACGATGACGCCGATTATCCTTTGGTTTGTGCTCGAGACTCGAGTTGATCCGATTCCGTACCTCGTGGCGGTTTTCGTCGCGGCGAATACCAGCTCGATGGAGTTACTCATTGGTAACCTAACGAACATCGTCGTCGGCGACACGTTTGAGATCGGTTTCGTGCGCTTCTTCGTGGTCATGATTATCCCGACGATCGTGACGCTAATCGCGCAGTATGCGTTCCTCCGATGCGTCTTCCGAAAGCGATTGCGCGGCAACCTTCTCCCCTCGGAGGCACTCGCGGAGCTTCGTCAAGAAGTGCGGAAGCCGCTACGAAACAAGAAGCAGAACGTATTCGTGCTGAGCGTGCTCGCGTGTGTCATTATTGGCAGTGCGATTGCCGACGTACTGGCGTTCGATCTTTGGGTGGTGACCGCAATCGGAGCGGTGGTGGTACTCGTTTTTTCCAAGACGTCGCTTTTACAGCGGATACGCTCGCTTCCATGGAATGTCGTCGTGTTCGTACTGGTATTTATTGTGCTCACCGGCAAACTCGATGAGCTCGGAGTTATCCGGTACATCGCTTCCCATTGCGCCGTCGCGTTCGATACGTTTTGGGGCGCGATTTTCACCTCTACGATGATGAGCGCGGCTGCGAGCGGAGTCATGAACAACATCCCGGCCTCGATAAGCGTCAGTGCGGTCCTCTCACAAATCACCGCGCAAGCACCGACGCTGCTCCGAGAGGCCACCGCGTTCGGCACCATTATCGGAACGAATCTCGGCGCGCTCATAACGCCCGTCGGTGCGCTGGCAACCATCCTTTGGATGACGTTGATACGGGCGAACGGGATTCGAATGCCGATGCGTACATTCATCGCCTACAGTGCGAGTGCGGGCTTGATTTCATTGGTCGTTGCCGCAACGACACTCGGTATCACCTTGCTGTTTATCGTGTAACGTATGGCTCCATTCCTCATTGACACACACTGCCACGTCAATTTTTCCGCGTACAAAGATGACTCGGAGGATGTTATTGGGCGTGCTGCGGCGCAGGGAATTGCTATGAACGCGGTCGGATCGCAGCGAGACACATCGCGTCGTGCGGTGTCGTTCGCGGAGCAGTATGAGAATATCTGGGCGATTGTCGGTCTCCACCCGATCCATCTCATCGATTCGGAGGTCGATCGAGAGGAGATTGGTGAAGAGGGGGAGGGGATCGCGTTTCGTACGCGGGCGGAGGTGTTTGAGCCGGAAGTGTATCGCGAGTTAGCGCAGCATGCGAAAACGGTTGCAATCGGTGAGTGTGGCCTCGATTGGTTCCATATTCCCGACGGGCATGATCCGCAGGTGGTAATGCGACAGCAGGAGGAAGTATTCCGTGCGCAGATTGCGCTTGCGCAGGAGGTTGGGTTGCCGTTGATGGTGCACGTGCGGGATGCGAATCCGGACGCGGGACCACAACGTATCAGCGCGCTGGACGCGGTGCTGCGTATTCTCGAAGACGTGCAGCATGGGTGGAGCATGGATCCGCCATACGGAGTGTTGCATTGCTACGCGGGAACATGGGAACAGGCCGAGCGGTTTTTTGCGCTTGGGTACGATATTTCTTTTACGGGCATTATCACGTTCCGACCGACGCGGAAGCATCGAGAAGCAACGGAGCGGTTACTCGATGTTGTTGGTCGGGTTCCATCTGATCGTTACCTTGTGGAGACTGACGCGCCGTATCTCTCTCCGGACCCGCATCGTGGAGAACGAAATGAGCCATCATACGTTCGTCACGTTGCTGAGTGCGTTGCAGCGCTTCGCGGTGAAACACTGGAAGTCGTTGCAAGACAGAGTACCGAAAACGCACTCCGTTTGTTCCGCAAGATGTGCTAGCTGAATCGCTGAACTGAGCCAATTTAGAATTTCCACGTTGACGAGTTGGTGTAATCAAGGGACAATAGATGTTCTATACGTTCATGCGTGTGGAAACCTTATTGTGTTATGCGAAAGTCGAGCAAAGGACGAGGGGATGGAACTTGGAGCGCCCTGCAGTTGGCATTTCAACTCGGGTATCTCATAACAATCCCTCTTGTTATTTTTACGCTTCTCGGCCGCGTGCTTGATCGTAAGATTGGGACATCGCCACTCTTCCTGATCAGTGGTGTTCTCATCTCGCTTATTATTTCCGGTGTTGCGGTTTCACTGAAAGCGAAACAGGTAATGAGTGCTGCGATAGACGATGAGAATGTTACACCCTCCGAAAAACAAGTAGACGCGCGTGAACGCGACTCTGGATAGCATGGTCATTTCGCTCTCGGCAGAACCCATTACCCACATAGGCACGTTCGTAGTGACGAACACGCTCATCATGGCAGTGTGCGTCTCGATTGTGTTGATTGCATTCGCTTTTATCGCGCGCATTCAACTTGCAATGGTTCCACGTGGGGTTGGTAACGCGTTTGAGGCTGTTGTGGAGGCTTTGCTCGGATTCATGGATTCGATTACACACGAGCACGAGCGTTCCTTGAAGTTTTTTCCGTACGTCGCGACTATATTTTTGTTCGTCATCCTTTCGAATTGGATTGAGCTCGTTCCAGGACTTGGAGCGATCGGTGTCTGGGGTGTGCATCACGGAGAATCGGTGATTATCCCATTCATCCGGTCTGCGTCTGCAGATTTGAATGTCACCATTGCGGTTGCGTTATTCTCGGTAGTTGTGACGCAGATAGTTGGTATTCGTGAGATTGGTGCTCTTCGACACATAGGCAAGTTTATCTCGCTCAAGAATCCGATTGCGTTCTTTGTGGGTATCCTCGAGCTCGTTTCTGAATTTGCAAAGATCATTTCCTTCTCGTTCCGGTTGTTCGGAAATATTTTCGCAGGTGAGGTGCTACTCCTCGTTGTCGCATCACTTGTTCCGTATATCGTGCCGATACCATTTTTGTTTCTTGAGTTATTCGTAGGATTTGTGCAAGCGCTTGTGTTCGCAGTATTGACGCTCGTGAACCTAAATATGGCCGTGACACATCACGAAGCACATTGAGAGTTGAGAATAGGGAACAGAGAACATATGTATGCTCTCCGCTCCTTGCTCTTAGTTCATAAGTTCGCACACGTATGCCGACAGAAGTCGCACATGAGGTTACCGGAGGACTCCTTCAGAACCTCGAAGCGGTGAAGTCAATCGCCGCAGCGTTGACGATTGCACTGGGTGCGTTCGCACCGGCACTGGCAATCGGTCGCCTTGCGAGTCACGCGATGGATGCTATCGGGCGCAATCCCGAAGCAGCGCCGAAGATTCAGACCGCGATGATTCTCTCCATCGCATTCGCAGAGGCAATTGCGATCTATGCGCTTGTTATCGCCTTGATTATCAAGTTTGTCTAGCAGACCATCGACGACGCTCGACCGACTACCGCCTGCGCTGTAGTCCGTCAGACGTAGTCCGTAGTCATGTACTGTGGGAGATCT
>JBDRLD010000087.1:0-3301 GCA_043813445.1 Candidatus Uhrbacteria bacterium
ATACCTGCCCGCCACGGCCTGAGCCCTCGTAGTTCAACGGATAGAATGTAGGCCTCCGAAGCCTGAGATTGAGGTTCGATTCCTCACGAGGGCATGGGCGATGGCAGGCGGGGAACGTAGGCCTCCGAAGCCGGCAATGGCCGTTCGAATCGGCCTGGGAGCAGTGAAGACGGGCGGAGGGTTCTGCGCCAGCGGCGCACCAGCCTCGGGCTGGGATTCCTCACGGGCGCAGGGGAATTATCAGTACGAAACGTCACCTCGTCTCCGGGGCGATGTTTTGTTTGGGCATGTCTGTCGCCTTATGCTACGCTTCAGGCACGGGATCATTACGTATTCTTATGGCAATCACTATTTTCCAGAGTGTTAATGAACAGGATAAGCAGGCCGCGGTCGAGAAGCTTATTACCGCGAGTACGCCTCGGCAGGACTTCTTCCTCATGATTGTCCTCGCGGTTGCCATGGCGACACTCGGACTGCTTATGGATAGCGCGGCTGTGGTCATCGGTTCGATGCTTATCGCGCCGATCCTCTACCCGATTCTCGGCCTCGCGATGGGAGTGGTTATGTCTGATGCGCGGCTTATTCGGCGGTCGTTCGCAACGGTGTTGAAATCCGGTATCCTCGCGATTGGCGCCGGAGCGATCATCACGTTACTTGCCGCACCGGTCGGCTATTCGATCACTGCGGATACTGCTGCCCTCATGGAGCCATCGCTTATGTTCGCTGCAGTCGCCGTCATCGCGGGCCTCGCAGCATCATTCGCACTTGCGAAGCGGCAGCTCTCCGAATCGTTGCCGGGTGTCGCGATTTCCGTCGCGCTCATTCCACCGCTCGCCTCGATTGGCATCGGCCTCGCGCGGTTCGATGGAGCACTTATGGTGCGCGCGTTCCTCCTCTTCCTACTCAACGCGGTCGGCATTGTGTTTGCGGGTATGGTGGTGTACTCACTCCTCAATCTCTCACTAAAGCGTCAGATTGCCGATCGGGTCATCGAGGATGAGGATCGTGCAGTGCAGCGGGAGCAGGACGGAAACACTGCGGAGTAGCGAGATCATTCGTAAAACAAGGCCCCAATGGGGGTCTTGTTTGATGCTTGACAGAAAAGGCGGGGCGTGATAAGACTGGTTTGTAGTGAAGCCCCTTGGGCTCTTTCCATGTTGTTGGCTGCCTCGTTCGCTTGCTTCGACGAGGTAGATATGGACACAAAAGCTGCCCCGATGATGTCGGGGCAGCTTTTCGTTGTGCGATGGTAGCGCTGCATCGGTTATTTATTGCACGGTGAGTGTCATTGGAGAGGTTTGAACCGTGTACGGCTTCTCTAGATCACCGGTCGCGCCGATTTGTGCGATCGCCTTAAATTGCACGCCTCCTTTCCCGTCAAATCCTCGAAGCGACGTACTGGTGTGAATGGGGATCGAAAAGTTCACGGTTTCTGTGGCCCCCGGTGCAAGCTCGATCAGTCCCGGAACCTCGGCACTCGTCCATGTGATGGTTCCACGGCGAAGTTCTGGCGAACGCTGTTCACCGACCGCAGCCCCATCCGCCGGATCGGTCATTGCGCTGTAGTTTAAGATACTCTGCTCGGAGATTGACGCCGCGTCAAGGATTGCATTCACGGTGACGTTGCGTATCGGAATATTTCCGTCATTCCGCACCGAGACCCGGAAGCGAAGCGTATCTCCGGAGCGAACGGCGAAATCATTCGTTTGGTCGTTCGCTGTTCCGATAATGGTCACACCACCGCCAACAACCTCTGTGCGAACCTCGGCGGAGTTGAAGGCAATCGTAACACCTTCAGCCGGTTGAGTTTGTGCTTCGGTGCGGAGAAGGTAGGGCTCGGCAGAACCCTCGAAAAAGGTTCCGCTAAATGTGATGTCTCCTGACGGATGTGTATCGAGATTCGTGATACTCCATCGTACATCATTGCCAGTTGCTTGTTTTGGTGCGCTGTCCTTCATCGTAAATGCATGCGGGGCGGTGAGCGCAATCCATACACCAGTTCCGCCGGATTCCAGTGTTCGTTCGTAGTGGAGGGAATAGGTGACAAGCTCACCCGGCACGGTGCGGTCTGGACCGGTCATAGTGAGCGTAAACGGACTCGCTCCGAGGATCGTCGTTGCGTTGGCGTATTCTTGAAATTCTGCGTTGAAGTTGCCCGGGCGATAGAAAAGTTCCGCATTGATTGTTGCATCCGCTCCCGGCGTACCAAAGAGCTGACCACTCAGTACAATTGTCGTTCGTTCGCCTCGGTCGAGTGATCCGATCATCCATGTTGGCGGGTCGTCCGTCGTTGGTGCGGGGTCGGCAGTAGCGAGGAGGAAATGCTCAGGGAGGTGCAACTCCAGCTCTGCTGCAGCAATGGGGACGCGGTCATTGTTCGCGACAGTAATGGTGTAGGTCACCGTTCCGCCAATATCAGCAGCTGGAGGAGCGTCAATGCGGACGACCACGTCGCCATCGGTGGTGTCCGAATATGGTTTAAAAATGAGGAAGCTCGCCCATGCGGCAATCGCAAGAACGCCAAGCGTGACAAGCGCGCCGCTTAGTGCCCACCTCCGCCATCCTGACGGACGTCGATCAAGGTGTGAGAAATCAGGCATCTTACCCTGTTTATCACGATAGATACGTTCCACCGTATCGCGCTCGATACGGTGGGGATGTGTGTGCCGCTTATTATTCTTTCGTGCGGACGCGCGTCTCCGTCTCAGCATACTAGCCCGTTATCTCATTGGTTTTCAGTGCTGCGTGGTTCCACCATTATGCCGAGCAGACGGTCGCTCGTCAACGTATCGGAGGCAGTCCATTGGCCCTGGGACTGCTCGATGAGTGTATCTGAAGTCCATGATGCAACCCACTCCGGAGCGAGCGCAACCGTATGTGTGATATGTGTATTGGAGCCGGACTGCTTTTGGATGAGGAGAGTATACGGCTGCGGGCTTGCCGAAATCGAACGACCGAAGAAGCTCTTCTCGGTGTGTTGGATTACTTGTGGCAGTTCGTATGTAAGCGCGACACTCTGTGTTTCACCGGCCGGGGTAATGATCCATCCTCCGAAGACGGTTCGTCCGAACTCTTCCGTAATGCGCACGAGTGCCTGTTCGTCAATGTGTGCGTCAAGCTCTGTGGCGAGGAGGTGTCGATCCGGGATGGCATCCGTCGGAATACCGTGGAACGCTTCTGCGGGCGGCAGCACGAATCCAGCTGCAGAGAGCAGTGTCGCTCCGCGCGGAACATATACACGCACGTAGTCGACATTCTGCATGTTTGTCAGCGATTCGAATTTGGAGGTAGCATTGTCAGC
>JBDRLD010000088.1:0-6401 GCA_043813445.1 Candidatus Uhrbacteria bacterium
GCCACATGAGGCCGATGAGGTAGTCGCGCAGGGCAATTCCGAGAATTATGCCGAGCGATATGAGACAAATCTTAATCAGCGGCATCTCCCACCATCGAAACGTCCACGTCTTGAAGATTTGCATACGAGTATCGAGTGAAGAGTAAGTACTTATTCAATAATACCACTCCCCCGCCTCCATTCCGGTCAGAGCTTTTCTCCTCTACCAATCCATCGTTATTCAATATTGACTTGCAACTCGCCCTGCTTTACCGATTGCAGGAAAAACGTGTATGGCCCGACAGTTTTCTCAGCCGCTGTCAGCTCTCCAAGGTAAAGATCTTGTGGCTCCATTTCAGCAAATGCACCATTCGCCAACTCGAAGTTTCCTCCAATTTGACCCTCCCAGATGCATTCGAGACCTCGCGAACACCGAGAATCTGTAATGTTGACGAGTCGCACCGTAAGACCATCCGGAAACGAGTATGTCTGATTCTCATCAGTGAAAACTCTTAAACCATACCCGATCGACGAACACCCCGCACCCAGCAATATCACCAAACCAACAATTAGAAGAATGCGCTTCATAGGACAACAAACATTACGGGTGAATTACCAATTAGGTACAAACGACAGGACTCAGCAAAAGCCCGAGATCGCATCACGAAGGTCTATCCTCGCCATGTGGATGGACCCTTTTCGTTTATTATACAGCAATGAGCATCCCGCCACATTTAGAAACACCCTCCTTGCGGGAGGGCGATGGGTGGCTGACGTCACGCCAAATGAAACGACCCTCCCGGTTGGGAGGGTCGCTGCGAAAATGGTGTAGGTTCGACTACAGTCGCTCAGCTAAGCGCGGGGTCGCGCGGCTTGGGGATGATGTCGACCGAGACGGGCACGCCGTGCCTTCCACACAGGGCACTGGGAGAGGAATTCCACCACTGCTCGAAGATGAATCCGAGCACACACGCGCGGTCGTGGAAATCGCTGATGCGGGAGAGCACATCGTACAACATGCCTCCAACCTGTGGGGTCGGAGTGTTGTATGACCCGACACCTGGGAGGCACCAGAGCGCTTCGCGGATGATTGCACGATTGCGCCAGAGCGCGCGCTCGTAATCCGTCTCATCGATTATTGAGTCGTCCCACGGCTCTCTGCTTGTCGCTCGCACCCCGTACTTTGTTTGTAGCTCCGTAAGCGAGAGGGTCTTCCACTGCTCGATGACAAATCCGAGCACACACGCGCGGTCGCGAGGATCTCCGACGCGAGAGAGCGCGTTGAGGACGGTGCCGCCGATTCGTGGATTCGAGTAGAACACCTCGCCGGTTACCGGGAGGCACGCGATCACATTGCAGGTGGAGACGTGATGACGTAGCAGCGCATCATGGTGATACGCATCGTCGATAGTTGGATCGCTCCATGGTAGCATTGGGGGACGTGACTTCGGGCAGAACACCGATGAACCGAGCATGAAAGCAAGGAACCCAACACGACGCTGTCGTGACGTCTCCTCGCTCAATCGGCGTAGCGCGTAACGTGCGCACGCGAGATCGTCATCGTGGTATTGCGGCACCTTTTGCACAATCACGGTTTCGAGCACGGATCGGCTCAAGGTGGGCGACGGGTCGAACCCCGCGGCGAGCTGCGCAGCGGCGAAATTGAGCTCTCGCAGATCCAACGGCCCCAGCGCTTCCATGTATGCGCGCTCCGCTGCGCCCCTCGGCTGTGGAAAATCCGGAAATTCCGCGACTGGCGTCTGCGGACCGGAGAAGTAGGCGAACCCGTACGCATCGAAGATGTGTATGAACGCCGAGAGGCGAAGATCATCGTCTTCGAGCGCATCGAGCTCACGTAGTAGCGCGAGCACGATCGCGAGCTTCGGAGTCTTTATGGAATCCGATGGTCGCATACACGCATTGAGTCGCTCGATGATTTCTGCCGAAAGCGGACGTCTCGAAATCTCCACAATGTACTCCCTGTTCCGTCACGGATTTACGTTTGGGAATGACCAAGACTGACGCGATTATCATACAGCCACCTCAGACGCCGTCAATGCTCCGGTAACGCTGTTTCCGTCTTACGTAAACATTGACAATGACAATCCCGTATGATACGGTTGCACGCAGGAGAAAGAATCCAAGGAGGAGAACGTGCCTGAACAGGAGAAGTGTTTTGTCGTGGAGTGCGATGGTGGGCGGTACAAATTCGCAAGGTACGGGTGGGTCGACGCCGTGACGAATATCGGGGTACCGGCCGCCTTCGTGAACAGAATCGAGCGCGCGATCATTGCGCAGGGTCGCTTCGAGGAGCTACTTCGCGCCAGCCGCGAACGCGCTGATGCGTTCCGGGGAATAAAAGACGGTGGCATTCTGCCGGAAGCGCCACCAACTAGCAGCACTCGCCGCACACACTGCTATAGCTGCAAGCGAGCACTGGACAGTCAACGTGATGCACGGTGTATCCACTGCGGATGGCTCGTCTGCTCCTGCGGTGCCTGCGGATGCCAGTATCAGGGGAGCCAGGGCCCATAGCGACGACTCCGATCGGCACACAACAAGCACCCGCATTTCGCGGGTGCTTTCTCATATGGAACAACTTAAGCGCGGCGATCTTATAGAAGCTATGTCATAAAAAAATCGCGGGGAGAACCGAAGCCGTGTCACGAAACTGTACAAAGTTCGGTTTAAGTGAAAACGACCTCCCTCGGGGGGTCGTTTGTCGGCGTGTCGATTCAGTAATAGAAATGGAGGCTACTTATCTCGGGAAACGAGCGAGGATTATGCCCTAGCTCCGTTCGAGAAGCGCTGCAGCTCTCGCCTCACGAATGGTCGCCACCTCTCCAGCGCGCGTTGCTGCGCACCGATCATAGTGACGAGTGGTATGAGTATCACAGCTCTACTTGGGTGACGCAGGAGCCGCTTCACACGAACGATGAGCTTGTGCGTCCGCTCGTAAGTTGTGGGAGGATCGAGAGACATTCCGAGCTCCTTCACTGTCCGCGACTTTTCGCAGCCGATCCCATACAGAAGCCGCATTGTCAGCTCCTCTTGCGGACGGAGTGTCTGAAGCAGTTCATCGATGATCTCGTATGCGTTATCCGGCCAAATCGCAGTTACGAATTTATATCGATTGACGTCCACATGCATATCGAGCGCCGCTGTGACAAGCTCGTCCATGCTGTGCACACTGGTAAATGGCTCCTCACCTTTCACCGCCCGATTCGCTGCAATCGTGAAGCGGTAGAATGCATCGTTGTAGTCACCGTACTCCAAAAACGCATGCGGCTCTACGAGGATGCCTACGTGGAAGAGGTCCGCAACGAATGATGCGTACCCGAGCCTCTCTCTTGGAATACTCGATGCGGTGTACGCACGGAGTGCACAAATCGCGCCCTGCATTTGTGCAATCGCCACGTCGACCCCGAGAAAGGAGCTGAGCCCGCGCTCGACGATCTTTTTCACATCGGTTTCAGGCGCGCTGCCGAAGAACAGCTCGACGTACCGCCGAAGCGCTCGGCGAAAGCACTGCTTCTCCGAAATCACCCTCGGAAGCTCTCCGCTTTCTCGTAGGGAAGCAACGGCCTTCCGTGTAGTTGAAACACTCCACCCTCCTGCAGCCGCAATCGCGGATGGACGCAGTTTGTAACGATGTAGCTCGAGTATGACTTCTGTACGAAGAGCGTCCCGCTTCACCGGCATGTCAATCCTCCTCCCCTATTCTGAAAGATCTTCAACGATCGCAATGTATCACAAGGCGAATGAACATGCAAGATTGCCTAAATGTATGAAAACCGTGTCATGGGAAACCATGTCGGGTCCCCCTGGTTATTGTAAAGCATCAACCTGAGAGAGGTATCCGAGAATGTTATCCGAACTACTCTTGACATCTTAGTAAAATCGTGCTAATGTGTGCAGTCGGGTCGGCTGAGCCGTCCGGCACTGAACCGTGCTGGAGACCGGGTCTTCAGTACAACACCGAGATCTGATCTCGAAGAGGAGAGCAGAATGGTTAGCGGAAGCGAGATGCAGAGGCCGAACGAACGGCGAGTGTCCCTCAAAGAAATGGTGCGTCAGACCTCACGATGTGGAGACTTCGTCGTGTCCAGCATCATCATGAAGTACGAGGGTCTGACGCACGAACATTTCAAGCGCCTAGAGCACGTCTGTCTCGAGGAGTCGTGGAGCGATCTGCTGCCATGCGGCATCATCGACGCGTTCGGAGTCGAGGCGCGCGACTTCCGTATGCAGCTTGCAGACATCATGCAAGGAAGCCTGAAACGCGACGGCGATGGCCCGCACACCTACGATGCGCAGGTGCGCATCGTTGATCGGGTATTCCTCGTTCTGAAGAAGCACGGCCAAATCAAATATCCGTGCGTGTACATCACGCCGAGAGCTGTCCGCGACAGCATCGACGATGCGGTGTGCATGTTCCCCAAGGACGAGCAAGACGCCGGGTTGTTCAAAGTCACAGAGGACGGCCAGATCATCCCATGCCATGGAGTGGATCGCGCCGCCAACTCCATTCCGCCGGCAGAATAACCAACTGCACTCGTACACAACGAAAGCCACCCTCCAGGGTGGCTTTTCCGATCGGAGCATTCGCCAGATCATGGCGGCGCCAGATCCATTAAAACCGTATTAATTCTACTTATTCCATCAAAGCCGTCAGAACCTAATCACAAAACCGCGCCATGTCCACTTTCCCCACAACTACTACTTACTTAGTTAGCCAACTAAGCAAGTAGTAGGGGGTAAAAACTCTTTCGCAATTTCGCGCCTGTCCGCTGTCTTCATCCGCCTCGGGCGGGCTTGGGCGGAAAATAGAGAATGGCTGGAGAGTAAAAAGTATTTGATGGGCTAATATTGACGCAATTAGCATCGCTTGACATGCTCGCGTCGCTGTACTACAGTTCTGGCATTCAACAGAATAGCGTACGTTCACAATTCATGCTTTTGGAGTTGACCATGCGAGTATGTTATCCCTGGTCGTACATTCCAGACCGAGTCCCCATGATCGCGGACTTCTTTGAGCTTCGCGAAACCATCATGGAGCTCCTCGAAGAATATTCGACATGCATCCGCGTTGCACACCTCTGGGGATCTGCCTTAGGAAACACGCTCACACGTCGCAGCGACATTGATCTCATCATTGTCCATCATGCACCGCAACGACGGCGTGCACAGCAGCTCCTCGCTGCGATCCATAACGCGGCAGAGCGACACCATATCTTCCTCGATGCACACCTCATTGCAGATGATCTCGCGCTTTCCGGGCATCATGGACTTCCACTCACCAACGCACCAGATATCACCGCGCTGGAAATTTGTCACCACGAGAATGAAACGAAGCCATACAAGATTGGGAAGGAATACATCAACGAACTCATTGTGTTCCTCGGATACACCAAAGAGCGCGTACAGAGTGAAGCGCGTGCATACTTCCCCCGCATGCGACAGTTCAATGAGCGTCTGCGATTGGAGTTCAATCAATTTCGTCAGTGGCCGGGGCGTAAACCCGAATCATTCGACCTCTGGCTCGAGCAGCTCATCCTACAGGGATGGAGCCAACCGTTTGAGCAAGGGACCATGACGGTCAGAAAGCTATTCACTTGGAGAGATGGATACCTGCCTGCCATGAATACCGATAACGTCATTTCGCGATTCTTACGCGACGATGACTTTGCATTCGCCCATGGTCCAGTGGGTTCACTCGTGCACGACAACGCGCGATACGATCACCTGCTCACCACCACCCTCGAAGGCCTCGTCTCGAAAGATCGGTATAATTGTGACCTGATGTGGCTACTGGGATCGGTTCTCAGCGCCACCAAGCGCCTTCTGGACTCCGTCGACGCCTACTTTACTGGGACACTCCCCTAGCCCACTCGTGGGCGATCAATAAGCAGACATCACGAATCATAAGCCACCCCGTTGCGCGGGGTGGCTTATATACTTCGGGGAATAATCGCGACAAAAACCGCGCAATGCCCACCCCCCACAACTACTACTTATTTAACTGCCCCAACATGGGCGTGACTCAAAAGCCCTTTCGCAATTTCGTGCGAAATAGAGAAAGGTGCTCTATGTGGGTGGTGGTTAGGCAGGTGGTTTAGGTGAGTGGTGGGGTCAGCGGGGGGGCGAAAAGTGTTCGACCAAAATCGCCGGTAGTTGAAAAATCCGGTGTGGTACGGATTCATTGCTACGCAAAGTGGGCCTGGGACGGTTTTTTCCCTATTCGATTACTTCCCCTTGAGGCACGAATCAAACGCGTCGTAATTTTTGTCAGTGGTATACTGATTGCAGCACTGAACTATATTTCCCGCATCTGCATTAATCACCTGGCAGATTCTAGATGCTCGATCGTGTTTTTCTGCTTGCGTCATCGTTCCCTCCAGGAATTGCTCCAGCGCAGGCAA
>JBDRLD010000089.1:0-2176 GCA_043813445.1 Candidatus Uhrbacteria bacterium
TGCTTCGAGCCGTTCGCATGGTTCGTAAGGTCATAATCGGTTCGATATGCGAGGCCCCACAGTTCTTTTTGGCCGAATGGGTATTGGTACTCAACATCAATAGTGCGTCTACTGTAGAACGCTCGCTCACTTTCCGGAATCTCATGGAACTCCACATGCTCCTCGCTGATCCCACACACTGCGAGCCACTCGTGCATGAATTGAACCCACTCCTCAAACGCGCGCTCCCAATCGTCAGGACGTACAAAGTACTCAATCTCCATCTGTTCAAACTCGCGCAGCCGAAACAAAAACTGTCCTGCCGTAATCTCGTTCCTGAATGCCTTACCGATCTGGGCAACGCCAAACGGAAGCTTCTTTCTCGCAACCTGCAGCACACTCGGAAAATCAACAAAAATGCCCTGCGCGGTTTCCGGCCGAAGGTACGTCTGATTCGCATCATCCTCAACCGGACCAACAAAGGTCTTGAACATCGTATTAAACTCACGTACATCTGTAAGATCCTCAGCACCGCACTGCGGACAGATGTTCGGCTGCTCGAGGTCGTCCGCTCGCACTCGCGCCTTACACTTCCGACAATCCACGAGTGGGTCGACGAAGTGCTCGGCGTGCCCTGATGCCTGCCACACTTTCGGATTCATGAGAATCGCAGCGTCGAGGCCTACCATGTCATCGCGTTGCTGCACAACGCGCTTCCACCACGCCTGCTTGATATTATTCTTCAACTCGACCCCGAGCGGTCCGTAGTCGTAGGTTCCGCCGAGCCCAGAGTACGGTTCAGACCCCGGGAACACAAACCCCCGCTGCTTACAGAGTGATACAAGCTTCTCCATTTGATTATCCATAGTTGTTTCACAGATCACGGTTCCGCTTCCAGCGTACCAACCCCTCTTCCTCCCCGCAATGCACCGCAAAAGGAAGAGGCCGGACACCTTTCGGTGCACGGCCTCAAATCGTACCTATGGACGATAGAATCGCCCCTGTTCTTCCTTCACCCAACACGTCATCGCGCTCCACTGCTCCGCGGTGAAATGCGACTTGCAGCCGTAGTAGCTCATGTTGTTCGTTGGATCGGGACTGCAGGCCGAATCGCTACAGTTAACTGTGCAAGTCGGAGGGGTGTGTGTGCTGTTCCTCGTGGATCGGCATCGGTGATCCGATGGTGTATCGCACATCAAGTCTCCCTGACAGCGACAATTCCCTCCGGTGCACGCCTGTTGCGGAACCCCAACAGACGTGTCTCCAAACGTGTGCATCAATCCAAATGCGTGTCCAAGCTCGTGCGCGATCGTGCCAACGTTCATTCCCCTTCCATCCCGCGAAATCGCCACGATATAGCTACTTTCGGTTGGATAGTACGATGCACCGGCGTATGATGAACTTCCATTAGTCATCGACCGAACGAAGTAGAGCGGCACACCTATGTACCTCGGATCCGGTCTCCACTGTGCAAGCCGACCGAATTCTCCTGTCGCGACGTCGATGTCCGCGAAATTCGCATCATCGATAATATAATAAGAACGTGCGACATTTTCGTCCTTATGGAGAAGCTCAAAGTCTATGCAATACGGCTCGAATTTGAACTGTCGAACCTGGCCCCAAACCAGATACATCGCATCCCACGGACAGACACACCAATCCGTGGTGAATTGCTGAGTATGGCCACCCCGAAGTGGCCACGTGCAGACGTGCATCCCCTCATCGGGGCAATGTGTCATCATGAATGCGATGCTCACCTTGAGCTCGTCAGGGTCTGGATGCGTGGAGTCCGAATGACACGAGCGATACTCAGACGTACGATTGTAGCAACGTGCGATCGCTGGCAGCGACTGTCCACATGTGTCTTCAAGACTCCGCTGCGCAACTACTGCTGCGGCTCCACCACCACCCACATGCGCATCGCTGTAAAGTTCCTCAAGGCGCGTATCAGTCATCGGCAACGCATCCTCGAAAAGCTCTGGCCCTTCATCGGGGTAGCGATCATAGAACCCTGACGGCTCCTCGCCAACCAACCTATCGAGGTCTGTCTCCTCGGGATCGATGCCAAAGCGCTGTAGCGCTTCTGCGAGGCCTTCGCTCTCTACCGCGTCGTCGTCCCCGCCCTGATCCTTGTCGTCGACGTAGGTGAAAGTCCCACCTGCAGCGACAAAGCCACACAACACCACCACGCGTATAA
>JBDRLD010000090.1:0-36283 GCA_043813445.1 Candidatus Uhrbacteria bacterium
AGAAAACCTTCTTCACGGAGACCCGCGAGAGTTTGCTGATCCACCTTCTGCGCAGTTTCGCGGAGGAGGGGATTGGGATAGGTGATGACGGCCAGTTTGTTTGACATAAGTTCAGATGCAAAATTTCTGTCTGCGCGGGACTGGACATGTGAGGCGATAATTCATGCACGAAGATCGACCGGATCCAGGTCTATGGTCCATGCGCTTGGTACACATGACGCGATACGTCCAAGCAACTCCTCACTAGCGTCTGGTGTAATTTTTACGAGTATGCTTGTACGCTCGCGCCTGCGTACCGCACCGTACCGGAATGGACCCTCGACCCCAACTACAGCGCTCCCAAGGCCTCGAAGCGATGTCGAAATGTCACCGAATATGGCCTCTGATACGCGCTCTTCTGAGTCGATGCGAAGGAATCGTACGGATGGAGGATAGCCCAATGCGCGCCGTTCGTCAAGTTCGCGGCGGTAGAAAATTTGAATGTCACCCCTTGCCACTGCCAGCAGTGAAGGTTGATCCACGTCCTGCGTCTGCACCAGAAGAGGAACCTCCCACGACCGCGCCCATACCGCGACTTCAGCGAGTGCCTGAAGCGTGCGTTCATTGGCGCGGTAGTCATCACCGCTAACAAGACGCTCCGCACAGAGTACAATGATCGCTCCAATGGTGGAGCTAGTAAGTTGTGGAGCGATCGTTGTAAAGAGTCGATCTGACCCAATTATGATGTTTACCTGAGATGATGGACTTTTTGGATTATCGCTGTCCACGAGCGCAATGCGTGCTGTCGGGTAGTGCTTGAGGATGAGCTCAGCAATCCCCGCGGTTCCAATTCCACTCGTTCGCAGGTATGGAGAGTTGCACGCCGGACACACGGACATCGGAGGACTGACCCCCCCGCATTTGGTGCATCGGAGTCCATCACCATACTCGGTAAACGGATGCTGACATGCAGCGCACGTCGGTATGTGGTTGCAATCGCGACACCTGATGCGCCCCATGCGACCAAGGCGATTGTGGAGTACGCAGACGGTTCGATTAGCGACAAGCGTGGCACTAACAAGTTCGAGCATCTGAGGAGTAAGGTAGCCGTTGCCACCTCCGCGCCAGTAGTGTTCGAGATTAACCACCTCAACACGCTGGGGCTGTCCGCTGCGAAGATGTATGTGGTGTTGCGCACGCGCCCATTCTTCGGCGCGCGGAGCAGGGGAGAGGAGGAATCGGGGTATTCCACGTGCAGCAGAAGTTTTAGCTGTGACAGCTCGTGCGTCGTACTTGGGATCCATATCCCACTGCTTACAGTCGTCACTATGTGCCTCATCAATGATAATCGCTCCAAGGTGTTCCGGTATAGTGAACGACACGGTACGGGTGCCAATAATACATACTCCCGGCGCCCTCGCTGCAAGCGCCGCGGCCCACGCTGCATGGACGCCTGCTGTGCGATCGAGTGAGACGACGGGAACGCCAACTTCCTCAAGCGCAGTCGTAATATTTGGGAGCCAGACGCGATGAGGAACACATAGTAGGAGGGAACGGCCCGAGCGAATCACCTCGAGAGCAATTCCCTGAAGTGCCTCAACCCTTTGTGTAAGAGTCTCGTAGATTATGACCTGGTCGCCCGCGGATTTTATCGCGCGCGAGATCCATGGCGCGGTTTGCACGCTCCCCCCTTTCCTATCAGGGAGTAGATTATACGACGCATCAGAATACGTACGCCTCTTCGGGGGGTGGGGGAGCAGAAGAGACGCGGTTGAGGCGAGAGACATCCCAAATATTCGTGCAGCGTGTTCGACTGTAGAAATTTCAAGCTCAGTGAGAGTCAGATCGTCACGTACACTAAGGACGCGCCGTAGTTGATATGATGGCTTTAGCTGAAGAGATGGAGAGTCCACACACACTCCCCAAACCTTCTGAGAGCGGAAAGGTATAAGTGCGAAGACGCCTCTGTATGTGTCACTGATAAGATCGTCCGGAACGACGTAGCTGAAAACGCCTCCCTGAGCCCGAGGGAGACGAATAAGCGGTGTTATATTCACCAGTTGTACTAGTTGTTGAGTGTCTTTACCCACACCTTATTTGGGCCCAGAGAAGGGCATTCTGTGGCGTCGTATAGTGCAAGTTTCACGAACCGTCAGATTATATTCCTTTCCCCCAACACCTAAAATTAGTTTACTCATCTCCCTATAGTCTTTTACCTAGATCCCACGCTCGACTGCCTGATAGCGCTTGTGAGTGTCCTGTCTGGTAATTTCAGAGCACCACCGGTGGTACGCGATCGACCGTATTAGCATTCATCCCCTCGGTCGATGGTGCACCACATCATATGCGTCGTATAATTTACAGTAGGTAATTCAGCGGATTTACAGGGATACCGTTCAGACGGATCTCGAAGTGGAGGTGTGCTCCACTGGAATACGATCCTGCACCTCGCGTACCTGGCCTACCTCCGACGCATGCGATCGCATCGCCTCGTGAGACGTACTCCCCTTCCCCAACCTTGAAGCAGGACACGTGTCCGTACACGGTTGAGAACCCTCCGGGGTGCACAAGCATAACGTAACTGTATCCGTAGCCGTTATCTTTGGTCTTAGCCACGTATCCTGGTGCCGGAGCTGTAATGGTGCTTCCCTGCGCGGCTCGTATATCAATTGCCGGATGCTCAAACAGGTAGCGATACGGGTAGTCTGGATCATGAAAATACGCTGTGATGCCGCGATTTGGGACCGGCCATGAGAAGGCAATACGACCATCTCTTCCGAAGCTTTCATCGATCGCGGCGAGCTGTTCTCGCACGCGTGCTTCAAGAGACACAATCTCGTTATCGATTCCCTGCACCTCGGCGCGTAATTCGCTTACGAGTGTCTGGTAGCGCTGCTCGTTCGACTGCGTCGCAGCAAGGAGACGCGCCTTTGTCTGCTGTTCCTCCTCGAGCGATTCATGCTCGGCAACGAGCTGCTCCTGGAGTGTCTGTAGCTCATGTTGCTTCGTCGAAAGCTGTGATTCTGTTACCTCAAGTGTCTGACGCTCGCCCTGTACCTCTGCGAGCACGCTTCGCATGTGTTGCTGGAGCTGTGAGAGCTGGCTGAGGTGAGAATAGTACGCGCCGATCGAATCGCTTGCCAATATAATATGTAGCTGTGGCTGTGTGTCCGCCGCGCGCATCTCTGTGAGCAGGGCTGCAAGTAACGCGTGGCGCTTAGTAACAGCGTCTCGCGCGGTTTCTAGAGAGATTTGTGTTGCTTCGATCTCGAGCGACACCTGTGACTGCTCGGTTTGGACGCGCTCAATCTCGAGACGCTGCTTTGCGACGCGGTCGTTTAGCACCCGAAGCCGTTGTTGGAACGTTGCTGCCTTTCCTTGTTCCGCGCGAAGTGAGTTGCGGTAGCGCTCTATCTGCGCATTCAACTCATCGAGACGGTCCTGACTCACATCGATTTGCTTGTTCAGCTCAAATACCTGCTTCACCCCAGCCGCCTTTTCCACTGCCAACACGCCCGCCCCGGTTGCCAGGGCAAGTACAATCGCTATTGTCACCCCGCTGAGTGTTGCGATCCGTGATGTGCGCATGGTTTATTCTCTCAGGGTTAGATACCCCGCCAGCCTGCCGTGAGGATCGTTTATTTTAGTGCGTGTTCGAGTGAACGCGTTATACGTTTGAGCGATTCTTCCCTCCCAAATAGCCATGCGAGCTCAAATGGACTTGGTGATGCGTCCTGTCCGGAAAGTGCAACGCGCATTGGCCAAAGTACTGCGCCGGGCGCAAGGTCGCGATCAGTAATCCACTGCTTCACGAGATTCTCAAACTTCGCAACATCCTCGCTTCGTGATGGCCAGTCCTGCAGTTCGGTTAGGAACCCATGGAGATCGCCAAGTAACTTTTCTGCTTCTTCCGTGGTGCTCTTCTTCCATGCAAGCGGTGCATTCAGCTCCCACTCTTTAAAATACCACATTGGCAGCAGATTGAGACGTCGCATGCGCGGCTGCTCAAGCGTCAGGACACGTTCTAAGTATTCCGAGTCGATCGTATTATCAACATGAAGTCGCGCGTGAACCGCGATTGAAAGCGTAGAAATATCGATGCTTCGAATGTACTCGCCATTCATCCATTCGATCTTCTCGAAGTTCACCGCAGCTGGAGATTTGTTCACGTGGTCAATATCGAACGCTTCGATGAGCTCTTGGATGGTATATATCTCTCGATCGCCGGATGGGTTCCATCCGAGCAATGCCACAAAGTTCAAAAGCGCCTCTGGCAAACACCACTCAAGATATGCGGCGGTATTCGTATCACCGTCACGTTTGCTCAGCTTCTTTCCTCCCGACCCCATCAGGAGCGGTAGGTGCGCATATGCTGGTGCGTCCCATCCGAACGCACTAAAGAGTAGCAGGTGCTTTGGTAATGACGGAAGCCACTCATCCCCGCGTGTGACATGTGAAATACACATCTCGTGGTCGTCTATGACGTGCGCGAGGTGGTAGGTCGGAAATCCATCGCTCTTGAGAATAACAAAATCGTCAAGCTCGTCAGTCCTTACTTCCACCGCACCGTGAATGAGATCTTCACAGTGTACACTCCCCCCCTCCGGTATACGGAAACGGATTACAGAACCGTCTTTTGCTACATCACTACGTTCGCAGCAGTGACGATCATAGCGCGGCGGGAGTTTGCCCTCAACCTGCTTTGCTCGTAACTCCTGCAAGCGCTCCGTGGAACAATCACAACGATACGCACTCCCCTCCTCTACGAGGCGCTCGGCGTATGTGCGATATCGTTCTAGTCGCTGCGATTGTACATATGGGCCAACATCGCCTCCGATATCCGGCCCCTCATCCCATGTAATGCCCACCGCATGAAGCACATCAAGAAGACGCTCCAGACTTCCCTCCACAAGACGACTTTGATCCGTGTCCTCAATGCGAATAATAAATTGGCCGCCATGGTGTCTCGCAAGGAGAAATGCGTAGAGCGCACTCCGCAAACCTCCAAGGTGAAGCTCACCAGTTGGCGATGGAGCAAATCGTGTTCGGACGATCATAGGTGTTTCGAGCGCAGTCGGAGCTGCGGTATGCGCAGAAGCCGAATCTGCTCTCGCATGACAGCAAGCGGAAAGATGACAATAGCACAGAGTGTCCTTCGCAGACGACGAGGTTGATGTATAACGCGCCAGAGCCACTCGAATCCGAACTTGCGCATGATACGTGGCGGCATGGGTACCACTCCAGAGAAGTAGTCTATTGCACCGCCGATACCCGTCGCGATACGAATCGTTCTCAATGCGTCACCATGCGCCGTAATCCACGCCTCCTGATCTGGGTGACCAAAGTTTACAATCAACATTGATGGCGCCGCGTCATTAATCGCGTGAATGAGCGCAGGATCAACGCGCTCCGCAGGATGCACGGTTCCAATTGACGCCTTAAGCGATGGCCATCGCTCTTTGAGTGCGTCACGAAGAAGTGCTGGTGTTGTTAGCCCATCTTTTCGAAGAAGGAACGCGATGCGTTCGTCTCGGCGCACTGCAAGCTCACAGAGCTCTTCAAGGACATCAGTTCCAGTCACACGCTCCCCTGCTCCATAACCGAGAAACAGTAGCGCAAGCAGAAGCCCAAACCCGTCGACAGTAATGTAATCCGCAGTGCGCACTGCGTTGCTGTATTGCGGAGATCGTGTTGCGGCAATGGCGATTTCAGGATTGAGCGTCACAATGCGCTGTGTATACGACCCTGTAAGTGCCCGCTCGATGAAGTGTCGCAAATCCGATCGCGATGCCCTATCGACCGGAGTGCCGAGCACCACCGCACGCCGCCCGTCCTTTCGCTTTTTGATCATAGAGATACCTCGCAGACCGTGCTCGGAACGGACTCGGTGTTCGATAGCGCGTCCGCTGCGAATTTGTTTTTCTGGAATAATTCTTTATAGAATCAGTGTAGCAGACTGGCAGGCGCGGCGTCAGCAGACACTGAGATTCACACAAAACATACAATCTTTTTGCATTCTGCGGTACAATTGACAACTGAAGAACGACATGCTAGGATTTCTTGAAGTATATGCAGAATTTTACCTACAAAGCACAAGAAGCACTCCAGCGGGCGTCGCAGCTCGCAGCAGAGCGCGGTCATCAGCAGGTGGGTGTTATCCACCTCATGCTTGCGCTACTCACGCAAGATCAGAGTTTGATCGCGGCGATGCTGCAGCGACTCGACATTGATCTTCGAGACCTCCAACGTCGTATAGAGGGCGAGCTCAATCTTCTTCCCGCAGTGCGCTCGGTCGCATCAGGCGGTGTCGGGCAGATTTTTGTTACGTCCGAACTTAAGGCAGTACTCGATCGTGCCGCGGAAGAAGCAAGGAAGCTTAAGGATGAATACATTTCGACCGAACACTTCCTCCTTGCAATGCTCGAGGTACACTCACCGATTCGTGCGCTCCTACAGGATGTACATATGGATCGTGAGCGCCTGCTCAAAGTTCTTGCTGACGTTCGTGGAAGCCAACATATCGATTCACCGGAACCGGAAGCGACATATCAGGCGCTTGAGAGATACAGCGTCAACGTCACGAAGCTAGCGCGCGAGGGAAAAATTGATCCGGTTATCGGTCGTGACGCGGAAATTCGTCGGGTTATGCAGGTACTAACTCGACGCACAAAAAATAATCCAGTACTTATTGGGGAA
Source organism: Candidatus Uhrbacteria bacterium (assembly GCA_043813445.1). Lineage (GTDB taxonomy): Bacteria > Patescibacteriota > Patescibacteriia > JACPHY01 > JACPHY01 > JBDRLD01. The sequence continues at coordinate 6,676 of JBDRLD010000090.1, forward strand.
CCCGGCGTTGGAAAAACTGCAATTGCCGAGGGTATTGCACAACGCATCGCGAAGGGCGACGTGCCGGAGTATCTTAAGGATAAGGAACTTATCGCGCTTGATCTTGGATCACTTGTCGCCGGAACGAAGTTCCGAGGCGAATTTGAGGAACGACTCAAGGCGGTACTCAAGGAAATCGCGGCGTCATCCGGTCGCATCATTCTTTTTATTGATGAGATGCACACGCTCGTCGGGGCAGGAGGTGCTGACGGTGCAATTGATGCGGCGAACATGCTGAAGCCAATGCTTGCGCGAGGTGAACTTCATGCGATCGGTGCAACGACGCTGAAGGAATACCAAAAGTACGTCGAGAAGGATGCAGCGCTCGAACGTCGATTCCAGCCAGTACTCGTTGTGGAGCCGACTGTGGAAGACACTATCGCTATCCTCCGCGGTATCAAGGAAAAATACGAGGTGCATCATGGCGTGCGCATTCGCGACAACGCAATTGTTGCTGCAGCCGAGCTTTCTTCGCGATATGTGACGGATCGCTTCTTACCGGACAAGGCGATTGATCTCGTTGACGAGGCCGCGTCGGCGTTACGCATGGCTATCGAATCGCAGCCGGAAGAGCTTGATAAGCTTCAGCGAAAACTGATGCAGCTTGAAATCGAGCGACAAGCATTGAAACAGGAGAAGGAGAAGCGTGACGCAAAGGAGCGCCTGAAGGAGATAGACGACGAGCTGAAGGTTCTTCAGGAGCAGGCAAAGGAGCTTGAGCAACGCTGGCGAATGGAGCGCGATCTTATTGCAAAGATGCGTGAATTTAAAACGGAGATCGATGAGCTGCGCGCTGAAGCCGATCGCATGAGCCGTGAGGGAAATCTGCAGCGAGTTGCAGAAATTCGCTACGGGAAGATTCCCACACTTGAACGTGAGATTAAGGAGCGCGAGCAGCGGCTGGCAGACATCCATGCACCGCAGCGGCTACTAAAAGAAGAGGTCAACGAGGAGGCCATTGCAGCTGTTGTGTCGCGGTGGACTGGCATTCCGGTAGCAAAAATGCTCGAGCAGGAGCAGGAGAAACTCGCACGCATGGAGGAAGAGCTTGGAAAGCGTGTCGTTGGGCAGGAAGAGGCAATCCGTGCCGTCTCAAACGCAGTGCGGCGTTCGCGCGCGGGTATCGCGGAAGAGAAAAAGCCCATCGGCTCATTTATCTTCCTCGGACCCACCGGCGTGGGTAAAACCGAGCTTGCTCGGGCGCTCGCCGAATTCATGTTCAATGATGAAGAGGCAATGCTCCGTGTGGACATGTCCGAATTCATGGAAAAGCACGCGGTCGCGCGGATGATTGGCTCACCTCCGGGGTACGTCGGTTACGAGGAAGGTGGTCAGCTCACCGAGGCTGTGCGACGTCGTCCATACAGTGTTATTCTTTTCGACGAGATCGAGAAGGCGCACCCTGATGTGTTTAATATCCTCCTTCAAATTCTCGATGACGGACATCTCACCGACGCAAAGGGTCGAAAGGTAAATTTCAAAAACACTATTATCGTTATGACTTCGAACCTTGGCTCGGAGCTCATCCTTGAGTCCGGTCGCCGTGGTTCGTTGGGCTTTACCGGTTCTGAAGAGGACATCCCACCTGAAGAACGCATGAATGACAAACTCATGGAGCGACTTCGTGAGCATTTTAAGCCCGAGTTTCTCAATCGAGTTGATGACATCATCATCTTCCACACGCTCGCGCCGGAACACTTGGAACGAATAGTGGATATCCAACTTAAACTCGTTGCGAAGCGCCTCAAGGAAAAGGATATTTCCATCGTGGTGAGTGAATCGGCGAAGAAACTGCTCGCACAAAGAGGATATGATCCGGCGTTTGGTGCACGACCGTTAAAGCGGCTCATCGAGTCAGAGCTACTCAATCCTCTCGCGATGGAGATCGTGAATGGAAGCCTTGGGGAAGATTCCGTGGTGAGTATCGACGTAAAAGATGAGCAGTTCGTCTTCAAAACTAAGCGCCCGAGAGCAACAAAGTAGATCGCGTGATACGCAGAAACACACCCACACGGGTGTGTTTCTGCTATGATGAGAATATCTATGCAATATACTCGCCTCATCATTCTCACCATAGCGTGTTGCGCGTGCCTATACGCTCATGGCACGCACGCTGCGGTGACGTTCAATCCGGATCGGCTCATTACCGACCACGAACTAACCAATGCGCAGACCATGCAGCTCGGCGATGTACAGCGCTGGTTAGAACAACGTAGCTCTGAGCTTGCGTACACCCATCAACCTGACTCAGCTGGAATGGTGAAATTCCCATCCGAAATCCTGTGGTTTGCAGCACAAGAGGCAACGATTAACCCGCAGGTATTACTTGTGATGTTGCAAAAGGAGCAGAGTCTGATCGATAGGCGCTCGCCATCGCAAAGCCAATACGATTGGGCTATGGGGTATGGCTGTCCGGATGGGACCGGCTGCAACAGTCGGTTCAAGGGATTTGGAAAACAGGTACGTGGCGCTGCGCTGCAGCTTCGTGGGTACCTTGATGATCTCGTTCAGAAGGGACAAACAATCGCGACCTGGGCGGTCGGTCGTTCGAAACAGACGAGCGATGGATATACGGTTACACCACAGAACAGGGCAACGGCAGCGCTCTACTCATATACGCCATGGCGTGGGAGCGAGACCAACATTGGCGGTAACTATAGTTTTGTGCGACTCTGGCAATCGTGGTTCGGAAGTGGCCGATACCCGGACGGTGCGGTACTACTCGGGCCCGATGGACGCGTGTGGCTCATTCGAAGTGGTAAGCGTCAGCATTTCACCGCGATGCCAGTTCTACGCTCATATGGTGGCGAGAAACACATGATTACCGTCGGGACCACGGATGTTGAGGCCTATGCGGAGGGTCCGGAAATCGCATTTACGAATTACAGCGTCGTCGAGGACTCACAGGGAATCCGCTACCTCCTCGTTGACATGGAGCGTCGTCAAATCGCGAATGCGGCGGTCTTTCGATCGCTTGGCTACAACCCGGAGGAGGTAGAGAGAATCACAAGCAGCCAGCTCGACGCATTTACAGACGGCAGTGTGATATCGAGCATGAACGACGATCCACGTGCGCAGCTCGTCCTTGAAATTGGCACTGGGGTAGAATACGCGATCATTGGATCGATTCGCCATCCAATCCCCCATCCCGCCATCAGAGATGCACGATACCCCGGACAACGCCTTCGTCCAATACAAACGAAGGAATTGGCACAGTATCCGATTGGAGAGCCACTTCGATTCATAGATGGCGAGCTTGTGACATCGCCGAAATACTTGCCACAGGTGTTTGTTATCTCACAGGGGAAGCGACGGCCGTTCGCGAATCCTCGCGCGCTTGAACAGTTGGGGTACTCATGGTCAAATCTAATCGTTACAACGAATGAGGTACTTGAGTCGCACCCGCTCGGTGAGCAGATAACCGGCGAGGTACAGTCAGCTGAGCCAACAACAGGGACAGGTGCCTCCACTGGCACAACTTACAGGCCACCTTCATCGAGCGACACACCCGCTTCCTCGCACGGACTATCCCTGTTCTAAAGGGCAGCACCGGATGAAAATAAAACACGCACTTCCATTAACGGAAGTGCGTGTTTTTGCGTAGAATTTTTGCACTATTATGCAATCTCCAGTTTTAGTGCATGCCGCAAAATGCCGGTAGCTGCTTGTTGTAGCTCCACGATAGATCGATCATTAACAATGCTCATGTCCGCGCGAGAGCCGATGTCCGCAATGTCGCGCTCCGAGCGTGCCTGTTCCTCAACAAGAAATTGCTCGTAAGAAGCGTCCGTCTCGCCAATATTCTCATTCCTTTCCCTCAGGCGTCGGTATCGAACCTCTGGCGGGACCGTAATGTACACCATGGTGTTCTGTGGGAACGATCGAATAAGCTGTTCGTCTGCAAGCCAGCGTACGCCGTCAACGATAACGAGGTCTGCAGCGTTCGCAATTCGATGTTGTACCGCGTCGGAGATCGCATGCGCACTGAATGTCTCGGCCATAGAGCGCGCAAGGGCCTGGAGGTTCGCACGACTATGCTCAAGGTGCCACAAGGAAAGTGTCTCGCGCAGTACGTCCGAAAAACGCACCTGCGCGACTCGAACCCCCGAAGGAGCGGCTTCCTCAAGCAGACGCGCAAGCGTCCCCTTTCCACTCCCCTTTTCTCCGACAAGTCCAACAACAAAAGCCATATATATACGCTCAAACGTTACGCTGCGTCCTGCTGCTCTGAATTCTTAGCCTCACCATTTGTTTTTTCCGACGCATCAACCTCATCCAAGGCCTCAATAAGCATTTCACGTATTTCATCTTCTAGCGATGTTCGAAAGCTCGGAGTAGTTTCGCCATCGTGATGTGTCTCGTTTGCAAGCACCATTTTGCGCAGAAACTCGATGCCTGCAAGCGTACCGTTTTGTGCGCGCTGGTCGTGCGCTAGCGCGAGAATGCGTATGGCAATAAAACGAGCACGCAAGCTTCGCTCCAGGTGTGCCGGACAGTGCCTTGTTTCGTACATTACATCCTTCACTTGGTCTTGAATTTCGGAAAAAAGAGCGTCACGATTCAAAGAGTAACGATAACCAATACGGTATGATTCATGGAGAACTAATCCGCGAGTTCTCGCAGAATCCCATTCCTGCTGCGCTTCTTTGCGACCCTCCTCGTCGTTCTGAAAAACATTGAGCATACTGATGGGCTGGTCTAATTCAAACTCTTGCGGGTCGCGCTCCCCTTGTTCTTGCTGTTTCTGCTTGAGATAAGATCGAAACGCCGCACGAACAGAAGGAATATTCCGCAACACCTCCGAAAATGTTTCCGTTCTATCAAATTCATCACTAGGATACGTCAGTAAAGCTTCAGCGGCTGCGTAGTTACCGCGCAAAAGCTGTTCGCTCACGGCATGCTCGATAATTGGCCGGGCGATGGCTCGATCGAAATTTCTGATAAATAGTCCCTCAGCACTTACATCATCCATGTGTGTGTATTCCAAAAACGCAATGATCAAGCCAGAATACTCCCTGCGCGTTAGTGTATTATTTCGCGCGATCTTATAGGAGAGAACGCTCAGTAGTTCGTTGGTGTGCCCTTTGACACGCAATGATTGTGCGCTGCTCGCAACGAGTTTTGCAAATGAAGCGGCATTTGTCGCATCCTCATACCAAGGATACTTTTTCCACTTTGGCACGTTAGAAAATATAACTTGCTTGCCGCTCACAGCCGCTGTTACGGCGATGATGTGTGCCTCATCTTCAGTTAGGTTTGCCTCCTCTAGCATCTGTATGGTCGTTTTGCCTACATCTCCTGGGCCGCTCGAATACTGCCATGCAATCTTATGCTGCAGATCCAGCAGTTGAAGCTCATGAATATCCTGCGACTCCCGTTCCGTCGTTGGCTCACCCCAAATTGTTTGTGCACGTCCTGCAAGAGGCCATTGCAGCTGTTGCTCGTTTATTTGCTTCTGCACTTGCTCAAAGCTTTGAATAATACGGTTGCGCCTCGCTAGGAGCTCTAAAAGCTCAGCGTAGAGTTCGGGTTCGAAAAGTTGCCCCACCTTGGCAATCTCAGCAAGACGATGCGCAATCGATTGAAATGCCTTTGCCTGCTCTATCATCTCCATTCGCGGTTCAAACTTTCCAGCATCCGTTTTATGCATCCATGGCCGCCCATCGCGCGATTGTTCTATTTCACGAAGGAATAAAACTGTCTCGTCGACATCTCTTTCGACCTTCTGACGAATACGCTCCTGCACCTCGTCTGTATCAAGCTTCTTGACACGCTCTTCAGCTTCTTGTGTCCGCTCATCCGCATTAGCAACAGCGGCAAGCTTCTCCTCGATTCTATGGATTTTAATGGTGAGCTGCTGGTGTTCAAGTTCAAGGTCTTTCAGCTGCGCGGCGCGAACCTCAGGATCTGCAAAATCAGCCGAATCACCAAGGGTGACCGCCACCTTTCTTGCAAACGTTGGCTCGACCTCCTCTGCATTGCTTCCAGCGAGGCGAAGCGCCTCGTCCCGAAGCGTAATGAGCGTCGCGAGGCGGGAGCTGTCATCTATATCGTCCGTGCTGCTGTCTACACGTTCAAGTGTAGCCGTGTGCCGACGGATCTCCTCAGTAAGCGCGTGCAGTGCCATCTCGATATACGGACGCTGCTGGTCTTGGTCCGCATCGACCTCAGTACGCATTGCATCTATTTTTCGCTCCACCTCAACTATCTCCTTCGCGAGCTTGTCGCGCAGCCTTTGCGCCGCCTCCACATGCGGCTCGCCAGCAGCAATGTCAGCCTCGGCTTCTGCCTCAACCTCCTGTGCTCTCTTTCGAAATCCTCGGAATACATCCATATTTTAGTAATCAATCCCCTCTCGTGCGGGGACGCCGGTGTAGAAGTAGTGTTTCACGAGGCGCATTTCTGAAATAAGATCCGCGCGCTCGAAGTATGACGGACGCATGCATTTTCCTTGGACGATCTCGGTGCGCCCCGTAAGTATAAGTTCGAGATTCTTCGGTTTCTCGTCGATCAGTCGCTCAACCGTGCTCTCCTGTACCATTTCAAGTGCCACAACCGCGTTAATCTCGTCAAGGATGAGTATGTCATGTTCGTTCTTCTTGAACAGGGCGCGCACTTTCGCAACACCTCGTCGTGCGCATTCTATGTCGTCTGGTACAACCCCAAATCGAAAACGATTCGTGTTTGGATTAATTCGATCCAGGCCGTACCCAAACCAATCTACGCCCACCTTTTCGAGAATGTTGCGCTCAGAATAATGTTCGCCACCCTTATCGAAAAAAACAATAGCCACACGCTGCCCTGCGCCGCACGCGCGGAGCGCAAGCCCAAGCGAAGCGGTGGTCTTCCCTTTGCCGGTGCCTGCATACACCTGTACGAGGCCGTGTGTTTTCGGTGACATAATCCCCATCCATCATGGAACCCGAGCACTCGCCCGGGTTCCAATCGTATCATAAATAGACACCGCTCGTCCCTGTGGAAATACTTACATGCTACGCGCACTTGCTATAACCACAGCCCCTACAGCTCATGCATCCTTCCTGAAACTGAAGCATACTTCCACATTCCGGGCACTCTGGTGCCCAACCAACATCAGCTATCGCGCGTTGCACCGTTTCATGCGCTTGCTGCGCCGCGCCATCGCTCTGGCCGACTGTCACTGTTGAAGTCACGGTTTCCATTACGAATTTATTCACTGTGTCCACGGAATCATCATCATTCGGTCTATCATCGTCATGTTTCTTCTCGTCAAACTTCAATGCGAGCTTTTCTTGTGGTTGTCGGATGTGTTCACCCAATACCTGCGCAATCGCATCCGGTATAGAGAGGATCATGCCATTCTTTGACCAAGATGGCATGGGACCACGAATACCCTTAAGCTGATCAACAACGGTCTGCGCGGGTACACCCGAACGAAGCGCAAGTGAGGCAAGCCGACAAATCCCCTCGGACTTCGCTGCGAAGAACCCGCCTGACTTCCCGATGGTTGCAAAAACTTCGAACGGCAGTTCATCCTCGTCGCTATTAATCGTCACGAAGAGCGTCCCGTAGGCCGTTGAAGTCTTATACGTTTTTCCGCTCATTACTTCTGGACGCGGGCGTGGCTCAAGTACGGACATTGGAATCGGCTGTGTTGGTGCCTGCTCAGTCTGCGCCTTCTCCTCATTTTCCTTCTCCTTCTTCACGTAAAGGACCGCATCCGATCGTGAGTTCTCTCGGAAGTATGTCACACCCTTACAACCCAATTCATGCGCCTGTTCGTAGAGTCGCTTCACATCTTCCACGGTGTGATGCTCGGGCGCGTTAACTGTTTTCGAAATCGAAGCGTCTATGAACTCTTGTGCTGCGGCCTGCGTACGCACATGTTCCTCCGGTGTGAGCTCCATGGCGGAAGCAAAATACGACGGCATTACTTCATTCGGGTATGCATCCTTCCACTGCTTGTATCGATCGTGGAACACCTCATGTTCACCTGTTCGATCTTTCCGAGTAAAGCTAAAGCTGAACACTGGCTCGATCCCGCTTGAAACACCCGCAAGAAGAGAGGTTGTTCCGGTTGGCGCCTGCGTAAGGAGCACTGCGTTCCGAATGCCATGCGTTTCGATACCGCGACGAATATCGTCCGGGAGTCGCTGGATAAACCAGCCCTGGAGATACTTATCACGATCAAACCTCGGAAACGCGCCCTTCTCCTGTGCTATTTCAACCGAAGTGCGGTAGGCCTCATCTCTAATGGTCTGGTAAATTTTACGCGTAACATCAATGCCCTCGGGGGATCCGTATCGAATGTGCATCTTAATGAGAAGATCGCCGAGCCCCATAAGCCCAAGGCCGGTACGCCGTGTTTGCATCTGTGCAGATCGATTCTCTTCGTATGGGTAGTACGTCGCATCGATAACATTGTCCAAAAAACGTATTGATGTGCGAATCGTACGTCGAAAGAGCTCCCAGTCGAACTCCGCAGGCGTATCAAGCCCAAGATCGTTTGCAAACGCGTCAACGTTCAGGGACCCCAAATTGCATACCGCCCAAGCCCCAAGCGGCTGCTCACCACACGGGTTCGTACATATGAGCTCTTCGTAGTACCACGTATTAGAGCGTTTGTTGGCGCGTTCAAGGAAGAACACGCCCGGCTCGCCGGATGCCCACGCACATTCACAAATCAGCTCCCAGAGCTCTCGCGCACGGATAGTCCGATATACCTTACCGCCCCACTGGAGGTCCCACTCGCCGTCAGACTTCACGGCCTCCATGAATCGGTCGGAGATGCAGACGGAGAGATTCGCATTCGTCACCACACCCATCTCGCGTTTTACGGTCACGAATTCTTCGACATCTGGGTGATCGTCATTCAACATGAGCATGAGCGCACCGCGACGCGAACCGCCCTGCGTGATGAGTCCTGTTGCGTAGCTGTAAAGTCCTCCAAATGAGACTGATCCTGATGCGGTGCCGTTGACGCCGCGTACATACGCCCCACGTGGACGGAGCGACGAGAGATTAACACCGACTCCCCCACTGCGCGACATAATCTCGACCATGAGTTTCACGTTGTCGAGAATTCCTCCGCGACTATCATCCGGCGATGGAATAACAAAACAGTTGTAGAAGGTTACTGGCACGCCGCTTCCGGCACCGGAGAGGATCCTTCCCGCCGGAACAAAGCGAAAATCCTGTAACGCGTCGCGGTACTCACGCGTCCAGTACTCTCGTTTCTGCGGCGTTGATTCAACTGAGGCGATTGCCTTCGCGACGCGATCCCATGTTTGTTCCGGCTGTTGCTCCACGCATACACCCCCCGCATCGCGGAGCGCATATCGGTCATCGAAAACCTTCTTTGAGAGGCCGCGGAGCTCAATCGACATAGGTGCGTGGACGCGTACGCGTCGGATAATGAATACGATATATAGTGCCATGCGTCCGCACAGAGCACAATATGTTGTGCGGGTCGCAAGAAGGTCATCGTACCAATACGCCGCGCTTCTATCAAGTGTGGATAACAACGGCGAAATACAAAAAGGACAGCCATCCGGCCGCCCTACTCCTATCGAAGGTAAATTTTGTCCCCGAATCGCAGGTCAACGTGGCCAAGCGCACCGCGTTCCTCCTTCGTTTTGCGCTCATTTAAAAGCGCACGCAGTTTACGAACTTGGTCATCTATCTGGCTCTCCGCTGAAAATGAAAAAATGACGCCTCCAGTGGTGACCAGGTCGAAGTCTCGAAGATTCTCGTATGCTGGATTTGCGTACGCCGGCTCCATCCCCTCTCCGGCGACTCTGAGCTCACCCCAGAACACCGACAGCGCACTAAGATGCTCCCGGACTATAAATCCATCTTCGCATGCGTCCGGTCTTGTGGTGGGCCAGTGTATCGTCATGACACTGTCTTGGAGGGCTTCCGATACCTGCGCGGCCTGCAGCTGTGCTACTTGGTGGAGGCAGCGTCCGTCCGACGAGAGTAGCGCACGTACGCCATCGCTAAACAGTACCACTGCAGCCACCGGAGATTCCTCGACTTGAATGTCGAGCGTGCCATTGATGCGTTTGTGTACGTGAACAGCAACAAGTCCGAGTTGTCCAAGAAGCTGATTTTCAAGTTCCCGTGATCCGCCGCTGAGGATAGCGGAATTTGGAAAGACCATCCAGTGCTTGCCGGTCAACCAATCGTCCGCGCGCTCGCGAACGGCTGCTACCGGCACAATTTCGGCCCCACTCACGGAGATGTCCCGTATGCGAAACGTAAAAAAACAACACACAACAATAGCCGCCAGCAGCAGAATGAGCGCATTCCTACGTCTCGGCAGGCGCCTCGTACGACGCTGACTCCGCCATTGGCCAACCTGCCGGTTCCCGTGTTGGTATCTTGCGTAGTTCTTCCTCCTCCCTGGCATACTCGTATACTATCCCTCGCGCGTGATGTGTTCCGCGCCTCCCAAGAATGGTCGTAACGCTTCCGGAATTCGCACGCTCCCGTCCTCTTGCTGGTGATTCTCGAGTATTGCGCAAATAGTTCGACTGATTGCGAAGGCCGTTCCGTTCAGCGTATGCACGATTGCGGTTCCTCCCTCTGGTAGCTTATATCGAATTCCGAGACGTCGCGCCTGCCAGTCTGTGCACGTAGAAGTCGACGTGAGCTCGCGGTAGCGTTGCTCGGATGGGAACCACGCCTCAAGATCGTACTTTCTCGCCGCCTGGATACCAAGGTCGCCGGTACACATCTTCAGAACTTGGTATGGCAGCTCAAGTTTCTGCATAAGCCCCTCTTCGATACCAAGAAGACGCTCATGCTCCGCATCGCTCTCTTCGGGCGTCGTAAAGACAAACATTTCCACCTTGTCAAATTGGTGTACACGAAAAATACCCTTTGTGTCCTTTCCATACGATCCGGACTCTCGACGGAAACAGGTTGAGAAACCCGCATACCTTGCTGGGAGTTGCTCTCGTGACATCACTTCGCCCATGTGATACGCACCAAGAGATTGTTCGGATGTGCCAACGAGGTATTGATTGTCCTGCTCAAAGTAATATGTCTCATTCCCCTCACCATGGATTGTATAGCCCATGCCATCCATGGCCTCCGCATTGATGAGCACTGGCGGAACGCGCAGTGAGAATCCCTCACGTTCAAGTTCCTGCATTGCGAGTCCAACGAGTGCGAATTCAAGCTTGGCACCCCAGTGCAAGAGGTAGCCAAAACGGGAGCCGGAAATTCGCGCTGCTCGCTCGGTTTCATACACGTTGAGCGCAGGTCCAAGCTCCCAGTGTGCCTTCGGAGTAAACTCAAGCACAGGGACATCTCCAACCTTGCGTATCACTTCGTTTTCCGATTCATCCTTTCCGACATGCACATCTGCAAGCGGGAGGTTCGGAACCTGGAAGACGAGTTCGTCAAGCTCTCGCTCGACCTCCTTGAGTAGCGCACGATCCTCATCGTGCGCACCACCCTCGGCTCGTTGCCGTTCGATGAGCTGTTTGCGTTCGTCTGCGTCGCTTTCCTCACCGATACGTTTTGCGGCCGCATTTCGTTGCTGTGCGGACTCCTCAACGCGAGTACGCACCTCCCGAACGCGCGCATCAAGTTCGAGGATACGATCAATCGGTACTTCAACATTTTTTGCCGCCAGCCCAGCGCGAGCGAGATCAGCATGCTCACGGAGCCATTTGAGATCAATCATAGAATTATATTGACTACGGTCTACGGACTACAGTCTGCTGTAAAACAGGATGATACGTGACTTAAGGCGCCTACTCGTGCAGAGCTATCCACGCACGCAGCTGCGGGAGGAGCTTCTCGAATGCGTAGTGGCGGTGGGAAATGGCGGGCGAACCTGCTTCACGTCCATCACTGCGGTCTGCAGAAATGATGCCTGTTTCCGGATCCTGAAAAAATGCACGCACTGGGAATCCGGGTACCCTGCGATCACTCGGTTGTATCGCCACGACCGCACGATGGACGCCGCATTCGATAAGCTCGGTGCCATCTGGGGCGACAAACGCCACAGCCACGCGCATTTGACACCCCCTGGATCCGGTCGGAACTTCAGTCATGCGCCTCATGACCTCATTAATCAGCTCCTCGTCGGTGGCGCGACGTTCATCGCCAAAGATGCGTCTCGTATGTACACCGGGCCATCCGTCAAGGGTATCAATCTCGAAGGCCGCGTCGTCACCGATTGAAGCAACCCCTGTCTGCCGACAGGCCGCCCGCGCCTTTCCAAGTGCATTTTCCTCGAGCGTGTCAGCTACCTCCTGATACTCCGACACGTCCGGAAATTCCTCCATAGTACGCACGCGTACGCTTAGAGGAGCGAGCATCTGCTTGTGCGCGTGCACCTTCGCGGGATTAGTCGTGGCGATGAGGAGATCCATACACGTGCAAGGTTTCTACTGATTATGCGTTTCCCACAATAAATTCGAGCTTGCTTTTTGAAATCTATGTGTTGTATCTACGACGCTTTGATCTTGCTCGTGTGGCAGCGGTGTGGCTCGTACGCGTTAAGTCGAACCGACCGTATTGCCGTATCGTTCCGTTTCTGATCGTAGCCAACGGCGATGATGTCCGGCTGAAGTTCTCGAATCACATTGCCGTACGATTCGATAGTATCACCCAGAACAGCGCGGTCTACAATTTTGAGCGCATTAACCAGCTCGCAACGCTCATCTTCGTTGAGTCTGGGCCTCCCCTTCTCTCGCTCAGCAGTATGGTCACGAGTCACCACTACAAAAAGTTCGTCTCCGAGTTCCTTGGCCTGTTGCAGGAAATAGATGTGCCCGGGGTGCAGCCCATCAAATACGCCAAATGCGACAACTCTTGTTTTGCTCTGCATACCACTACCCCGCCTCTGCAAGGCGCGTTCTTCGTCGTTTCCGCATGTCGCGTAGGGCAATGTACATGTCAAGCGGCCGATCCGCAGGTGCCTTCTCAAATAATGCCCTCACACCAACACCGCCATACACATCACGGACGAGTTTCTTCAACAGCGCAATGTCGCCTCCGAGAGCACGCACAAACGGAACGAGAATATCGGACGGAGCATCACCAACATCTTCCTGAATGGCAATGGCAATTGATTCGAGAAGCACGCGCTCCATTGCGTAAGAATACTGCATTGCAACCTCCTCCTTCACGGTAGACAATCTCATACTTTCAGCGGCCCGCTGAAGTACAGGGAGCGCTTTCAGGTATTCTTCCTTAGTGTGCATTTTGTCCTGAAGATCTGCCCACTTCAACGTCTCCTCAAATAAATCGTCCTCAAGTAGTAGTTCTGTACTTAATTCCAGCGCAACCTGTTCTGTAACTGCTTCACCAAGCACTTCCTTCAGGTGCGTCACTGGATCCTTTTTACTCCCGGTTTGTTCAGCAATAGCCCAGTGCACCAGTTCGTGACAACACGCGTGCACGCGCTCACTAAGTGTGTTATCCTCCTGCACACGCAAAAGAACGATTTTATCAGAAGCGACATACGAACCAGTCGCGTCTCTGCTAACTCCAAGCCTGCCGTGTCGCTCACTAAAATCGCGTTCAGTGAGCATCAAAATTCGCTCTATGGGAAACTCCGGCGTGTCGAAACCAAAACGGTCTCGAAAGGCACTACCGACAATCGCAACGGAACGTTCCTGGTAGTGCACCTCCTTTGGGTCTTTTTCGAGTGTGTATTGTCGCAGGCGTTGGATTTCTTTTTCGCCAACATCAACAACATCGGTCAGGGTCGGTTGCGAATACCCACCGAGTTCCTCCAGCATCTCCTCCAATTCTTGGACATCCTCCATTGATTCGAGCTCTTGGATTGTCGGCAGCTTCTGGCAGTGCGCCGCAGCGTTGACGCGCTCGACATCCGCTAGAGCCTCATCTTCACTGAGCCGACCCTCTTTTCGATGCTCGAGCATACGATTACTCTTTACGACGCAGCGTCGGGAAGGCGATGACCTCCTTCAAGTTTGAGGCGGCTGTCAAAAGCATCACGAGGCGATCGATGCCAATTCCAAGGCCTGCTGTTGGCGGCAGTCCGACCTCCAGCGCCGAAAGATAATTCTCATCAATTGGCGTCGCCTCCTCGTCGCCCGCGTCAAGCGCACTCTGTTGCTCCTCGAAACGCTCACGTTGATCAATCGGATCATTGAGCTCTGAGAACGCATTAACCACCTCGACACCGGCAATGAGCAGTTGGAAGCGCTCAACAACCGACGGATCCGATGGACTCCGTTTTGCAAGCGGTGAGAGTTCGACCGGATGATCGATAAGAAATGTCGGCTGGACAAGCTTCGGCCGTGCTGTGGCCTTATAGAGTTCGTCGAGAAGCTTCCCACGACCCCAGAACGACTCCGCGTGCTGACCGGCACGAATGATGCCATCACGGAGATCATCGTCGGATGCGTTCGCAATATCAACTCCGCTGTGTTCGAGTACTACATCTCGAAATCGAACGCGCGGAAACGGTGGGGTGAGCAGGATTCGCTCGTCGTTCAGATCAACATATGGTTCCGGCAACGCTTCGGTACTCAACTTCAAAAAGAGTGCCTCAATGAGCTCCATGAGATCGATGTAGCTCGCATACGCCATGTACGCCTCGATCTGTGTAAACTCAGGATTGTGACTGCGATCGATACCCTCATTGCGGAAACAGCGCGCGAACTCGAACACCCGTTCGAATCCTCCGACTACCATTCGTTTTAGATAGAGTTCCGGAGCGACGCGAAGGTAGAGATCCTGATCAAGTGCGTTGTGATGAGTTACAAATGGACGCGCAGCGGCACCGCCGTGGATCGGTTGAAGAATTGGTGTATCAACCTCAAGAAAATTACGTTCTCGAAAGAAGTCGCGCATTGCTGCAACGATAGCCGCGCGTCGTATGAGGTTTCCTCGGACCGATGGGTTCGCGATGAAATCAAGCTCTCGGTGACGATAGCGTGTCTCTGAATCTGTAAGGCCGTGCCACTTCTCCGGAAGCGGTCTCAGCGCCTTCGTGAGGAGCCGTATACGCGCCACCGCTACTGTTGGCTCCTCTGTTTTTGTGCGCATGCAGACACCCTCGACCTCAACAAAATCTCCAACATCGAACTGCTCAAATAGTGCGTAGGCCTCATCTCCGATGCTATCACTCTTCACATACGCCTGAATGCTCCCCTCCCCGTCTTCCACGACAATAAACGCTGACTTGCCGTGTGAGCGGAGTGCGCGAATTCGTCCAACGATTACTACGGACGACTGTTGCTCCAACAACATCTCAAATGTCGCGAGTACCGTACGTATGGTGTGTGTGCGTTTTGTCGTTGCAGGATAGGGCTCAACCTCCGCATCGCGGAGCGCGCCGAGTCTCTGCATACGATCCTCTCGTTCAGATGTGGCCATAGGGATAACTCAATAAGTTCATACTGGCTGTTCTTCGTAATAAGTGTAGCCGTTTTGGCTGAAATTGCACAACTTGTACGCACAACGAGCCGGCTTAGCCGGCTCGTTGTGCTATCTTCCCACTATGAAATCCGCTTCAGGCGATACTGTCGTTTACCGCGCGGGGTGACTACCGAGACTTCCTCACCGGGTGTTCGACCAAGTAATGCCTGCCCTAGGGGCGACTCATTCGAAATGCGTCCCTGCGTTGGATCTGCTTCGCTCGCACCGACAATGCAATACTTGCGCTCCACACCATCGCAATCAAGCTCCACACAGCTACCGATGTTCACCCGATCCGCGTCAGTCGGAGCGCTAACGATCGTCGCACTATTGATCGCTGTCTCCAGGTCGAGGATGCGTCCTTCTATGAACGCCTGCTCGTCCTTCGCCTCATGGTACTCCGCATTCTCGGAGAGGTCTCCCAGCTCCTTTGCCCGTTCAATCTTGTCAGCGATTTCACGCCGACGAACGCTCTTAAGGTGTAGCAGCTCGCCTTGAAGCTTCCCAAGACCGTCTACTGTGATGTAGGTATTGCCATCAGTCATACAACGACTAAACTTTGTGACTCGTAACAAGGATACTACTATCGCCGCTCGAAACCGTCAAGTGTGTATATCTCAACGCGCTAAATTTCTAGCATTTATCCACGATAGAAACATGTCCCGCGCGACTGGTACCGCGAATGCACTTCCCTCCCCCGCCTCTTCCAGTAGAACTGTTACTACTGCCTGATCGTCGCCACATGTTGCGAAGCCGGTAAACCATGCGTGTGTCTGATGTCCTGTTTTGTACTCAGCGGTTCCGGTTTTTCCGTACAGTACGCAAGGAAGCGTTTGCAATGCTGCGGCACTTCCCTCGGTGACCGCCGCGCGCATTCCAGTGCGTACCGTTCGGATCACCTCTGAACGATAGCCGATCGAACTCGGAATCGCAATACCACTAGCCAACAGTGTCGGACGTATAAGAAATCCACCATTCGCGAATACCGCTGTCGCCACCGCAACCTGTAGCGGCGTGACAAGCAGATCACCCTGACCGATAGCAAGGTGGTACGTATCGCCGATGTACCAGTCCATCCCACGCTCCTCTCGTTTCCACTCCGGAGTCGGAACAAGACCAGACGCTTCTCCGGACAGCTCAATACCCGTCGGTACACCAAATCCAAACGCTTGTAGTGCCACTGCAATGCGTTCGGGCCCAAGTGCTTGTTCCTGCGTTGGACCTTTCATCGACGACTCCATTGCTCTTGGTTTCCCTCCACCAACAAGGTAGAAAAACGTGTTTACCGACTCTGCAATTGCCTCTCGAACCCGAATCCATCCGTGGCCACCCGCTTTCCAATCAGGGAACCAAGATTGCTCAACACGGAGACCCCCAACGCTTTGCAGCCACGTCCCTTCAGTCACCACACCCTCCTCCAGCGCCGCGGCGGCAATCACCGGCTTCACAGTTGATCCGCTTGGGTACGTCCCGGAGATGGCTCTCGAGAATAACGGCAAATCCTCGTTTGAGAATATGTCGACCGCTTCGTCGACACTAAGACCACGCGACATCGCAGTTCCGGAAAACGTCGGGATGCTCACAATAGAGATCACCGCTCCGCTGTTCGGATCCAACATCACCGCCGCACCTCGGCGTGTTCCTGCGGTTCCAGCAAGTCTTCGAAGAGCGCGTTCGGTCGCATACTGAATATTCGCGTCTATAGTCAGCTGCACCTCGGCTCCCGCCTCTGCCGGTTGCGATGCCGCAGTTTCAACGACCCTGCCCTGTGCGTTGATGGTGAGTTGCTTAAATCCCGGCGTTCCACGAAGTTCTTGCTCGTATGTCGACTCTATGCCGCTTTTCCCTATGCGGTCACTTGGGCGGTATCGTTCGTCCGCGAGCTGGCTGTACTGTTCGGCAGTGACGCGACCGAGGTATCCAATCACATGTGCCAGACTCTGTATCTCATGTCCGCCCTCCTCACGATAAACACGCTCTTGCTCTGCCACAATGTGCACGCCGGCAACATTACCAAGTTCGACGTACGCCCGGACAGCATCGTCATAGTCGATTGATCCCTGAATCGTAATGGGCTCGGCAATGTGTATCGGGAAGGCATTGATCGCTTCTGTGACGACCCCACGATCGAGTGCGAGTGTGTCCGCGATGCGATCAAGTATAATTTGTCGCTCGCTCCCTCGTGGAAGATCTGCCGGCACCACCCCAATACCGTACTTTGATTTATTTTCTGCGAGAAGAAGTCCGTTGCGATCGACAATGCGACCACGCTCCGGAACAATAATGACCGAGCGATACCGATTGTTTGCCGCAGCACTTGCATACACGTCCCGCTGGACAATTTGAACCTGTACGGCGCGCAAGACAAGTGCAAGGCAGACCACAAAACAAAACACGAACGCAGCCCGAACACGCCTGGGACTAGCAATCCGACCAATATACTCCTGATTGGTTGGTGCCGCCTCACCTGGCGTTTTGAACGTATCGAGTGAGCCGTGGTAGCGTTCAATGACCATGTGGTGATGACTTTGTCCAAATCAGTGCAGCTAACGCGATGTTCAGCACCGACGCAACGATAGTCTGAGTCGCAATGTGCATGAACGCAATGCCACCCACATCAATAGTGAGCAGCGGGAATAGCAACCGTTCCACGAACGTAAACAGCAGCACGATACATACGACATGAAAAAAAGAAAGCGCTGGGCTATTCCACTGTCGCCAAGAACTGGGAAGCATAATAAGCCCGCCAACGAGCAGCGCTGCTAGGCCATATCCCGATGCTCCAGTGAACATACCGAAGAAGAATCCGGCGGACACGATGTATGTCAACCATAGTCGCGTTTCAGCGCCGAGCACCAGTAGTATTGCTACGAAAAGACTTAGCGGCGCAATTGCTCCTACCAGTGGCAACCACGCAAAAAAGCTCGCAGTGCAAAATGCGACCACAAGCCCGAGCAGAGCGTACCAAATACAGCTGTCTCTATTGAGCATCATGCCGATGGATAACAGATACAACACTGAGCATACGCGGATCCACAAACGGATCTACTGCAGCAGATCGAAAGAATCCGTCAGGATCAACGCGCACATCACTCACCATTCCAATTGGAATGCCAGCAGGAAGGGCTCCGTTCAATGGGGCAGTTAGAATAGCATCACCCGCTACAACATCCTCTGCTATTGGAATATGTGTGAGAGTAAGCCCACCTCCACTGGACGATTCTATAACTCCTACCGCACCGGCCAGCGTCGCTCGCTGTGCGCTGAGCCGCGTGCCCGAGTTCGAGAGTAGCGCGACGATTGCGCGCCTCGCACCAACCGACCGTACGATTCCGATAAGTGCACCACCGTGCGTGGCAGAGGTTACCGCATCACCAACCTCTACCCCCTCGTACTCAAACGAGATAGTGAGCGTGCGATCAGGTGCTAAGAATGTGCCGGCAACAACCACGGCCGGCCATGCATCGCGACTCACATGTGCAGTTTCAGTCGCCCAGCTTTTGGAGATCTCAAGCTGGTGCTCAAGCGATGCGATAATCGCATGTGAATCGGCAAGCGAAACCTCGAGGGCACTAATTTGGTCGGGTTGCGTGAATGCCGCCCGAATACCATGAAACCACGCCGCGATTCGACTCGCGGCGTGTACTGTTTCCCGCTGTGGAATGTCAGCAAGCGCCGAACCACGGCCCAGCATCCCAGTGTGTCGCGTGCCCAGGACTGCCGCCAAAACCAATACGGCCGCGACGAGGACTTGCTGCTTACGCTGACTCGTCATGTATGATACTCGTCAATTATTAGTTCGCGCGTGCGGATGGGACGGCAGCTTCCTTGAGTAGCTCCGTATTATCGAGAAGCAGTCCGGTTCCTCTGACAACACACGTCAGTGGATCCTCGGCTATTCGAACGTGTACTCCGGTGGATTCCGAGAGAAGCTTATCAAGCCCCTTGAGGAGCCCACCACCTCCGGTCAACACCATGCCGCGCTCGTAGATATCCGACACAAGCTCCGCCGGTGTTGCTTCAAGTGTCGCTTTGACGCCCTCAATGATAATCCGCACAGAACGCTGCATGGCTTCCCGAATTTTTGCATCAGAAACGAGCACCTCCTTCGGCAATCCGGAGATAATATCGCGCCCGCGAATAGCCATCTCCAGAGGTTCGTCGGGCGGTGCTGCCGTACCGATTCGAATTTTAACAAGCTCCGCGTTGCGCTCTCCCAGCGCGAGATTAAAATGGTCGCGTGCGTACTGAACAATATTTCTGTTCAGTTCGTCTCCGGCGACTTGAAGCGATCGTGATGTTACAATGCCACCCAAAGCAATTACGGCAATGTCAGTTGTCCCTCCACCAATATCGATAACTAATGTCCCAACGCTGTCCTCAATCGGCAACCGAGCCCCGAGAGCTGCAGCCAGTGGCTGCTCGATAAGATACACCTCGCTCGCTCCGGCACTGAGCAGCGCATCTTCGACTGCCTTGCGCTCTACCTCGGTGACTTGGAGTGGGATTCCTACTACAACGCGCGGACGCACAAGAAACGACCTACTCCCTCCGAGTGCCTTTTCAATAAAGTAGCGCAGCATTTTTTCAGTTACCTCGAAATCAGAAATAATACCGTTCACGAGCGGCCTCGTTGCCGTGATGTGTGCCGGGGTCTTCCCTACCATCCTCTTTGCCTCGTCGCCAACCGCCACAATATTTCCGTTGCGTGTGTTTACAGCGACAACGGACGGCTCATTAGCGACGATACCACGCTCACGCACGAAGACGAGTGTGTTGGCCGTGCCGAGGTCAATTCCGATGTCTCGATACCTCGAGAATTTGCTGAAGAATTTGCCCATAACTCTCTTTTGGATCTCTTGCTGGTCGCCATATACCGCGCCAAAAGTGTACATTATGGCCGCACCGCCTGCAAGAGCCCGCCAATCGCAGAGATCGTCGATTCTGAGGAATCGCGCCGCTTATACTCAACTCCACCGGCTTCTAGTGAGCGCTCACTCACCACAACGCGCGTCGAAATGCCTATGAGATCGGCATCGGCGAATTTCTCTCCCGTACTCACCGTGTCCCGATCGTCATAGAGTACGGATACACCCGCCCCGGAAAGAAGCCCTTCGATCTCCTTCGCACTCTCAGCAATTTTCAACCGCGCGGAATCATCCTTCGGAAGCACCGCAACGAGGTGCACATCGAACGGCGATACTCCGGAGGGCCAAATGATTCCGGCATCATCATGATGTGCCTCGACTATTGCGCCGACGACACGCGTGATGCCGATGCCGTAGCAGCCCATCTGCACCTGTTTCTCTACACCATCCGTGTCCGCGAACGTAAGGTCGCACGCATCCGAATACTTCGTGCCAAGGTCAAAGGTATTACCAACTTCGATTCCACGCGATTCACTTAGTGCGGCACCGCAGGTCGGGCACTTTCGATCTTCCGGTGCGATTTCAATATTGAACCCGACTGCGCAGTGCTCGCACAGTAAGAGCGTGTCCTCACCTGACGGTGTCTCCACGTGAAACTCGTCAGACACATTGTCTGTGAACTCGCCCCCCGAGGCGTGTACACGCGTTGCTTGAAGCCCGCAGCGCTCGTACACTCGTCGATATGCTTCCAGCATCCGTTCGTAGTATTGCTCAAAATCCTCACGCGTTGCGTGGAAGCTATACGCGTCCTTCATACCAAACTCGCGTCCACGCAACACCCCGCCCTTTGCGCGAAGTTCGTCGCGAAATTTCGTCTGAAGTTGATATACGGCCACCGGAAGATCGCGGTAAGAATGGATGAACTTCTTCGCGAGCGGCGTTACGATTTCCTCGTGCGAAGCGCCCAGGGCGTACTCGCGTTCGGTGCGACTGCACAACTTATACAACACATCAACATTGTCCCAGCGCCCGGTTTGCTCCCAGCACTCCTTCGGATGCAGTGCGGGCATAAGCACTTCTTGCGCATCGACTGCGTTCATTTCCTCACGAACAATATCCTGTACGCGTTTGATCACACGTAGTCCAAGTGGTAGCCATGTGTAGATGCCAGCCCCCACCTGATCAATGAAGCCCGCTCGATGGAGGAGCCGGCCGTTCACGGATTCGATATCCTTAGGGGCTTCCTTTCTTGTTTTTCCGAAAAGCGTACTATAACGCATACATTACGTTACTTCAGATTGTCGCCCTTCACGACGTTGAAGTGATATGACGAATAACTCAAGAATTGTGAGTGCGGCAACGAGGAACACGAGATTGATCCAAGAAAGTAATCCTCGCGACTGGAGAATCACAGCGGCGACCGCCCCAACACCCGTTATCATCCCCTGACGCACTGCGACGCGAAGTGCATGCTCCGGATCGGAAGATCGTCTTCGCGCGAGCAGTCCGAGCACGGTTGCGCTTCCGGAAACTGCAAGAAATAACACAGCGTAGAAAATCACGAAACCGCCCAACCCGATTTCATTCGGATTGAGCCGACTCACAATTATCCCCCAAATTGCCCACGCGCCTACTGTTGCAATGACCGCGATGAGCACTGCGGATTTTCCAGTTCGCGTCGCTGTCATACTGTGCCACCCATCTATCTACAGCGTACCGCCTAAAAGTCGATCATGCAACGGAGCCCATTAGTATTGGATGATATCCTCCTTACTGCGCGGAACCAGGAAAAGTCTATTGATTGTGAGCTGCGGGCACTCTTGTCTCACGGTTTCAAGAATCTCTCGCTCACGTAGTCTCAGTGTCTGTGCAACAGCCGAGCTCCGACACGTAACCACGAGCACACCATCCTGACGAAGGGATCCCGCTTCTGCGAACTTTGAGTAGTCTACACCAAACACGTTTTGAAGCGCAGCCTGACACGCACGAAGCGCCTCAGTTATTGCGAGGTTTCGCGATATGCCCGCGCGACGCGCAGCGCCAGGTATCAACTTGCCGATCGATGAGAGTCCCATATTACTCATTATGCCACGTGAGAATTTTTATTTTCCTCCCTCTCCGTGTACTCGGGGGGAGGGAGGGTTTAGGGAGGGAGGGGTGGTATTTGTCTGTGCTAGTAGAGCGCTGATAACCGCCCCCTTCCCCACTCCGTGAAAAAAGAGAAAAAACTATACTCATTATGGCACAGTGAATCCTACGGAGTATCGTGGCAACACTTGTCATTCCACGTACCGCGTTCCTCGCAGCTCATCCGGAAGATATTCCTGCGAGGAGCTGTCCTCGAGCGGTGTGTATTTGTATCCCTTGCCGTAGTCAAGTTGCTCCATCAGTTTTGTTGGTGCGTTGCGGAGGTGCAGCGGAACAGGGAGGTTCCCATATTTCGCCACGTCAGCTTTCGCGTGCTCGTATGCGCGGTATGCGGTGACGCTTTTCTGCGCCTTCGCCATGTAAATCACCGCGTGTGCGAGGTGCACACCACACTCGGGCATACCAAGCTTATGACACGCATCGAATGCCGCATTCGCAATAATGAGTGCGGTATTATTCGCCAGCCCAATATCTTCAGAGGCGAATCGCATAATGCGTCGCGCAACATAGCGCGGATCCTCACCACCCTCCAACATGCGTACCAGCCAGTAAACCGACGCATCTGCGTCACCACCGCGCATGGATTTGTGAAGTGCGGAAATGATGTTGTAGTGCTCTTCGCCGCTCTTGTCGTAGAGAAGATGAGATTTCTGGAGTACCTCCCGCACAAGCTCTACGGTGATTTCCTGCTGCTGTCCGGAACATGCATCAAGCGTATTCAACGCCATCCGTGCATCACCATTCGCCTGCAGCGCAATAAAATCACGAACGTCATCGGCAATTACTAGCTTCCGACTTCCAAGTCCGCGTAACTCGTCGTTGATCGCCTGGTCCAAAATCAAACGTATTGACTCCTGCGTGAGGCGCTCGAGCACAAACACGCGCGAGCGAGAAACAAGCGCGGCATTCACCTCAAAACTTGGGTTCTCCGTCGTTGCACCAATCAATGTTACCGTTCCTCGTTCTACGTGTGGCAGGAGCGTATCCTGTTGCGACTTATTCCACCGATGAATTTCATCGATAAACAAAACGGTTTTCTGACCGAGTCGACTTCCTTCCTCCGCACGATGAAGGATTAGGCGGAGATCTTTCACGCCACTGCCGGTTGCTGAAAGCTTCACGAATTCTGCATTCGTGCTTAGCGCGATAATGTGGGCTAGTGTCGTCTTACCGCTCCCGGGCGGCCCCCAGAGGATCATCGACGGGACACGATCCTCCGCAACGGCTGCGCGGAGAAATGACTTCGGCCCAAGCAGTTGCTCCTGACCGAAGAATTGTTCGAGCGAGTCCGGACGCATCCGTTCCGCGAGCGGCGCGTTGGTTTGTGTAGCTTCCATAACACATGCAGAATAGCATACCACCCCTCCGCAGTGTGGAGAGGTGGTACAACAACGGCCTTCTGCGCTTACTGCTTGCAGCACTTTCCAACATGCTTGATCGAGTAGAGTGCTGCGAGCCCAACGAGAATGTAAATCAATCGCTCAAGCCATGCGATCGATCCAAAAATCGTGTCAACGAGGTTCCACTGAAACAGACCAACCAACCCCCAGTTCAGTCCGCCCACGAAGAGCAGGATCCAAACCAACCAATCGATCGAATTCTTTTTCATACCGCGCGTTGTGATGAGTACATGACAATAGTATATCACACGTCCGATAATGATTAGATCAGCTCAACTATTTCGCGGAAAACAGAAATACCGCGACCCTGAGAGGGGCCGCGGTATTTGATCGCGCTAGCCGACGATGACTTTCATCATTGGGCCGCAGCGGATGACGTCGCGCATTGTTGGCGGGTTGAGGTCACCATCGATGGTTGTGACGGTTGGTTGGTCGTATTCGACGACCAACTCCGGAACAACCGCATCGAGCGTCGCTGGGATACTGAAGCCGTTCCAGATGCGAATGAGGTTTGCGATAACTCCCCAGAAAGAGAGCTGAGTCGCCCGTAGCATGAACCTGCCCGGGATTGCTCGCGCCTCAGGTAGCGCACGACATCCGACAAAGACATTCTCGATCGCTGCGACCATGAGTCCCGTGTACGGCACGAACTCATGCGCGCGAGCATCGTCGAACCCGTTCGGAAGAATGAACTTTGCACGCACCGGCTTTGTGAGCAACTGATGTGACGTTTGCCGTGGAAGCAATCCGATGACCTCATCCAATACTGCCTTCAGCACAACCTGTAGCGAGCGAAACACACCGGTTGTTGATCCGCCTTCATAGTACCTCTCAAGGAGGTGTACCGGCAGCGCAGAGCCGTACAGGAAGCCGTATTCGTCGTTCACCTGCAGCGGATACGCATGCACGTAATCGAATGGGATCCCCTGCTCGATTTTCGCCGCGACCCGCTTTGCAAGTTCCACGGGCGGGTACTTCGTGCAGCCGAATGAGGCCGCCGCGTTATTCATGGTCCCGATTGGAAGGACAAGCAGGTCGGGCAGCGCCGCCTCCTTCTCGTGGTGCCGAAGCACTGCTGTGAGCGCACGATGAATCGTACCGTCACCGCCGGCGATCGCGAGGATGTCCGGTCGGTCACGATGGATCTTCAGTGCCTGCTGTTCAAGCTCCTCGAGTGTTTCGGGATCGTATACGCGTTGTGGGCTAGGTGGCCGAGTGAGAATGTCACCGATGACACGCCCAAGCCCCGCACGCCGCGTGTGCCTCCCTGCACGATGATTGCGAATGAGCGAGAGTCGTGTCCTGCGCACGTCCATTCCCTCCGTGTCACGTCGTCATATCGTACACTACCACAACCCTGACACATGGAACCAAAGAGTCAAGTTGCCCTGCCCTGGACAAGTGCTCGTGGTACTGCTACTGTCCAGGCAGCACTTGAGCCTGAGGGAGAAGTAATGACAGATCCACTCACCATACACTCGCTCATTCCACAATTCCTCAGTGTATACGAGTACATCGCTAGCGCGCGTACCGATCGTGAGCGACAAGAGCGTTGGTCACAAACATACATGAAGCCGAACATGCGTGCTCTTCGACCATACTTTGAGTGGGTTGACCAGCCCGACGAGGAGCACCCGGCTGCATCACTCGATCATTTCCGCGAGCACTATCATCCGGGGAACCTGCAACGCTTCGAGCGCGCCTGCTACGAGCTCGCCCCTAAGTGCCTCAATGAAGTCGCGGCGACTCTCCGCGTCATTGTGCCGCAGGTTCGACTCATGCTCAATGTTGGTCTTCGTCTATCGAACGGATTTGTCGCGCGCTACCGCAACGAGTTCACGACGTTTGTCAACCTCGAACACTACCACGATATCGAAACGCTGCGTGTGTTCCTTGTGCATGAACTCATCCATGCGGTACACCTCGCGTACAATCCGTTCGTGTACTACTGGCCCCTTCGCGGTCGTTTCTCGGCCGACAATCACCTCATCCTTGAAGGTCTGGCCACGGAAGCAACGGCTCGCGTCCTCGATGTCACTCCGAGCGTCGCTCTACAGGGAAAGCTTAGGACTGGGGAGTGTCGTGCTCGCGACTATGCCGCACGAGCGGATCGAATCCGCGAGTGTTTCATACAGGCTCGGTCACAACCAACACCGATCAATTTGGGGAGATGTTTTGGGTCACTTCCACTAGACGATGACGAGACGTCACCACCCATCACCCGATCGGGCTACTGGCTCGGAACGCAGTTCATTCACTTTCTCAAGCAATCCAGAGGATACGCCTATCCGGAGATCATCGGCCTCCGTGGCCGCCCGCTCCGCCAAGCAGTCGACGGCTTCCTCGCTGATGACTAGCACCACTAAAGCCACCCCTCCTACGGGGTGGCTTTCAAGTTGTTTCTGTCTAGTTACCGTGAACGCTATAAAACTCACTTACTCAAAACCCTATCCGTTCAGCGTCCAGATCGCGTAGTTCAGATACGCTGCGAAAGAAACCCAGACGATGTAGGGACTCAGTAAATACGCTGCAGGGCGACTAACGCGGAGAAACATTCCAATAGTGGCGCAAATCGCAACCCATAGCACTACTATCTCAATAAGTGCTGCACCTGGCATGTGCAATCCAAAAAACAGAACAGACCAAAATGTGTTCAAAACGAGTTGCAGAAGAAACACCCCGAGCGCGAGGCGTACATCACGTCTGCCTAGTCCCCTCCTCCAGACCAAGAACGCCGCAACACCCATCAACAAAAACAACGTCGTCCAGACTGGACCAAATACCCAATTTGGAGGAGATAATGCGGGACGCTCGAGTTCTGCATACCACGATGCTATCGACGGAGTTGTAAAGAGTGCGCCAACGATACCAGCCAGTTGCGCTACGACAATCGCAACAATAAACTTGCCACCATTGTTTATGCGCATACCAGTTTCTTAATTATTATCTCAATACGTGAACCAGATAACCAACTATGCTGACTTACGTGCACGCGGCTTCACGATATTCCTCGGCTCAATCCCGGCCTCCCACATCGTATCGAAGAGCATTGCCATGAGCTGAGCAACTTGCGGGCTCTTGATAACGATTCCCATTGGCTCACGATCGCACCACAAAAATCCAACCTCATCCGCATAAATGAGTGTTTCCGTCTTGGTTGCACATCCTTCGGGCAGCAATCGGAACTCCCTATCTTGCGCTACATTCGTTGGATACAGTCTTCGAAACCACGGGCCGTCAACTAGAAGACCTCGAATAGAGAGCTTACGGGAAAGACGCGTTGGAATATAGTACTCATCGTCGTATTCCTTTGACGAGCCAAGTGCGGTGTAATCACGTGGCTCGATTTCTCGAATTAGTGATCCCGGCTCGGGAATGCGCAAACTCCGCTCCGCGATGCTACTGAACGCCTTCGCGCCCTGGAAAACGAGCGTCTGTGGTCGCGCATGGTCACCAGATGCAACCTTCAGAAGCTCTGGAATTACGTCCTCGATGCGCCAACGCAGCTTCGTCGCACTCTTTTGATGTGTATGTGCGAGCTCCTGCAGACGATCGAGTGGCGCAGGATGAATTCGCGCACCACTTGGAGTTGGCTCCTGTTCCACAAGCCCACACTCAGCAAGTTCGTGAATCATGTCGTACGCGTTCACACGATTACATCCTGCACGTTTCGCAATAGTACTCACCCGAGCTGGTCCCAATTCGAGCGCGGCAAGATAGCACCGCACTGCTCCTCCGGTGAGGCCTAGTAGCTCAAGCATGGTGATAACACTCCTATTCTTCAATAGCTTCCCCTGCTCGACGCGTGGAACCATATTATGCGTATTATTTCACTCTGTAGTGTCGCACACTACAGCTCAAATTGCAATAGGAAAGGCGCCGGTGCACATGCACCGACGCCCTACGTTTACCGCCTGCCCGACGCGATGACGATATTCCCCTCGTTCTCGCCACTCGCTTTGCAGTTCGGGCACCTCGCCCACTTCGGCTCCTTGTTGCTACGGAACCTGAATCCCTCTCGCGTACAGTTGTAACAGATGAGCTCGTACATGGCCTTCCTCCGTCGTGATTCCTCACGACACCGTAGTTAGTAGGACCGCCAGCCGGTACCGCCGCAGAAATAACAGTCCCTCGACGCGCCAGGCGCCTGCCCAGCGCGACCTGTCACCTGTCCGCTCGCACCGCACTCCAAACATGGATAATCTCGCGACCTCTTCGTGCGCTCTCTGTCGTCCGCCATCTTCAGACCGAGCAGAGCCGCTCCACCGAGTAGAAGCAACTCGATCATGATCTCATCCTCCTTGTTCCGCCGACGTGGTTAGTCCGTCGTGGTCTTGTACTCTTCGTCGTAGTCCTCGTAGATTGCCCCCGCGCTCCAGCTCGTCGTTCCACGCTGGATCGATCGCGTGTACTGCGTCTTCCCGGCAAGGATTGCGGGCACTCGCGATCGCTGTAGCACCGGGTCATACTCCTCCCCGGGTGCAGGGAACGGCTCTACTCGCTGGGTGAACCGCAACAAAAACGGTAACGATCCCTCATGCGACTCGAACATCGACTCCTCCCTTCTTGGTGGCAGATTCACATCCAAGCAATACGTCAGCGAGCGCAGCGGAGAGCGGCAGCTCGGTTACGTCCTCTATCCACAACCATTGTCCGTTCGGGTTGATTTCGAGAAAAACGTACTCTCCATCAGGACGAACAATGAGATCAATCGCTCCAAACGAGAGACCGAATCCCTGGACCAGAGCGACACACTGCGCCTCGATATCCGTTGGGAGTTCCATTGGTACACACCGTACCCACCCATCCTCGTAGTGTCGCCAATCTATTCGTGTTTCTTCGCGGGACTGTGAATCGATGCGGACGGCAAAGCACCGATCGCCAATGATGGTCACGCGCACTTCATATGCCTTCTCCACATAGGCCTGAAACAGGTGTGGCATGAATCGTATGTCATCGGCGCCGGTGAGATCACTCTCGGAAATTCGGGACGTGTAGATCGTTTCGTTCTGTGGGATCGTTGTAGGCCCGCGGCCGCCGATTTTTACAATGACGCTTCCGCTGTGTTCCTCGTAGAACTGTCTGAACGTCTCTGGGTCATTCGTGATGAGTGTGTCCGGAACGACGAACCCAAGTTGACGCGCCACATACAGTTGATACGGCTTGAATCGAGAGCGTACAAGCGCGTCCGGATGGCTCACCCAGGTTGCATGCCCGAGGCAGCGGTAGAGCCCAGCCAGCACAAACGCGCTCTCGTCCTCGATGACCGTATGGATGCCTGCATCCGCAATTTCCGGATGCGGCTTTGCACTACTAGGCCTACGAAACCAGCAGGAACGCACCGCACGAACATCGAGAGTGCGTCCGTGGTACTGTAATGTACATCTGTCGTTCCGCCATATGAGCACAACTTCTCGGGGAAGATCTTCGGTGTTCAGACGGAATATGTTACCACCTCGTCGGTCGAGCACCTCAACCATTGCATCTGCGTGCTCGTCGTATTTGTTTGAGATAATGAGCACGGTATCCTGACTTGGTACCGACATGCCCTATCCTCCCAATCGATGTGCCTTGCCACGTGCAATTGGCTATTTACTTTGTGAAGGAACGCACGGGTCGCGTGTACGATTCCAGTAGACCACGCCGCAAAGATGCCAGTGAAGTTTTATGCACCAAGCCGTGGCATCATACTTATTTATCGGCTCTACGAAGCCGATTATCAGCCATGAATGTTGTCGTACTCCACACGACAACACGGTACAA
>JBDRLD010000091.1:0-3294 GCA_043813445.1 Candidatus Uhrbacteria bacterium
GAGCTCACATAATTCCTTACACTCACGGCAGCACCTCCAAATGATCCGCGGTGTACTCAAACGCAAGATCGCCGTCAGCACCGATAAGCTCAAGTACGCTTCCGCCATACTCCCAGACGTACGCCACAGTTTTTTCATCAGGAAGGTCAGCATCGACCAAAAAAGTGATCCTTTTCATCGCAATGCCCGACCGATCAACGTCCTCAGATTCAATGACGTTAGGAAAATTCACTAGTTCTTCGTCGAAAGGATAGATCGCCTCTGCAAGATGTATCCTCGCTGGAGCATCGCTCATCTCTGGCGCGCCAGCCTCTCGGACTTCCATGGACACCTGCGGAGTCTGCTGTGTTGTAATTTGCCACCCCTCCGGATATGGGAGTGTGATGCCGAGGGTGTCGCTGGTGTAGGTGGTCCAGGTCAGTTGAGCGACGGTGTCGATCACCTCTGGTTCGCTTGGCAGATCTTGCACGACTGGTTGTGTCTGCTCGCAGCCGAAACCGACCAGCACGATGGTTAGCGCCGCGCCGAGCAGAACCAATCCAACTCGATGTCCGTGTCCTCGCTCGATCCGCATATCTGCGTCATCGGCGGGATGTGTTCTTACTATCCGTGTTTGATTGTGAACGTACATTCGATCCTCCTGTCGCGTTCGTTTCATCTTCGTGGTTAGCATAGCGCAGTATTGATGTGACTTCTATTGTTGATAGTGTATCACGGTCATGCAGTGCACGGTGAGTGTAAAAGTAAGGCCGTGAGAACGTCGTACCACCACCCACTTACATGAGCAGCGGGATTGCCGCGCCCTCGCAGACGCGGGCTCGCAATGACAGCGGGGGAGGTAGGAGCGAAAGGGATGAGACAACTAGCATACCCCACCCCCTCTAACTCCCCCTCCCGGTGGGAGGTGGAGAAAAATTGGGATCGAGATGACGGAGGGAGGAGAAGGGAGCAAGATCGGGCGGGGATGGAACCCCGCCCCTACGAGGAAAAGATGGGGAGCAGGATGGGGAAAGAACACCACACTGGTTGCTACCACGGCAGATGTTCGTTTTGGAACCAGAAGCCGCCGGTTTTGGGGCGGGAGGTTGCAACTTGATAGACGTTATCGGCTGCCTCTTCGGGTGAGCTTGTCGCGTCGTCCCCGCCCATTTCTGTGCGTACCCAACCAGGGTGGACGGCGGAAACAGTAACGCCATTTTCCTTGAGGCGGACAGCGAGCGTCGCTGTGTACATGTTCAGCGCGGCCTTCGAAATTTTGTAGCAGGGGTAGTGAAGTGGGAAGTGGCTCTTTCCACCCAGCGCGAGCTCTACCGATCCCGCGGTTGATGAAATATTCACGATATGCCCGCCTTCACGAATCAGTGGAATAATGCGCTCGGTGAATCGCGTTGTTCCAATCACGTTCACCTCGAGCGTCTTCCGCAACATTTCCGGATCAACCTGCTTCGCATCTTCATCAAGTAACACTCCCGCATTGTTGATCAGAATATCGATCCGCTCATCGAGCGCTTCGATCGCGGCACCGCACGCGTCAATGCTCTCATTATTTGCGAGATCGAGTGGGAATTCGATGAGGTGTTCGTGCTGACGTTTGGGTTTTGTACGATAGTACGTCCCGATCACGCGATATCCTTCCGTGAGAAACTTCTCTGCTGTGGCCGCACCAATCCCCTTTCCAATTCCGGTAATAAGTATGTTCTGCATAATGAATCTTGAGGGGGTAAAACAATGACAACTCAACACCTCTCGTGTCATTCTGAGGAGTCCACGACGAAGAATCTCAATCAATAAAACTGACGGGATTCTTCCCGCCCGAGGCGGACTAGGAAGCGCTTCGCTCAGAATGACACCTTTTTCTAGGCTCTCCACTTACACCTTGAACGGGCAGATATTTTTGTAATCGCAGTAGTGGCACTGCATTTCGCCCGGCTTCTCTTTGAATCGATCGTTCGCAATGCCCTCGCTCACTTCTTGTACGCGATCCTCGAGCGTCACCATGTCCTTTTCCTTCGCCTCTACTTCGACCATCTCGTTCCCATCAAAATGATAGTATGCCAACCTGCTCACGCGCTCACCCATCACCTCTTCGGCAGCACGCTTGTACACGATGAGCTGGAGCTTCTTAATCGAGTCGACCGTCTTGGCCTTTTTACCGGTCTTGTAATCGGTGATGCTAATGCTGCCATCTGCCATGCGATCCATTCGATCGATCTCACCGTTTACGCTCACCGCCCCAATCTTTATGGTGAACGGCGTCTCGGTTCCGATGACATTAGGCCAGTCCTGCGCAAGCTCCTCGTAATACTTCGTGAGCGCTGCCTTGCCGAGCGCGCGATGTTTCACGCGTTCGTCCTCGCTCTTATACCACTCATCCAGCCACTCCTGCTCGTAGATGTCGAGCAGCTCCTGAAGCGATGGTATTGCACTCCCCTTCTTCCCTGCCGACGCGCCATCGAACAACGCGCCCTGTGCCGCAGCTCGACGCTCTATCGCGAGGTCGAAGAATCTCTGCATGGTGTGGTGGATGGTTTTCCCGAATGAAATCTGCCCCTTCCCGTACAGGGAAATCGGAACACGCATAACGTGCCGATAGTGATATAGCCACGGACATGTGAGATAGTCGGAGATGCTCGTAAACGAAAGCTTCGATGGTAGCGCATGCGTTGGTCTGGTCTCCCGCGGATCGACACGCTTTGGCGTAAGTGGGATGCCGTGCATGTGCTTCGATATCTCGCCAAGCTCGGTCGTGTCCAGTTCGAGCTCATGCAGGAATATCGACGGCTTCTTCGCGCGCGCGCCGCCATAATCATCGGCGTGCGTTAGAAACAACCGTTCGCGCGCACGAGTGCACGCAACATAGAACAGTCGCCGCTCCTCCTGAAGATGGAGATCGCCCTCGGGGATAATGACATTCGTGAGCTCATCCGGCAGCTCGATCGGCTCGGAGCGTGCCATGGCAGGAAAGCGCTGCTGCACGAGATCAACTACGAAGACATGACGGAACTCAAGCCCCTTCGACGCGTGTACGGTAAGTACCTTCACCGCCTCGGGCCCGGCATGTGGATCTACCGGAATCGCGCCAAGCTCTCCAGACGAACGCTCAATCGCGAGGTGCGCGATAAACTGACGAACCTGTGGCTCATCCGCACCCTCCACAAAACGCTGCATCCGCTTCCAAAACGCATTGAGGTACTCGACCGTCTCATGATCCTCTGCGGACTCCTCTGCGGTGATGTCTTTGAGGTAGCCAGTTTCCGTGAGAAACGCGAGCGCAATATCGGTGACGGGCTTCGT
>JBDRLD010000092.1:0-12009 GCA_043813445.1 Candidatus Uhrbacteria bacterium
TGCTGGGTAGCTAGCGTCGAGAGCGGATAACCGCTGAAAGCATCTAAGCGGGAAGCCGTCCCCAAGATTAGGTTTCATTGAGCCCCCCGGGAGATGACCGGGTTAGCAGGCGGTAGGTGTACGCACGGTAACGTGTTTAGCCGAGCCGTACTGATAGGGCGAGTCCCGACGGAATGTGTGTGAAGACATACAGATCGTCCGCACGTGAGTGGCGCGTAATGGCGCGCTCACGTGCGGTGATCTGGGTGCCTTGAGCGGAGGGGTCACACCTCTTCCCTTCCCGAACAGAGCAGTTAAGCCCTCCAGCGCCGATGGTACTTGGGGTAAACTAACCCCCGGGAGAGTAGGCCGGTGCCCGGTTTGATAAAGAGCCACCTGAAAAGGTGGTTCTTTATGTTGCATCGGCCTACAAGACGAGCCCGAGCAAGAGGGGAAGGGCTCCGCCCGGCTCTTGCGAAGTGGCGAGGAGGGGGTCGCACAGGGGCGGTACTCCCCCCTGTGATGAGCAACACCCGGTGCCCGGTTTGATAAAGAGCCACCTGAAAAGGTGGTTCTTTATGTTGCGCGACCGAAAAGGGACTTAGTCCCTTTTTATCCCTGTTTGCATTATGAGCAATACGGCGTACGATAAATGCAAACGTTCTTTTCGAGGAGGATGTGATGAGATTTGTGCTGGCTGTTGTGATCGCGCTTTTGGCGCTGCTTGGCATCGCATGTCCGGCTGGGCCTACCGATGTCGAATTTTTGGGCGATGATGGCACGCCAAGGCGCGGGACCATCTCAACTGGTGTCGATGCCACGCAAGCGCGAGGC
This sequence comes from Candidatus Uhrbacteria bacterium, assembly GCA_043813445.1. Lineage (GTDB taxonomy): Bacteria > Patescibacteriota > Patescibacteriia > JACPHY01 > JACPHY01 > JBDRLD01. Next base: position 814 of record JBDRLD010000092.1, read on the forward strand.
GAGATTTACCGCGAAGACGGGACGATCGACAATATCGTAGAGGACGAGCTGTTCATGGCAGCGGGGAATCGCTCGCTCATCTACCTCACAATCATCAACGACTCCGACGGATGGTGGCCGTACAACATCGAGCTCTGTATCGATAATCAGGATCTCCTCCGCATGGTGGATCCGAACGCGTTTCCGCAGGATGAAGTCGTCGAGTACGTCGATGATCCCTGCGTCGTGTACTTCGACTCCGGCGCATGGCCCATTATCGGTGTCGGTCAGGAGTTTGAACCGCGCATCGGTACGGTCGAAGCGCTCCCGCAGGCGGGCGGCGGGTACTTGCTTGCCATACTCCGGCTGGAGATGCCGGATGGGAGCCAGCTCGACATAGTCGAGTACACGATTCCGTACCGAACACTCCCGTGAGGTGACTGCGAGGATGAGGGCGGCGAGAAGGTACGTCGCACGGTCGAGAAGTACCGTCTCGATGTGCCGTAGCGCCCATCGACGTGGTAGTTGACGCGCACACAAACGTGAAAGCCCCCCGTGAGAAGGCGTCGCCTATCTCATCGGGGGGCTTCTTCTATCTTCGCGACGTGCTAGTGGGCGGTGGCCTTGAGCTGCTCGACGATTCGCTTCGTGGCGAGATCGTAGCAGTACGCCCGTCGCTTGCTAAACGGGCCCGTGTCGGGTCCAAGGTGCTCCGCGATTCGGAGGCACTCGGCGACCGTGAGTGGCTGGCCGCAGCATTTCCCATGCCGCTCCGCCGACTTCGGGTCTCGGTAGTTGATCGCGACCGCTCGCATGCGTTCATGCGACTCACGAACCAGATGACCCCACTTGTCCGGATTTCGTTTCGCGAGTTCATGCGCCACGGCAATCTCGTCATCGCTGCCAAGCGAGTCCTGGTAGAACCGGAGGAGCATGGCGTCGGTGAGCACGATGTCGAACCGCGTGGTCCATCGAACGAGCTCTGCAAAGGTGCTGTCATTTATCCAGTTCAGTCGTATCTCCCGGATGGCGGTGGCGTAGAGCTCATGGAGTCGGTGTTTCCAGATGTAGGAGTATGCGTCATGGGAATGAACACCGTCGGCATTTCTGATCTTCGCGCGCCCGATGCGCAGAAGTTCGCGTCGCGTTAGTACGCGACCCATTGCTTTTGCGGCTCGGGTAGCATTGCGATGGTCTGCATAGCTGATCGCGATGGCGAGGATCGATCGAAGCAGTGAACGGCTCTTGAGTGGCACAGCGCGGTCGAGCACGCGTTCGCACCTATCGTCGTCGTACCGATCATTGAGCTTTTCGAGATTGGCGCGAATGCGTTGCCGTTGCTCGTCGGCGGAGAGCGCGAAGCCCAACTCCTCCAGCTTGCTGAATCGTTTCATGCGGACGAGTAGTTCGCGAATGCGCTGTCGCGCCTCATCCGTGGTGGCGTTCCGCATTCCCCATGCAAGCCATTCCTCGGCAACGCCCAGATAGCCGCGCGTCGCTGCTTGTGCTGCATACCGCTCCACATCGAGATTGGTGATGGTGATACCGAGTTCGGTTGCGAGCGGGATGATGCGGTCACCGATGTGCACCGTGTCCAGTGCGCGCGCGTCCACCTCGATCCACGCGCGGATTTGCTTCTTCGTCATCCCGCGGAACCGATCGAGATCAAGTAGCAGCTCCGTCTGCGGTGCCTCCGACTTTCGTCGCCTTGTTGACTCTGCCACGATTGCCTCCTCAGTGTTATGGCAATGTACTGGTTGGAGCGTAGCGAGTCATTCCGCGCGTGTCAATCGCCTGCCAGAACCTTTTTATGGCGTCCTTCCCTGCGGCATTGGGAGGGTGTACACTCTATGCGGTTGTCCTTTCCCATGGATAGAGGAGGAGTACACAATGGGCATGACGTTGAGCCAGAAGCGGAATGCGTTGCGATGCCTCACGCGCGTGGCAGAGCGCATCCAGCGCGCCATCGGTGCCATTCGCCATCGAGGCGAAGTAATTATGGATGTGGGCGAGCACAAGGGCCACGACGAATCATCGCTCGATCAGATCGCACAGGGGGCTGCACTCGAAGCACTTCATCGACACTTCCCGAGCTTCAACGGGACGGTCGTGTTCGAGAGCGATCGGTACGAGCACTTTGGCGATGCCGAGGATGGCGCGCAGCGTCAGATGCTCATCATCGACGAGATCGATGGGACGACGAATCTCAAGCGCGCCCTTTCCTCGCAGTTCGAGTACCCCGCTCCGGCTGCGATCTCGATTGCGTTGAGTTCCAGCGAGCTGCTCGGCGACATCGAGGTGAGCGTTGTGCTCGCGCTCGATACGGGCGACGTGTTCGCATCAATCAGTGCGGAGGAAGGATGCTACCTCACCTTCGCGAATGGCACCATTCTCCATCCCGACGACATCATCGAGCGACGCGGTGACTCGAATGTGCGTATTCTCGTTCCGGGCTACTCGTTCAAGGTGCGTGAGTACAAGGCCGCGATCGAGCGCGCGCTCATGGTCCGCGGACTCAAGCGCGTCTACGAGGGGTGCAGGTCGAGCTGTATGGACATCATCGGCATCATGCGTAATCTCAACGACGGATATGTGGACTGCCGCGCACTGCTTGGCGACGAGAATCTGTACGGCGCCATGCTCCAGGGATATGACGTCGCGGGAATCATTCCAATTGCACTCGGGGTCGGGCTTCTGGTGGAATCGGTGAACGAAGATCATCCGTGGCAAGCACACCATGGCGTTGAACGTATCGCGCTTGTCGTGGGGCGTCCGGAGGTTATGGCGACAATGCTCGAAGCTGCTCGATCCGTAGATCTCGACGTGTATCGAGAGATGCATGGCGTGCGGATCGCGGCTCGTTCAGAGGTAGCGACATGAAACGTATCGTGACCATTGGTGGTGGTACCGGTCAGTACGCGCTCCTCTCCGGGTTGAAGATGATCCCCGATCTTGATCTCACCGCGGTTGTAACCATGGCGGATTCCGGTGGATCATCCGGTGTGCTCCGTACGGAACGGGAGGTGCTCCCGCCCGGCGATGCGCTGCGCTGTTCGCTCGCGCTCGCGACAGCAGATCCAAACGTCATACACCTGTTTGGGCATCGACTCACGGACGGCGGTGGTATCGGTGGTCACACGATCGGGAACATCGTACTCACCGGCGCAACGGAGCAGAACGGGGATGACTTTCTAGCAGGACTCCAAACGATCGCGAAGGTGCTGCAGGTACGTGGCCGCGTACTTCCGGTCACAACCGATCGAGTGACGCTTTGCGTGAGGTTGAGTGATGGGAGTGTAGTGCGGGGAGAGCATCACATCGATCATCCCGAGCATGATACGTCGTTGCGTATCCAAGATATCTGGCTCGAGCCGAATGCATCGCTTCGCGAAGAGGTGCGCGAGGCGTTTAGGAGTGCAGATGCGATCATTGCTGCACCCGGAGATTTCTACACGAGTCTGCTGGCGAACATTGTTGTCGATGGTGTGCCCGAGGCATTCGAATCCACCCTTGCCAAGTTCATCTTTGTGGTGAACACCATGACGAAGTGTGGCGAGACGGATACGTTCGCAGTGGAGGATTTTGTTACCGTGTTTGAGCACTACGCGCGGAGGAAGGTGGACGTGGTCGTGTGCAACACCGAAGTCCCCACGCAGGACGTGCTCGAGAAGTACAAGCGCGAAGGTGCGGTGCCGGTGCCGTGGTCGCTCGTTGGAGAGGTGGATGGTCGGATGTACGTGCCATTCCCGCTTCTCGCCGAAGGCATGTTCGCACGCCACGACTCCATCAAGCTGGCACACGTGATTAGGGCACTGCTCTAGTACACGGATAGCGCACGGATCAGAGACGGATCGCGCACGGATGCGCGAATGTATATGATGAAGCCCTGCACCATTACGGTGCGGGGCTGGTTCTTTCTTGCCATCTCACTCTTCTATATTCCGAGTCCGCCGCAGCGTGGGAGTGAAGAAAGATGTTGAGGACACGCTTTCCGGTAGCGATGTTTCGCGGTACGGTGGGTATGATCATTAGAAGATAATGGTATTGGTATGCGCGTAGTAGTAGACTTCCATATTCACTCGCGATTTAGTCGTGCGTGTTCGAAGGATCTCACATTGTCGAATATCGCGGAGGCGTGCGGGAAGCGCGGGATCGATCTCGTTGCGACCGGTGACTTCACGCATCCGATGTGGCGCGCGGAGATCGGTGAGCAGTTGGAGCCATTCGCGGATGGTATTTTTCGGTTGCGCGCTCCGGAGAATGATTGGGCGTCGAAGACGCGCTTCGTGCTCTCGACTGAGCTTTCGTGTATCTATAAGAAAGGAGGAAAGACGCGCCGCGTACATCATGTCATCATTTTCCCATCACTTGAAGCGGTCGATCATCTCATCCAACAGCTCCAAGATGCTGGTCGCAATCTCGCATCAGATGGCCGTCCTATTCTTGGCATGAGTTCAAAGGAGTTACTCGAGCGATGTCTTAACGCGGACAGGCGCGTACTTTTTATTCCGGCGCACGCGTGGACTCCGTGGTTTGCGGTGTTTGGTTCCGAGTCCGGGTACGATCATCTCGAAGAGTGTTTCGATGATCTCACGCCGCACATCCCGGCGATCGAAACCGGACTATCGTCCGATCCGGCGATGAACTGGCGGTGTAGTATGCTCGATAGCGTTGCACTCGTGTCCGGATCTGATGCGCACTCCATTCCGAAGCTTGGTCGTGAAGCGACAGCGGTCGATGTAGAAGAACTCACGTTCGATCACATCGCGCGCGCGATTCGGGCGAGCGCACCACTTCGTTATGACGCGCACATGGAGAATGTTATCGCACACACGATTGAGTTCCATCCCGAAGAAGGGAAGTATCATTACGATGGACATCGTGCGTGCGGAGTGTGTTGTACGCCGGAGCAGACAAAGAAGTACAACATGATTTGTCCACAGTGCAAAAAACAAATGACAATTGGCGTGATGCATCGTGTGGATAAACTCGCGGATCGTAAAATCGGTTTTGTGCATCCGAACGCGCCACCATACAAAAGTATTGTTCCACTCATCGAGACAATCATGGAAGCATTTGCGGTGAAGTCGATGACGTTGCGTTCGCGAGAATGTTATGAGCATCTCGTGCGCACGATCGGAAATGAGTTTTACATTCTTCTCGATGCGCCACTCGAATGCATCGCGACTCATGCGCCGATTGAAGTAACAGAGGCGATCCGACGCGTGCGCGAAGGCGAGCTCGATATCGCGCCGGGATACGATGGTGAGTTCGGAACGGTACGTATTTTTTCTGATAAGTACCCGCGACCAATTGCAAAGCAGCACGCGCTACTTTGATTTTTTCTTAGGAAAATCAAACAAAAAGAGCGCTCTCTTCTGAGGGTGCCCTTTTTGAGTCCTGCGACTTACTTGCGCTTCTTTCCCTTCTTAGCTACCTTACGCTTCGCTGGCTTACGCTTAGCAGCCTTGCGCTTCTTCGGAGCCGCCTTCTTAGCTACCTTACGCTTAGCTGGCTTACGCTTAGCAACTTTCTTTTTTGCTGGCATACGCTCACCTCCTTCCTTGTTTGATCATCGCACACGTGCGAACGATGATCGGATTAGTTACGTGTCGCGCAACACGCGCCACTGCAATAAGTATATCATAAGAAAATAATTTTTTGAGTGATAAAAAAAGTTTGTCAAGTGATCACGCGTGCAAAAATATATTATGCTCCCATGCACGTGCAATCATTTTGTTCCGTCGTCATTCTGAATAAGCGAAGCGAATGAAGAATCTCACCCATACATGTAAGTGGTACTACGTCGTATCGCGTGTCGCCCATGTGAGATCCTTCGCCTTCGGCTCAGGATGACACCGGATAAAAGAAACACCACCCCGATGTGCGGAGTGGTGTGCTAGAGGCCGAGGCGAATGCAGAGCACTTCTTCAATGAAGCCGCCGTACTCGGTGAGGAGTTGGTCCATGAATGGATTTCCGTAGTCGAGTATGATCGGCGCATTGCCGGTGATAGCGAAGTTGTCGACAGAGTCGATGGTGTGTCCGAGGTGTTCAACGAGGAACATTAGTTTCGCGTCACGGTGTGTTCGCTCCTGCATGGTTTGGTATATGCTGGGTCCGGCAAAAGATTCAGACGGATTATGTCGGTCGTAGACATTGCAGAAGATGAGGCCGAGACGACATCGCGCGAGTAAGCGGTGATGTGTGTTCCTCCAACATCGTGCTTCACGATACTGCTCGAGGATGCCGTCGAGCAAGTATGCGCGAATTGCATAACGGAGGAGTCTACACTGCTCATGGTTTCTCCAGAGCCATCCAAGGAATCCCCCGATGTAGATCCGCGGCACCTTGATTGCATACGGACCGATCAGGAATACGATCCGATGGGTTCCGAATCGGATCATGGCTTACCCCTTCTCCTCGATCGCAAACGATCGGAGGAGTTGTTCGAGCTGATCGCCGTGACATTTGAGAAGTTGCATCATGTCAATGTGCCTGTCGCCGTAGTCAAGGATCCAGACGCGTTGCCTATCGAATGCAAAGTTGTCTCGATCGTCAAACCAGTGTCCCTTGCGACAGCTTATTCCGAGAAGGCCTTTTCGATCCTCTGGGGCAGCCCGTGCGACGAAGTCCCCGCAGGTGTCGAATGTGAAGTTGCCGACTCCTCGTTTGCGGAGATACACATTGACGATAATAAGTGGGATGACACACGGAACTAAGATTCGATGACGAATTCGCCAGTACCGCACTGCCTCATTCCAGTTTTCTCCCAGACCAACCTGATGGAAAACGTGATGCATGAGGCTGCCCCACGCCCAACCCATGGCTTGGCGTAGGGGGATGCGTGCCTGAATGAGGCTGATGACATCAGTAATGAAGCCAATCGGAAGATTGATTCGTGGGAATTTCATCACAACCGGACCGAGCAGGAGCACGATCCGATGTGTTCCAAATCGGATCATGATTGTCCTCCAGTGATTCCCCGAGAAAATCGAGGGGAGCTGTTGTTGGGAATGAACCACGGGTGAATGGTATATGAGATAGCGCGTTGTGTCAATACCATCAAAGATACAAAGAAACCACATCGCTTCGGCGATGTGGTTTCTGGTGGACCGTACCGGATTCGAACCGGTGACCCCCTGCTTGCAAAGCAGGTGCTCTACCAGCTGAGCTAACGGCCCAGGCGACTGCCTGAATGCTGGTGTAACACAGTACAGAAACTAGCGTATCATATTACCGGGGCAGGTCAAGAGAAAGAACGCCCCAAGTTGGGGCGTTCTCATGGTGGCTGCGGAGATAGGGCTCGAACCTATGACCACCGGCTTAACAGACCGGCGCTCTGCCAACTGAGCTACTCCGCAGTGTTGTCTGGTGGGGCTGGCCGGATTTGAACCGGCGACCTTAGGTGTATCAGACCTACGCTCTGCACAGCGGAGCTACAGCCCCGATGACATGGTAGAGAGGGAGGGATTCGTCCCGTCATGCGACGGGAGTAAACAACCCGAGAGCAGTGAGCTTTTTACCCCGTCGAATGACGGGGCGACCGGCCTCGGCCACCTCTCCAAAGAACTGGCATGCTCGGCAGGATTTCCCGCCCAAGGCGGGTGCGCCTAGGGCGCAGAACGTACCGCCAAAATTGGTGGAGGGGGGAGGATTCGAACCTCCGAAGCCGAAGCGCCGGATTTACAGTCCGGTCCCATTAACCACTCGAGCACCCCTCCGTACTCGGATAGGATAGCTCGACATAACGCCTTCGTCAATGCCACAAGTTGTCAGGCGGTTGTCATTTTGTGTTGTATGTGGTCTGCTGCAAGTGTATGCAGATTGCAGTAAGTCGCCTCCAACGAATTCCAAAAAAGCCGGGCATCTACACGTTCACGAAGCGGGGCGTGCCGATTTATGTTGGCAAGGCGCGAGATCTTCGGGCACGGCTCGCTGCGTACAAGCCGGGCGGCGATTGGAAAGCGGAGATGCTTGCGGAAGCAACGGGTCTGCGAGTAGAGACGACGAAGTCCGAGCTTGAAGCGCTCCTTCTTGAGGCCGCTCGCATCCGAGCGCTGCAGCCGAAGTGGAACCTGCGACAGCGTGATGATAAATCGTTCGTGTATATCTGCATCACTACTGATGAGGATTTTCCGCAGGTGCTCATCGTTCGCTCGTTTCGTCGCGCCGGTACATACATCGGTCCGTTTGTTTCGACACGCGCGGTGCGTGAAACGCTGAAGGCACTTCGGCGTGTGTTCCCGTATCGGTGTAATGGCAAACCCAAAGACCCCACCCCCTCTCCCCGTCCTAGGCGGACTAAGAAGCACTCCCCCTCCCGGCGGGAGGGGGAGAAAGTTGTGCGGGCGTGTTTGCATTACCACATCGGACTCTGTGCCGGAACGTGTGCGGGTGTTGTCTCGAAGGCAGAGTATCGTCGGCGGGTGATCAATCCGCTCGTGAAATTGTTGCAGGGTGAGACGACGAGCGCACGGAGGATGCTTGACAGCACACACCGCACATTACTCGATCAAGTTCTTGAAGAGTCGCGCGTTCTTGAAACATCGGAGAAGTATGAGCTCGACCTTCTCGAGCTGCAACGCGTTTTGAATCTCGTTGCGCCGCCACACCGAATTGAGGGGTATGACATTTCCAACATTCAAGGGAGGGATGCGGTTGGTTCTCTTGTTGTGGCGATTGATGGTGAAATGGATTCGTCAGAGTACAAGCGGTTTCGTATCCGGACACTCGAGGGGCAATCAAACGATGTCGGAATGCTGCGTGAGGTGCTGGAGAGGAGGATCACTCATATGCCCATCCCAGCCACCACCCACGTTCGCGCGAGCAGGCTCTCATCGCGTAATAACAAACGAGATGGGGAGAAATCGGAATGGCCACTCCCCGATCTCATCGTTGTTGATGGTGGGAAGCCGCAGCTGAATGGAGTGGTACGAACGCTGCGCGGTGCAGGTATCCATATCCCGATTGTGTCACTCGCGAAGCGAGATGAAGAGATCTTTCTCCCAGGTGAACGCTTTCCGCTCCGGCTACCAAAAAGCTCTCCGGCACTGCATTTGCTCCAGCGAGTAAGAGATGAGGCACATCGATTTGCGGTGGACTACCATCGAAAGCGTAGAATGAGGCGCACACTGAATAGTTAAATGTTGTAGTATTTTGTCAGGTCATTCCAATGTGGGAGGCAGCATCAGAAGAATTATTCGCTAAATAAGGCGGATATTTCTTATTTTTGAATAAATTTGTCACACGCCCAACAGTTTTGTTGATACATCTTGACAAATTGTTGGTTTCGTGGTAAAGTGGTCTGCGTGTGCTATGCCCGCCGTGGGCGAGTCACGCTTGTTCGTTCGTCAACAACGCGACCTCATGAGGGTCGCCATCGCAAACCGAAAGGAAAGGGAGGATTCGATGACCGAGACCGACGCGAAGAATGACAGCGCAATCGGAAAGATGGGCGAGATCGCAAAGAAGACCGACCTGAAGCCGACGACGGATGTCGGCAAGACGCTTCAGCGGATGAAGGGCGACAAGATCGTCCCGCTGGATGAGCTGATGCGCCTCCGCGATGAGCTGAAGCTCGAGGACGCCCGGAGCACCGAGCGATTCCAGAAGCAGCGCCAGGAGGGCGAGTTGCTCTTCCAGGAGCTGAGGAAGATCCACGAGGAGTTCGACGAGCTGATCAACGGTGCGAGCGGCAATGTGCTCGACGGCTTCGTGCAGCAGCTTCACCTCCGCCACGAGGCGGTGGCGGCGCGTATCGGCGAGACGGTCGATGACGTGATCAACGCCGACGAGCTGCTCGCGTTCTGTGCGTGCGGCGGGCACTTCGGTCACCTCCGGCGCGCGCTGAATCGCGCGGCTGACGTGGGCTTCCTCCAGCGAGTCAGTCAGTCCGCGGCGTGGAAGATCGGCCATCGTGGCGAGAAGCGTCTGCTGTTCACGTACCGAGGGCAGAGCTACTACGCGCGAGACTACGACAGGCGTCGCCTCGTTCTGCTCCTGACCGATGCCTTGCGGGAGCTCTACTCCCGCGCGATCGACAACGCCGATCGCGAGCGCGCAGAGCAACTCTCGATCCTGCAGTCCGGGCGCTTCCCAGGCCACCGGCAGATCATGGACCTCCTCGATCCGACCAAGGAGCTGGAGGCGCCGGTGCGCTTCGGCTGTGTCATCGTGGACCTGCGTGCGCCGTTGCTCGGCCGCGAGCATCGCGACGGTCGCGGGAGCGGGCACATCGAGCTCTCCATCGCAGCGTCGGACGGCAAGAAGTACATCACCGTCGTCCGGTTCAACGGGTCGATTTCGGCGATCCTGCCGGTCGAGAGCGCGTGGCTTTCGACGAAGTACGAGGACATGCCGGCATGGGCGGCGAATCTCGTGCAGCAGATCGAACAGATCGCCACGGAGTACGGCCTCAGCGATGAGGACATCGAGCAGATGGGCAGCAAGGGTCGCCGCATCCCGTCCAAGGAGGAGCGTGACGCGCGGTGGGACACACTCATCGGCGGCGAGTGGCGCAAGCGCAACCAGGACTGGATGCGCCGCGACAAAGACAAGCAGGAAGCGTCGCGGGCCGTCGAGCTCAGCCAGGACGACCTCAAGACCATGCGCGGGCTGCTTCGGCAGTACAGCGCGGCACGCGTGGACGTTGTGCGTGCCCTGCACCCGAAGTTCCAGGTGTCCGAGGTCGTCGAGTTCGCGCTCCTCGCACGCGACTTCGCGCACCAGGTCGATGAGCGGGCCGATCGCCTGTCCGGTGTCGTGCATCTGCGGGTGACCCCGGTCGATGGGAACCACAAGCAGATCACGCTCGTGCAGCGTGTGGGCCCGATCACCGCAGCGCTCCCCGAGGACGGGACCGTGTGGCCGTCGCTGATCGTCTCCATGCCGCAGGGGCCCGTGAAGGAGCCGAAGCTGCCGGAGAGGACGCCGACCGAGCTGCCGACGTCGCTCATCGTGCACCTGTTCCGCCGCGGGTTCTCCCTCGAGGCGTGCGGGATCCCGGCCCTCGACCAGCTCGTGGCGAGCATGTCGTCGGCGAAGAAGCCGGCGGCGGAGAAGGCCGCGAAGAAGGGCAAGAAGGCCCCGAAGGTCGAGTCCAAGCCGACGCTGAGCGTCGTGCAGGATTCGGAGCAGCCAGAGCAGAAGGCCGCCGCGAACGGCGAGTAGCTATCGGTGACATACCGAAATTGAGCCCCCCGTGAGATTATCTCAC
>JBDRLD010000093.1:0-2591 GCA_043813445.1 Candidatus Uhrbacteria bacterium
GAGAGGATGCCTCGTCAACTTACTGCGAGGAGAGTTCAATTATCGCGGTTTCCGGCGATTGCAACCACAAATTCGCCTTTTGTGCTGCCATCCTCCAACAAGGCGAGCACATCACTGACCGTACCACGAAGCACTGTTTCATGCATCTTCGTCAGCTCACGTCCAATAACTACCATTCGATCACCAAGCCGCGTCGCAAGCGCTTCTAGTGTCCGCTGGACACGATATTTTGATTCGTAAAAAAAGACCGTCTCCTTGCTCGCGATGATGCGATCGAGTATTGCGCTGCGCCCATGCTTCAGCGGAAGAAACCCGAGGAAGAGAAAACGATCAACCGGTAACCCGGCAATGCTCGCAAGTGCGGTGAGCGCCGACGGTCCCGGTATCACCTCAATTCGTACGTCCGGAAGCGCTTTCACGACTTCAGCAACCATAAGACCTCCAGGATCACTTACGCCCGGCGTTCCCGCATCTGTAACCAGCGCAACATGCTTTCCGGATCGAAGTAGCTCGATGATCGCCGCATACTTCTCCGCCGGTGCATGTTGGTCGCATCGAATAAGTTTGGGCTTGTCGATCTCGTGGCGCTCGAGGAGCTTCTTTGTAACCCGCGTATCCTCGCAGAGTACAACGTCGCACGCTCCGAGCGTCTGGAGCGCGCGGAGCGTGATATCGTCAAGATTGCCGATAGGTGTCGCAACAACCGAAAGTCGTCCATTCATATCACAACTTCTTCCCGCTCTTCATCAGTAACTCGCGCCTTCTCATCAAGACCAAAGTGCACGCGAAGGATCGCACGAAAAATTTCTCGACGGCTGACCATGCCGACTAATGACCCACCATCAACAACCGGCACGCGATGAATGCCCGTTGTGACCATGAGTGCCCCGACTCTTAGGATTGGGGTGTCCGATGGTACGCTTGTGAGTTTTGTCGACATGAAATCCTCTACACGCTTATCCTGCGCACGCCGTGCCTCTTCTTCAAGCGCGAGGAAGTCTGTAAACGCATGTGGCCCACGATACCAATCTTCATAGCTCGGATAAATCGCACGAAACACATCCTTTTCAGAGATAACCCCAACAACACGACCGTCACTATCCACCACGGGCGCGCCGCTGATTCGATGCTCGAGGAGCATCTCCGCCGCCTTCCGCCACGATGTTCCGGTTGAAATCGTGATAACGTCCGTCTTCATGATATCGCGTACAAGCATACTCTTGTGTCACCCCGCCACAGCGAAGGATCGCCGTAATCCGATTCGATGTACCAGAAGGACAAATTCACCACTCTTTGACCCACTATACCACGCCAACATGGCGGTGTCACCCTTATTAGAGGTTAACTGTACATGGCCTTGACATATCCATAGAATCCTGCTATGGTGCAAAGTCCACGTGGTAATTGGACTGCGCGGACATGCCCTTTCTTCGCGGACTCCCCTATTGGGAGCCGCATATAGGAGATTGTCATGGGCACGTACTATCATGTAGTGTCGAATCGTCCTCGAATGACATTCGAGGAGATGCGGTGTGCCATCGTCAACCCCGAAACGCCACTGGAGCACGTGCTCGGCCTCATCAAGGCCCTGCCGATTCGAACAGACGGAGCCAGTGTCCTGCTGGGTAAAGAGAGCGGAGAACGAACTCCGGTCGAGACGGTGGTCGAGTTCCTCTGCGATCTCGCGGATACACAGCGCGAGCAGCCGTTCGATCGTGAAGTGCAACACGAAGCGAAGAAAGTGCTCGTACGTTGCTATGTCGATCGTATTCGTCGATCGGACGGAAAGGATCAACGAGCAACACATGCGGTTGTGCGCTACCTGTCTCAGTCTTTCGAACACGGGAGCTTTTCACCCACGGACCTCAAACGTGTGCATGCGTTCCTCGATCGCTGCCTGGCGCGAAGGGCTGAGCTGGACGTGAAGCTGCTCGGGCTCGCAGTGCTCCACACGCTGCATGTAGACCAGATGTCACGAAGCATTTGGGCGATCAGCCCACTGTACAACTTCCTGCTCGAGCACAGCATGCTCCTCGGTCGCATGCCTGATGGATTCTTTCCGCTGAGGTGGCACGGGTGGAGGACGTTCGAGGAATGCCTCAGCATGCGGGGTTCGAACAGCAAGATTCAAGAGGACTTTCGTGAGCACGAGGAGTGTCGAGGGCAATTCCTGCACGACATCGCGAACATCATCGCAATCTGTGGAGACACACTCCAAGTAGCGCCACCGCCCAGTATGGAGCAAGCATTGGCGGCGACGCACCTCCTCCAGCTCGTCACCTTTGCTACGCGCACCGTGTACACGAGCGCCGGATACCACCTGCAGTAGCGTCAGCACCGAACAGCACCAAGACCCCCGGTCCATAATGGATCGGGGGTTTTCGTTGCACCAAACAGAACTGAAACCCACTACCTCACGCGCCGACCTGTAGAAAAATGTCTGACTCGGGCTGGCGGGACTCGCCCTGTCATTCGACAGGGTCTCCGCTTCGCTACGAAACCCACGACCTCACGCACCCATCCTATAGAAAAATATCTGACTCGGGCTGGCGGGACTTGAACCCACGACCTCACGCGCCCGAGGCGTGCAC
>JBDRLD010000094.1:0-2080 GCA_043813445.1 Candidatus Uhrbacteria bacterium
CTCACTCTCACGTATTCGCTCTCCGGAGGTTTTGACTCCTCCTTCCTTGCTGCGCCATCGCCGTTCATCGCCGAAATACCTTCCCGCATGATCGAGGCAATCGGCGTTTCTCGTGTTTCTCCGCGCATGCGGTGGAATGACGAGGGGAGATTTGATCGTCAAAGTGACGAGCCAATGGTTGTCCTTGACTCGCTTGGAGAGCGGAAGGTTGAAGAACCGAAGCGCAAGGGCTTCTTGCGTGATGTTGATGAGTTATAGCACGCGGCATTGAGTATTGTTAGAGGTGCCCAAATAAGTGGATGTATGATTCCGGGTAGGGTACGAACAAAGCGAACGATCAAGGAGCGCCAGCGGGCGCTCCTTATGTGGTATGAGCGCCATGGGCGTCATTCGTTGCCGTGGCGGCATAACATCACACCGTACGGTGTGCTCGTGTCTGAAGTAATGCTGCAGCAGACGCAAGTTGATCGCGTTGTTCCATATTTTGAGCGATGGATGCGTCGGTGGCCGACCGTGCAGCACCTGGCGCGGGCGCGTCGGGCAAGCGTCATCCGCGCGTGGGCGGGTCTTGGATACAATACGCGTGCAGTGAATATCCATCGAGCGGCGCAGGAGATCGCTCGCGACTCCATGCTTAGAAAATCATTCTCTATTTCGCACGAAATTGCGAAAGAGGATCTGCAGAGGTTGCCGGGAGTGGGGTCGTATACCGCACATGCGGTGCGTGCATTCGCATGGAATGTGTCGGCACCGTGCGTTGATACGAATGTGCGGCGAGTGCTCGCGTACGTAATATATAAGCGCCCGGCAATAATGAAACTGCCGCCCAAGGAGGTCGAGCGGCTTGCTGCGCGTGTGGTTCCGGAAGGGAAAGGAAGAGTTTGGAACTACGCGCTCATGGACTACGGCGCGCTCGTCCTGCGAGCGAGTGACATTCCGAAGAAGAACCGTCCCATTCATACAGTAGGGAAGTTCGAGGGATCGTCGCGATACTGGCGCGGGCGCATCATTGCGGTGCTTGGAAAACGAAACACAAAAAGCACACCGATGCACGACCGTGAGCAGCAGGGAGCTTCTTCTGTAGAGGGCCGGACCATGGCCGAGCTTTGCTCGGCGTTGAAGCAATACGGTGAGCCACCGCGTGCGCTTTCTCCATTACTCCGGGTACTTGTGCGAGATGGCCTGGTGGTCCAGCATGGCCAGCGCTACTCTCTTGAACAGTAGACACCCCCGATCCGTTAGGGTCGGGGGTGTGGTGGTTGGGGTGCCAATTGCGGGAGATCAGGGCTGTGCAGCGGTGATGATCCTGGTGAGTAGTTCGTTGCACGGGCCTTGTGCGCGGCGCCCAGCCTCGGCGACATCATCATGCGAGAGAGGTGTTGGCGAGACGCCGGCAGCGAGGTTACTCACCAGAGAGATGCCAATGACGCGTGCGCCCATGTGGCGGGCGGCGATTGCCTCTGGCACGGTGGACATGCCCACGAGATCGACGCCGAGAATTTGGAGCATGTTGATCTCGGCCGGGGTTTCGTAGCTCGGGCCCGCCATGGCCGCGTAGATTCCCGAGCGCGCGGAGAGTCCGAGAATACGCGCATGGGAACGCGCCAGCTCTAGAAGTTGTTCGTCGTAGACATGCGTCATGTCTGGGAACCGTTTGCCAAGCGCGGGATCGTTGAGGCCTGTGAGTGGATTCTGACCGAGGTGGTTGATGTGATCTTCGATGAAAACGAGATCGCCAACACGGTAGGTCTTCTTGATTCCCCCTGCGGCGTTCGTCAGGATGACGATCGTTGCGCCAAGCTCGATGAGCACGCGAATGGGGAATGCGACGCGCGCCGCGGAGTATCCCTCGTAGCAGTGCATACGTCCGCACATGACTACGACCTGCGTGTTTCTGCAGCGTCCGAAGACAAGCTTGCCGGCATGGCCATCCACACCTGGCGGTGCGAATCCGCATCGTTCGAGACGATCGTATTGGATCTCAGCACGATTGGTAAGCGTCTCGGCAAACGACCCACCATTTGAGCCGAGCACGACCGCAATGGATGGTCGCTGCGTGCCAATGAGGGGGCGGATAAGC
>JBDRLD010000095.1:0-3247 GCA_043813445.1 Candidatus Uhrbacteria bacterium
CATGCTATAGTGGATGACTATGGCAAAGTCGATGAAGCGAACGAAAATTGTGTGTACGGTCGGTCCGTCGTGCGAACATCGAACGACGCTCGAACACATGGTGCGCGTCGGCATGAACGTCGCGCGATTGAATTTTTCGCACGGAACGCGCGCGTGGCATGCGCGTGCGATGCACACCATTCGGAGTGTCGCGAAAGCGGTGGGTGAGCCCGTCGCGATCCTTCAGGATCTTCAAGGTCCGAAGATTCGGGTTGGGAATTTGCCAGAGCAAGGAATTATACTCAAGCGTGGTACGGAAGTGGTGTTCGCGTGCGGAGAGGAGAAGTACGATGGCAAGCGTATTCCCATTCCGCTCACGGCGCCTGCCAAGGCCGTCCATAAGGGCGACCCCATCCTACTCGATGATGGTCTCCTCGAGGTTCGCGTTGAGCGGGTTCGCGGAGCTGAATTGGTCTGCACGATTATCACCGGCGGAACGCTCACATCGCACAAGGGGATGAACTTTCCGAAGACCGCACTGAACGTCCCCGCGATGACGCACAAGGATCGCGAGGACGCGGCGTTCGGCATTTCATCCGGAGTGGATTTCATCGCGCTGTCATTCGTGCAGTCCGCGAAGGATATCCTCATGCTTCGGCGGATCATTCAGCGCCAAGGTGGCCACCAGAAAATTATTGCGAAGATTGAGAAACACGAGGCCATCACGAATTTTCGGGAGATTCTCGATGCTGCGGACGGAGTTATGGTTGCACGCGGAGATCTTGGAGTTGAGATTCCGGCCGCAGATGTGCCACTTCGGCAGAAGGCGATTATTGAGCTGGCGCGCCGCGCCGGGAAGCCGGTCATCGTCGCGACACAGATGCTTGATTCGATGATACGGAATCCGCGACCGACGCGCGCCGAGGTGTCGGACGTTGCGAACGCGGTGATCGATCATACGGATGGTATTATGTTGTCCGGTGAGAGCGCAACCGGCGCACATCCGATTCTCGCCGTGCAGGCCATGGAGCAGATCGCGCTACGTACCGAAGCCTCGGCGCTCGACGACCTCCTGCCCGAGCATCCGGGCGCGCACCGGTGGCACGAATCGGACGTCGTTGCCGAGGTGGTTGCACATCTCGCGAAGCACGTTAGCGAAGTGCAAGGAATTATAGTAGCAACATGCACGGGGCAGACCGTCCGACGAATTGCGAAGTTCCGCCCGCAGATGCCGATTTTTGCCGCGACGCCGGATCCGGTGGTGCAGCGGCAGCTCGCGCTGACGTACGGTGTACATGCCGTGCACGTCCCAATGACGCGCGACCATGCGGTGTTCCTGCGTCGCGCCGTAGTGAAGTTGAAGGCGGCGAAGTGTATCCCGAAGCGCGCGGCGCTCATTGTGGTTGCCGGTGAGCCATGGGGTGAGCCGGGCACGGCGAATAGCATCGCAGTACGCAAAGTGTGATGGAGGAGAATGAAAATCGACCCCCATGTGGAGGTCGATTTTACGTTCCCAAATAAGTTATCACCGGAGCTTCAGGTACGGCTTGATTGGAATGAGGAGCAAGCTTCCGAAAACCGAGAGCACGACGACGGTGATGATGAGCGCGTGGAAGCCGATCGTGGTGGCGACATAGCCACCAATTGCGGCAAGCGCAGCTGCGCTGAGGTCGGTCATGGTGAAGTACACCCCCCACTCCAGGCCCTCGTGCGTTTTATCGATGTGGCGCGTGAAGATCGCCATGTATGACGGGAAGGTGAATGCGGTAGCGATACCAAGCGCGAGCTGTGTGAGGTAGAGCTGCCAGGCCTGATCAATGAAGAGGTATGAGAGCGGGATGAGTCCCATGATAATAGAGAAGACGACAACGACCTTGAAGTCGTCGCGTTCTCCGCGGATACGATCGAGGACGGATGCAACCGGGATTTGAATAATGCTCCGCGCGAGGAGGTAGATTGCCGCAGCGATGCCGGCAACCGCGGCATTCCCGCCATCAATAAACCCTTCGATGAAGAGAGCGAAGATGGGACCCAGAAGTCCTGCCGCCCCAACGATCACCGTATCCGAAACGATGAGATATTTCACGACCGAGTTAATGTCTTTGAGGAAATAGTGCTTGAGCGGTATGGATCGTGGCATAGAGATACAAAAGAGTGATCTGTTGCTATTGTATCTCGCATCGGTCTCCGCACATATCCCCACCCGAAAAATTGCGCAGGAGTTTTATTTTCGGTAGGATTGGACAGGCTTGACGGTTCTGGTGGGATTCGTAGAATAAAGTACATCACCCAACCACAGGAGATGGACAATGAGGAGTATCGAGCTGAGAGTGAAGGCGAAAGCGTTTACCGCAGAGGCGAAGATCGTTCGTTCGGAGGAGTACAAAGCGCGGAATCGCGCCTGGCGTGCCAAGAACAAGGATTGGAACGATTGGGCGACCGGTGAGTATGAGCTCGCGCACCGGCTCCACAGGCACCGCATCCTGCACGTTCGTCGGGCTGCGCGGTCAGCGCACCTCGCACAGGCCTTTGTGTGTGGGCTACAGTACCGGCAGATCGAGAAGGAGTGCTACGAGCGACCGAATCGCGACGCGGTGCGACGGCTGATCAAACGCTACGGCACCCCCGACCTTCGCTCGCTCAGCGATGATGATCTCATCCGTGCGACGAACGAGTGGTTCGACCGCAAGGGCGAGTGAGAAGATCCGACGCGTGACGAGTACGCACCACAACAGCGCTCCGGCTTCCGGAGCGCTTTCTCTATAAAACAAAACGCGCCCCAGTTGGGGGCGCGTTTTGATACGTGAAACGCAGGAAACGGTGTCAGGCTTAATTAATATGGCCACAAATCAAAAAGCACCTCCCAGAAGGGAGATGCTTTTTGATACGGGCCGGAGTGGACCTGGTTAGAACTCATTTCCTGTATGATTTGGTTGGGTTGAGTGGAGGGGCTTGACAGTAATGATTAGAAATGTAATAATGCCGTGATGATCAAATCCGTGATCAGAAGGAGCGTTCTTTCAAAGAGGAGACAGAACTGTGAAGATCGAAGTTCCAGAGAACATGTCAGTCGTCCGACAGAGTTTGCTGACAGGAAAAACGTCCGTGATCAAGGGGCGCAGCGCTATACGCATCATGCCCTGGCAGCTCCACTTACTCGTTTCGCTTGATGGGCTGAGGTTTACGATCCAGCATGAGGGACTCCTCACCGGGGACATCGTACGCTCGAGCGCCACGACTACTGTCGTGCTGCGGGTGAATTCCGATG
>JBDRLD010000096.1:0-5147 GCA_043813445.1 Candidatus Uhrbacteria bacterium
CTCGCCATATCCGAGCGTGTTGTGGCAATCACACAGGGGCGAGCATATCGCATCGAAGACATTAATCCATCATGGTTGGCACGGTTACTTGTACGCTTCGTGACAAGGAATCCTGCAGGAATCGGTCTCGCTTCGCCGTGGACTATGGAGCTTGCGTTGCGGGAGGCCGGGGCGGTGCGCATGCTCGTTGCCGCTGCGGTGGCGGCGATCACGAAACCATTCGGTGTGCGTGGGCTTTTCTACCGCGTCGCTGGTCATGGGGTGAATGCGATTGATGGGCCTTGCGACTACACGTTGCCCCCGTACAATCGGTGCGCGACACTTGGGCCGGAAGATCCGAATGGCACCGCGGAATGGTTGGCGCGACGTATTGGTGTTGGAGTGGCCATCATTGACGCGAACGATCTTGGCGTTGAGGTGCTCGGTGTCTCCGAGGGTGTCTATCGGAAGGGCATCCGTGAGCTGTTCCGTGACAATCCGCTCGGGCAATCGTCAGAACAGACGCCCATGGCGATTGTGCGGATAGCACAGGGGTAGGCCTGATGGATTTTTTATAGTCTATTTTTGCGATTTGGCACTCTCTTGACGTGAGTGCTAATGTTTTTCTATAGTGTAATAGTATGGGACTTTCGAATCGACAGCTCGCCATCCTTTTTGAGGTTATAGTGGAATATGTGCAGACCGCGGAACCGGTATCCTCCGCGGCAATTGGACGTCGCGGCATTGACGCGAGTCCGGCAACGATTCGGAGCGAGCTTGTCGCGCTTGAGCATGATGGGTATCTTGTACAGCCACACACGTCGGCCGGACGCGTTCCGACGCCGGCGGCGTATGAGCGTTACGTCGAGTATGTGCAGCAGCAGGAGCAGCGTTTGCGGGAAGCGCGGGTTGCGGCGTTCGTGCAGCTCATGCGAGAGGTTTGTGCAGATATTCATTTCGCTGGCCGTGCGCTCGCACGCGCGGTGGCATCTGAGGCGGGTCAGGCGGTTGTGGTTGGAATATCGAGTGACGACACATATGGTACCGGCTTGACCTACGTGGTGCAGCAGCCAGAGTTTCAGGATCCGGTAGTACTCCGTGAGTTTTCGATAGGATTTGATGATCTCCCTACGTCGATTGCGCAGGTGCGTGGTCAGTTGCAGAGGAAGACAGACGTGATCCTCGGCACGGATAATCCGTTTGGTGATCAGTGCGGTGTTGTTGCAGGAGAGCTGATGCTTCCGGAGGGCAGTCGTGTCACCATTGGCATTGTTGGTCCGATGCGGATGGCGTATGATCAGCAGCTTGGACTTATCCATGAGGTGCAGGCGGCGTGTCGGGAAGTCAGTTGAAGAACAGGAAATATGAGACTGATTGTAATGAGATAATATGTCGAAGGAACACGACGAACAACAAGATGTGCCGACGGATGAGCAGCAGGAGCATGAGTCATGTGAGCAGCGCATTACGGAGATTGAGGCAAAGTGGAAGCGCGCGCTTGCGGATCTGCAAAATCAGGAGCGTGCACATGCGCGAGCGCGGGAACAAGCGGCGAAATTTTCGAACTCGCAACTTCTCCGTGAGATTCTTCCGCTCGTAGATTCAATTCGTGCAGCCGCCGCCCATGTGGAGGGGTTGGATGGTCTTGAGAAAGCGTGCGATGAGTTTCTCCGCTTTCAAGGCGTAGAACGTGTGATCGCTGATGGCGCGGTTGATCTCGGAGTGCATGAAGTGATTGGAAAGCGAGCAGAGGACGGTGTCGACACGGACACGATACTCGAGGTCGCGCTGGATGGGTATTCGCTGTACGGCGAGTGTCTGCGGCCGGCAAAAGTTATCGTAGCGGAGTAACCGGTTGTTCTTTTTGAAAAGGAAAACAGCCCCGGTCAGGGGGCTGCTCAGATCTCCATCGGGCGCGTGCTAGCGCTTGACTCCACGGAAGTCCTGCACGAGCTGCCAGAGGCGGATTGCGCCGCGGCCGACCTGTTCGGCAGTGTCGATGATGGGAGCCAGCCGCGGGTCACGCTTGACCGCGGCGGTGCGCAGTTCGGCGTACGCGCGCCTCCCGACATGCTCGGGATCGAGGAGTGTGGCAAGATCGCCAACCTGTTCGCAGGTACGTTGGAGTGCTTCGGCATCGATCTGGATGCCAACCTCGTGCTCGAGGTCGGGAAAGTCCTTCTTGGTGACGACGCGCGCGGTGCTGACGAGGCGCTCGATACTCTCGGCGAGCGGATCGAATGGGTCACCAGATACGACGGTCGGTTCGATTGGTCCGACTTTATCGTCGTTGACGTGTCGCGGATCACATGCGGCGAGCGCTACGGTCATGGTCTGCTCCTACTTGTTCCAGTCTTCGAGGTGCGGGATGTTCTTCGTCAGTTCGTGCACGTTGAGGACGAGATCGACGAGGTCGTTTGGGTCATAGACGGGACGCAGGCGAATGACTTCGAGCACTTCTTCGATGTCGTTGATGTAGATATCGCCGAAGAGTCGAAAGTATAGCGCAGCGATGGGTCCGGGCTGGGAAAGGACGCCACTATCCCCAAACTCAAGCACGAGACGGCTACTTCGTGAGCGGACGTGCTTGAAGAATGTCGGATGGATCGACCGAATTGCGTTGAGGACGCGATCCTCGGCTTCCCGTCTGGTCAGCTCGCGCGGTTGCGGTATTTCGGATCCTCCCACGTAAATCATCGCTTTTTCCCTTTCGCGTTATCTCTGGTTCCCTTGTCAAAGTTCCAAGACTACGCTAGCATAGAACATTGCCGGCGTCAATAGCGACTTTCAGTGTCATCCTGAGGAGCAGCCGCTTCTTAGTCCGCCTCGGGCGGGAAGGATCTCTTCCTAAAGGTGTGAGATTCTTCGCCCTTCAGGCTCAGAATGACACGATGGGAGAGGACCATAATGACACAAAAGGCAAATGCGACGAAGCAATCCCGTCCCACCCCAGTCTGTCATTGCGAGGCCGTCTGCGGCCGCGGCAATCCCGTTGCGAGTGTACCAGATTGCCACGTCGTTCGAGGACTCCCTCCTCGCAATGACAGACTAGGGGGATGACATGGGGGCTCAGAATGACAAATATTTTTTTGAAGCGCGTCAAGCGTATCGCGTAAAGCGTTAAGCAGAATATGAGCAAAATCATTGGCATCGATCTCGGAACATCGAACTCCGCTGCGGCGGTGATGCAGGGTGGTCAGCCAACCATTATTCCGGCGGCCGAAGGAGCGTCGATTGGCGGGAAGGCATTTCCGTCCTACGTTGCGTTTGCGAAGGATGGTCAGCGGCTTGTCGGTGAGCCGGCACGTCGGCAGGCAGTCTCCAACCCGCAGCGCACCTTTCACGGATTCAAGCGAAAGATGGGCACGGGAGAGAAGTACAAGGTTGATGAGACGGAGTACACGCCACAGCAGTTTTCCGCGTTCGTCCTACAGAAAATCAAACAGGATGCGGAGAAGTTTCTCGGAGAGCCCGTGACGCAGGCCGTGGTGACGGTGCCGGCGTATTTCGATGACGATCAACGACAGGCGACGAAGGATGCGGGGAAGATTGCCGGACTCGACATTGTGCGCATCATCAATGAACCAACTGCAGCAGCGCTCGCGTTTGGGCTCGATAAAGTACAAGAAAAAGATCAGCAGGTACTTGTCTTCGATCTTGGCGGTGGAACGCTCGATGTGACGCTCATGAATTTCGGTGATGGTGTATTCGAAGTACGTGCGACATCTGGTGATACGCAGCTCGGTGGTCGCGACATGGATGACGCACTCCTCAATCACATCGCCGATACGTTCCAGCAGCAGGAAGGGATCGACATCCGGAAAGATCAGATGGCGATTCAGCGATTACATGAGGGCGCGGAGAAGGCGAAGATCGAGCTCTCAACAACGCTCGAAACGGAAGTGAACCTCCCCGTTTATTACCGCAACGAATGATGGACCGAAGCATCTCGTTGTTAGAGTCACGCGTGCGAAACTCGAAGAGCTCGTGCGGCCAACGGTGGAACGATGTCGAGCGCCGCTCGAGCAGGTGTTGAAGGACGGCGGCATCAAGTCGGGTGACGTTGAGAAGATTATTCTCGTCGGTGGTCCGACACGCATGCCGATCGTTCAGGAATTCGTAAAAAGCTGCGCTGGAAAAGAAATCGAGCACGGTATAGATCCGATGGAATGTGTTGCGAAGGGTGCTGCAATTCAGGCTGGCATTCTTGGCGGTGATACGAGTGCGAAGGACATCCTCCTGCTCGATGTGACGCCGTTGACGCTCTCCATCGAGACACTCGGTGGTGTTGCAACGCCGCTCATCGAGCGGAATACGACCATCCCGACGTCAAAGTCACAAATTTTTTCTACGGCGGCAGACAATCAGACCGGCGTTGAGGTGCACGCACTTCAGGGCGAGCGACCGATGGCAAAGGATAATAAATCGCTCGGGCGGTTCATGCTTGACGGTATTCCGCCGGCGCCGCGTGGCGTCCCGCAGGTGGAGGTGACGTTCGATATTGATGCGAATGGTATTTTGACGGTGTCCGCGAAGGATAAGGCGACGAGCAAGGAGCAGCGCATCACTATCCAGGGATCATCGAAACTCTCTGACGAGGAGATTGAGAAGATGCAGAAGGATGCGGAGGCGCATGCGGAAGAGGATAAGAAGCAGAAGGAGCTCGTCGAGCTACGCAATCAGGCCGAGATGACGGTTCACGCGGCAGAGAAGTCACTTCGAGATCTCGGCGATAAAATTGAGCAGTCATTGAAGGACGAGGTGGAGCAGAAGGTGAAGCAGCTTCGCGAGGTGAAGGATGGCAGCGATGCCGCAGCTATTACGAAGGCCATAGAGGAACTTCAACCCGCGCTCTCAAAGATCGGTGAGCAGATGTATAAGGAGGCACAGGAGAAGCAGAGCCAGGAAACTGAAGAACAAAAAACTCAAGGCGAAGCGGAAGAGAAGAACGACGAGGAGAAGGGTGGAGATGGCGAAGCGAAGGACGCTGATTTTGAGGAGAAACAGTAGGAAGGTAAGCTGTGAGAATCGCAGGCACTGTTTACACGCAATTCCTCCATTGAGCTGTTGCTATCTGTCCCTCCCCCTCTCCGCTGTCCGCAGGGGGGAGGGGGAGTTGGAGGGGGAGGGGTGGTTTTTGTACGCAATGGAGTGCAGGACATACCACC
>JBDRLD010000097.1:0-4611 GCA_043813445.1 Candidatus Uhrbacteria bacterium
TGACAGTGGAGACGATGCTGGAGACCAGCAGGATGACACTGGAGATACTGGTGATGATGGATCAGAAAACAACGCGGCTTCTCCTGGCGGCGGATCGCCTACTATTACCGCTCCATCATGGCCGACGCATGTGAAGCTGAATGAGTTTGTCGCGGATCCTGCGGCGGGTGACGAGTGGATCGAGTTCGTGAATACTGGCAGCGTCGCGGTGAATCTCGCAGATTGGGTGGTTGAAGATGGCGCGGAACGTCGGACGATTCTCTCGGGCGCGATCGGCGTCGGAGGGTTTTTTGTACTCGAAGCACCGAAGGGGCAGCTGAACAATAGTGGAGATCGTATTGTACTCATGCATCCTGATGGCACTGTAGTGGATACAGTGACCTATGGTGATTGGGACGATGGGAAGCCGGCAGACAATGCGCCGAACGCGTCAGACCCGGCGTCGGTCGCGCGTGTCGTTGATGGGTATGACACCGATGTTGACCGATTCGACTGGGTGTACACCGAAACACCGACACCCGGTGCAGCAAACATCGTGTCTTCGGTTCCGCAAGATGCCGAGGCGGTTGCGACGAACGCTGCGCAGATACGAGCGATCATTGTCGTGAATGAGCTGTTCGTCAATCCCGAAAAATCAGATGCCGAGCGAGAGTATATCGAACTTGCGAACATCGGGACGGTTGACGCAGACCTCGCGGGGTGGCGTATTGCGGATGCGCTTGGCACTGAATATGTGGTCGATGCCGCTGATGGTGCAACCGTACTTGGCGCGGGTGCCGTGCTCACATTCGATCGTTCGCGCACCGGAATTGCGCTGAATAATACCGGAGGCGATACCGTGCGCGTTTTCAAACCAAGTGGCGAGCGTGCGTCCGCGACCACATCGTATAGCGATTCGGCGCCAGAAGGCCAGTCATGGGCGCGTGATGAATATGGCAGATGGCATTGGACGATCCGCGTAACACCCGGCGCAGAAAATATTATCGAGAAAGCGAATGTGTCTCCCGATGCGGTTATTGATGTTTCGGAGACCGCAACGGTCGGTGCTATTATCTCCCTCGATGCATCGGACAGCGCAGATCCGGATCGTGAGGCGCTCACGTACCTGTGGAACTTTGGCGATCCGCGCACCGAGGCGGATGTGAGCACGAAGGTGCTTGGTCAATATGTCTATGACACACCTGGCACCTACGAAGTAACGCTAACCGTCACAGACGAGCGCGGCGGCACTGCAACCACCACGCATCGCCTTGTTGTCGATAGAGTCCCTTCCCCTCCTTCAGTGGGAGAGCAGGAGGTGGCACTAAAAAGTTTCTCCCCCTCCCGTCGGGAGGGGGAGCTAGAGGGGGTGGGTTATGCCTCCACCTCGCTTCGCCTTTCCGAGCTCCTACCGAATCCCGAGGGTTCGGACAGTGAGGAGTGGATGGAAATCGAGAATACCGGTGATGGCGATGTTTCGCTTGAGGGGTGGGAGTTGGTGGTGATTGGGCCGCGAACGCAGCGCACCGCACTCCCGAATGTAATGGTGCCCGCGAACGGATTTGCCGTCGTCCATCGCGCAGACACTTCGTTTTCGCTTCGCAACGACGGCGCAACTGTAGAGCTGTACAATTCCGGCGGCGCTCTCATCGATTCAACAGCGTACGGCCATGCGAACGAGGGAACAAGTTTTGCGCGCGTCAACGAGTTGTGGGGTTGGACGACACCAACACCAGGTGTGGAGAATGCGGAGTTTGTTGCGCTGCCGAATGGCGGGCAGGTGCTTGGCGTGCGGATTGCCGGCACGGTTGATGTGCGCGAACTTCAGGAGCTCGATGAGCTTGCGTTGGGCGAAGACGTCGTGGTGCGCGGGTCGGTCACCGCCCCACGCGGCGTGCTCGGCACTCAGATTTTTTACATCGCGGACGCCACTGGCGGAGTGCAGGTGTTTGTAGGCGACCGTGCGATTCCGGACATCATCGAGGGTGATGTCGTAGAGGTACATGGCGAATTGCGATCGGTACAGGACGAGCTTCGTGTTGGCGTGAGCGATCCTGCGGATGTGCGCATCGCCGATCGAGGCGAGATTGTCACACCGACCGAGTTCCGCATTGCAGAAATTACCGACAAACACCTCGGCGAGCTCATCGCGATTGCGGGCGAAGTGATGGAGGTGCGCGGCAATACGATCTACGTGGACGATGGAAGTGATGAGGTGCGCGTGGCACTTCCGGACGTTCCTACTGATGACCAGCCGCGCATCGCCGAGGGCGAAGCCATCGAGGTGGTTGGTGTGCTCTCTCGGACGAAGAGCGGGTTCCGTGTGCGGCCGCGAGGTATTGGAGATGTCATTCGTATCGCAGCAGCGCCACCACTTGAATCCGCATCGGAGATTCCGCAGGCGGCACGATCCGGCATCGAGGCACTTGTGCTTGTTGGCGGGGCGGTGGCCGTGTTATCGGCAGTACTCCTGCGACGCCGCGCAACACACCACGCGGCGGGACATTGACAACCACCAGCATCTCGTCGTACCGTGTTCATACGCGGGTATCGTATAGCGGCTATTATATATCCTTGCCAAGGATGAGATGGGGGTTCGACTCCCCCTACCCGCACCAAAACCGTCCGGCCTTGTGCCGGACGGTTTTGGTGTACCAGTGTTGTGGGTCGAACCGGGAAAGGAGTGTGAGGGAAACGGGAGTTTCCCTCACGAGCTGTTGCGGAGGAGGGGTAACAGCGAAGCGCCATAGGGGAACGCCGTTCCCCTTGGAAGTGTGAGACTCCCCCTACCCGCATTGCAAAGGGCGCCCTCGAACGGAGGCGCTTTTTGCAATGCGAAGAAGCTGGGCTCTCTGGTCCTCCCATCTCCTCCTCCCGCATTATTTTCGTCATTGCGAGGAGGAATAGACGACGCGGCAATCTCGCGTTTCGTGTATGGAGGGGTGGTTTGTGAAGGAAAAAGAAATCACCCCTCTAGAGGCGGGCGGGTGTTCCCCTTGGAAGTGTGAGTTTCTCCTTGTCCGCATAGTAAAAGACACCCTCGAACCATCACACCGGCCTTTTTCGAGACGGCGTGATGTGGTATGGTATTTTTCTATGGCAATAACAAAAAAGAAGACAGGAAGAGCAACTCAGAATGTGAATGTGAGCGGCGATCGGAAGCTGCACACGCTCATTCGTCGTGCGGTTCGTGAGGAGATCCGCGCCTTGCTCGACGACCCCGATTTTGGGCTCCCGCTTCGTGCATCAGTGGTACAACGACTCACACGCTCAAAGCAATCGAAACGTTCTGGGAAAACACGGACTGCTGACGAGGTCATTGCGCGGCTCGGCCTCAAGGTATGACCGTCGAGTTTTCAGCGGAGGCAGAGCGAGACCTCAAGCGGCTCGGCAAGAAGATTGCTGGCCGTATTGTGTCTCGCATCCTATGGTTTGCAGAAAATTTCGATGCGCAGATTCCGCAACCCCTTGGTGGTAAGTTTAAAGGATTTTATAAGTTGCGCATTGGTGACTGGAGAGCCATTTACGAAGTTGATCGAGATGAAGACGTGCTTGTCGTGCACCTTGTCGATCATCGGAGCAAGATCTATCGGAGGAACTAAATGTTATTTCCCCCTACCCGCATCGCAAAGGGCGCCCTCGAACGGAGGCGCCCTTTGCAATGCGAAGAAGTCGGGCTCTCTGGTCCTCCCATCTCCCCCTCCCGCATTATTTTCGTCATTGCGAGGAGGAATAGACGACGCGGCAATCTCGCGTTTCGTGTATGGAGGGGTGGTTTGTGAAGGAAAAAGAAAACCACCCCTCGTGAGGAGGGGCGGTCGGTGCGGTTTGGTACGTGCTGTCCCAAGGTGTCAAACACTCGGTGTTTGACACCCATCACCATCCGTATCCGAGAGACGTGAAGAATCGGAGACTGTGTTTGCCTTCCAGTTCTGGAAACTGCCAAACTGAAGGCGGATAGTTGTACTCATACTGGAAGGAAATCCCAGCCATCATTCCTTTGAACATCGAGTCGAGCTTTGAGCGTTCTGCATCCGAGAGATGGAATACCATCTTGATAGCCAACCCGATCATGAATCCGAATGACGATGAGCCATCGCCAAAGTCCAGCATCTGGCCAGCCCTGATGGGCAGCTCGATCACAGCCCACTGTCCCTGTCCACGCTCGGCATAGAACATCATTCCGGTACTCCAGTAGGAGCCGAATAGGTCGCTCAAGCCAACATGAACATCCAGCGGTATCGCGATGTCACTAAATATAAATAATGGTCCGGTGGCGAAACTAATGATCCTGTCGTCAGCAAGAAAGAGATACGGGATCATGCCCTTGTCGAGACCATATGCATCGGACCGGACAACTTCTATACCAGCGCGTGGGAAGTGTAGAAGTCGCAGATCCTCCCATGGAAGATTATTCCACACTAACTCCGAAATGAATCGGGGGTGAAAAGAGAATTCAGTCGTGTTTCTGACCGGCCTCTCGAACCCCTGGAAGCCAGTCGAGTTATAGAGTCCCAGCATTGGTATACCAACCTGGAACACGGTCATGCTATCACCTTCCCCTGCTACGTATCCAGCAGTGGCAAGGAAGTAGTCCCTGACGTTCACGCCTGCGCCAGCAAGACCGACATT
>JBDRLD010000098.1:0-2371 GCA_043813445.1 Candidatus Uhrbacteria bacterium
CTCGGGCGTGAGCGTCGTGTCGAGCCGCACCTCGTGCTCGAGACTCTTGTCGACGACCACTCGCTTCACATTCAGCTCTTCCGCAACGAGCTCGAGGATGGCATCAGGAAGATCGAGTTGTATACTGAGCATCGCCAATGCCTGACGCACCGGGATCTTCGCCTGCTCACGCGCCTCGAGACCGAACGATACAATACTGCGAGCGCCCTGCATATCAGGAATGGTTGCCGCATCCTCTTGTAATGCCGATGGCGCTGCCGATTCCCACATGGCGAGATGAACGCTCTCCGCACCATCGCTACCAAGTACACCGCGACGACGAAGCTCCTGCCAGATATGTTCGGCTGTAAATGGTGCAAATGGTGCAAGAAGAATGGCGATAGTGCGGAGCGTTGCGCCAAGTGTCGCTTGTGCGCCTTCGTCCCCATGCTTCAAGCGATCACGACTTCGTCGCAACCACCACGTCGAAAGGTCATCAATCAGCTCTCCGATACTCCGCACCGCCTCGGTAATCTTATACGCATCGAGACAGCTCGTAGCAGTCTCGAACGTCTGTCTCGTCCGCGCGCGGAGCCATGCGTCTAACACATGTTCACTCTCCCATGCTATCGCATCGCCCCCATGCAGCTCGTGGAACGAAAGCACGTTCAGAAGCGTTCCGAATGGCTTGCGACTCATTATGAGAAGATCGTTCTCATCGAAAAGCTTGGGATCCCACGGCTGATTCACGGACAGCATGTACCAGCGCACCACATCAGCACCGTACTTCTCAATCATGGCGCTCGGGATCACGATGTTCCCCTTCGACTTCGACATCTTCTGTCCATCTGCGTCGAGAAGATGTCCGAGAGCGAAGCAATGGTCGTACGCACGCTCTTTCCCGAGCACGGTAGCGATAGCGTGGAGCGTGTAAAACCACCCGCGTGTTTGATCGATTCCCTCGGCTATATACGCGGCTGGCTTAGGCGAGCCGTCGGCCTCGGCGAGTCCGTCCGGTATGGATTCAAACGGGTAATGGTGCTGCGCGAATGGCATGGCACCGGACTCGAGCCAGACGTCGGCAACCTCCGGGTACCGCACCATGGTTCCATTGCACCCCGCCTCCGTGCATGGCCATGTCACAGAATCGATCAACGGTCGGTGTACGTCAAACTCTCCGCGGTCATCGATAAGTGCGCCGGTAAATGGTACCTCCTGCGGATTGTCGTAGTCCGGATACGGGATCTCACTGATGCCCGATCGCGTAAACCCAGCGAGTGCCCACCGCAAAAGCCAGATATTGTCTCCATGCGTACACACGAGAATCGTCTCGCCCTCGTGTTGCTCATCGAGCTGCTTCAGGTACTTAAGCACGCGGGCGCGGAGCTCGTCCCACGTCTCATTATTACCGATCTTCTTATCGAACCGCTCCTGAATTGTTGCGAAAATTTGATGGAGGTCCGACACCGGCTTCCCATCGAAATCAGGCATGTCCATCTCACGCAGCTCGTGCGCGTATTCTGGAGTCACACCCACTGCAGCACCGACAATTTCCGCGGTCTGCCGCATACGGTGGAACGGCGAGGCGACAATCTTCGTGACTCCCTCCGTCTTCAATCGCTCCGCCGCGGCACGCACACGCTGCTCTCCCTCGGCGGTAAGCGGGTACTGTTCACTCGTCTCAAGTTTCAAACTCATGATGCGTTTCGCGTTCGACAGCGCCTGACCGTGCCGCATGATGAGGAACCGGTTACGCTTCGTCGCCTTCGCGAGCAACTCAGAAAATGATCCGAGCACCTCATTGTGATCACAGTCGTCACACTTCCAGATGGGAAGCGGTGCACCCCAATATCGCTCGCGCGTAATCGCCCAATCCTTCACCTCCCGCAGCCATTCACCGAAACGTCCGTCGCGAATATGTTCTGGGTGCCACGCGATTGTCTGATTGCCAGCAACGAGCCGGTCGCGGAGCTTGGACATTTCGATGTACCACGATGAGCGCGCATACGTAAGGAGCGGCGACTTGCACCGCCAGCAGAACGGATACGTGTGCGTGATGCGCTCGTCGCGAAAGAGGAGGCCACGCGTGCGAAGGTCTTCACGAATATCCTCGTCCGCATCCTTGAAAAACTTACCCGCTCCCGGAAACCCAGCATCCATCATCCCGGATTGACTCACTGTGATGATTGGCGAAATGTTATGCACCTTCCCTAGATCGAAGTCCTCCGGGCCGTATGCTGGCGCGATATGGACGATGCCGGTTCCATCCTCCAGATTCACAAAATCAGCTGAGAGTACCGAATATATCTTCTCAGTGCGTGTATCTTCCACGGTTGGATAGAGTGGCTCGTACACCGCACCGATGAGCTCGCTCCCCTTCTTCGTTTCAAGC
>JBDRLD010000099.1:0-2988 GCA_043813445.1 Candidatus Uhrbacteria bacterium
CTCGATCACGCGTCGTGCCGCAGATTTCGATGTTTCGAGTCCGACTTCCACGAGGAGATCAATGAGCTTCCACTCTCCTTTCGCAACAGAGACGCTAACGACCTCCTCCGGCGTCTCGTGCTTCTGGAACGTCTTCACAAACGCTTCTTGTGCCGCGTCCGCCGCGTCGTCGCCGTAGCGCATCGCCGTGAAGGTGTGCGCGAGTTGCATTTTCAGATCACGCGGATTTCCACCTTTCGCGAGCGCCTTCTCAATGGCCTGCACCTCACTCGTCGGAAGCGACGTGCACTGCTCGAAGCATGCGATAATCACGCCATCGGGCAATGCCATAGCCTGCCCATAGAGATCATTTGGCGCAGCATCGAGCTCCACCATATTCCCCTCGGTCTTTCCGATCTTCTTCCCGTTCGCATCCGAGACCAGCGGCACCGTAATCACAAACTTCTCCTTATTGTTGAGCTTGCGCTGATAGTCTCGTCCCATGAGCATGTTGAACATCTGGTCCGTACCACCAACTTCGACGTCCACATCCATCTCAACAGCGTCGTAGCCCTGAAGTGCCGGGTAGAGGAACTCATGCGCACCGATCGGCTTGTCTTGCTTCATCCGATCCTGAAACATGTCTCGCTCGAGAAGCCGCTGCACGGTTGTTAGTGAGAGGAGCTCAAAGAATCTACGCACGTCCATCCCATCCCACCACTCGCTGTTTCGACGAATCTTCGCGCCACCTCGGCCAAACTTCAACACCGCGCTCGCCTGCTCCTCGTACCGCTTCGCATTCGCATTCACCTCATCCCGCGTCTGCTGCTTGCGCGACGCAAGTTTATCCGTAGGATCGCCAATCATGCCGGTGAAATCACCGATGAGCATAACAACCTCATGACCGAGCTCCTGAAACTGTCGCAGCTTCTGCAGCGACGCCAAATGACCAATGTGGAGTGTGTCTCCAGTCGGATCGATGCCATTGTACACGCGAAGCTGCTTTCCGGCTTGCAACGCCTCCCGCAGTGCGTCCTTACTCGGATACACCTCAGCCACTCCCCGCTCGAGCAGCTCGTCAATTTTTGCCGAGTCCATTTTCACTTTTGCCATATTGCATTATCGTCATCTCGATCCGGTTCCGCCGGAGAGAGATCTCACACGAAACACTGATCTGATAAATCTCTCAGTTTAGGATTACATCTCACCACCAATGCCATCTTCTTCACACGACTCCATCGCTTAATTTCCTTTTCCCGCTCAATCGCACCGAGAACATTCCTCCCCTCCTCAAAGTATACAAGATCAACACACCGATACCGCTTCGTGAAGCCCTCAATGAGTCCCTCTCGATGTTCCGTGACGCGCCGAGCCAGATTATTTGTCACCCCAATATAGGATGTCGTCCTCCACTTGTTCATCATGATATACACGTAGTAGTGACGCTCCTCCATATCGACACCGTGTGAGATTTCTCGCCGCCAAAAACGGCTCGAAATGACAAACGATATTAGGCACCGTCCGTGACGTTAAGAACCCGCATCACCACTACCACTCACACCCGATCATTTGCTGATCGGGGACCGCTCAACGCTGAGAGTGGTTTGACGAACCGTCACCTGTGTACCGCGGACTTCATCCTCTACAAGTTCTACCCGACCAAAGTGCGCAACGAGTCGCTGCACATCATCCGTCCACTGTGCGCGGTCCGCATCACCGAGCGCAATCGTTGCGCGTGCCGCGTCCTTCGGAGCGATACCGGCATCCACTCGCGCCTGCCGAATCGCTGTCGCACACTCCTGTGCGAAGACGAATGCGTCAGCTTGCTGTGCATCATATTCCGGAACCTCACTCACCGTCGGCCACGCTGCGGAGATGAGCTGCGTCCCACCGAATCGCTCCCAAAGCTCCTCGGTGACGAATGGCATGGCCGGATGGAGAAGCTTCAGAATGATCTCCAATGTTTCGATGAGTATGATTTTCTGCCGCTCATCTCCATCGCCAATTTTCGTCGCCTCAACATACCAATCCGCAAAATCATGCCACGCAAAATCGTACACTGCCTGTGCGGCCTTCGAGTACTCGTGCTGCTCATACGCTCGAGTCGTCTCATCGATCAGCGTCCGCAACTTCCCAAGGATCCAATGATCGGAAGCGGTGCACTGTGCGATATCAATCTCATGCAGCTCCTTTGCCGTCTCCTGTTTCTCGTCTCCTGTTTCTTGTTGCAATGTCATCGAAACATACCGCGCAATATTCCAGAGCTTCGTGACGAACTTCGCATAACCGGCGATCTTCTTCTCGTCGAGCTTTGTATCCGCGCCAGGTGATGTGCCGATGAACAACGCAAGTCGCGTCGCATCTGCGCCGTGCTTGTTAATCATGTCGAGTGGATCGATGCCGTTGCCGAACGACTTCGACATCTTGCGCCCCTTCATGTCACGCACGAGCCCGTGGAGGTACACCGTTTTGAACGGCACCTCCCCCAGCGCGAACTCAGTCATGAGGATCATGCGCGCCACCCAGAAGAAAATGATGTCGTATCCGGTCTCGAGAACACTCGTCGGATGGAATGTTTTGAAGTCATCCGTTTCCTCCGGCCACCCGAGCGTCGAGAATGTCCACATACCAGCCGAGAACCAGGTGTCGAGCGTATCCGGATCTTGTTCCCAGCCATCACCTTCGGGCGCCTCACGTCCGACGTATACTTCGTTGTTTCGATACCACACCGGCAGCCGATGCCCAAACCAAATCTGCCGTGAGATACACCAGTTGTGAAGATTCTCCACCCAATGGAAGTAGTCCTTCTCAAACCGCTCTGGAAGAATCGTGATCTGCTTCGAACGTACGGCCTCCAGCGCGAGGTCCTTCATCGACTTTCCATCACGCACCTCCTTGTTCACATTGATAAACCACTGCAGCTTCGGCAACGGTTCGATTGCCGTACCACAGCGGTAGCAAGTGGATAGTCGATGCACGTAGTCCTCATCAATCTTCTCTACGAGCCCC
>JBDRLD010000100.1:0-4634 GCA_043813445.1 Candidatus Uhrbacteria bacterium
GAAAGACAGAGAGAGCTTTGAGTGTGTCACCGGTCAGTTTGGCGGGACGCTTAGTTGGAATGATCGACGATTCTTTGAGAATGTTTTTCTCGTGCCTGTCTGTGAGTATAATAACAAGCGTTATTTTTCTGACTGGAAGACGCCTGCGCATCTCCAGGATGTTGAGGGTATACGAGAGTCCGTAAAGGATTTTCTAGGAGATACTGAAACAAGCAGTGGCATTCAGCGATACCTATATCTGAGTAGTGGATTCTTCTCTCAAGCGGAGCCGCCAGTAATGTTCTGCGGGGTAGGGCGTCTTGTTGGTTTCGTGCAGAGGATTACGTTGAACGATCCGATAACTTTGGACGATTCTTTCTTGGTTGGGAAGAGTGGCAATCGTCCGATTATTGTTGAAGCCGGCGATCTTCCAGATTCTGAACTTATTAGTTACGAGGAAATTCTGCAGAAGACGGCAATCGTTGACATGCAATCCTCGAGTTCTCAGTTCCCGTTTTAGTTCATCGAGTTAATCGAAATGATTAGTGGCGGGTTTCTGGAGACGTTGCAATGTTCGAGCGATAATCTCCTGAGCGAGCGTAGTCCGACACTCATCCCAGTTGGTAGGTTGTTCCCGGTAAGTCAGATTCGAGCAGGAGGGTTCAGGTGTGATCTCGACCTCACCTCGCCCGCGTTTCGTGACCGGTAGACTTGTCCTCTTGACGTCGGCGGAAGGGGTGGGTACCCTGTGAGGCATGAACGTGCAGCATGGGGTAACCCGCTGGAAACAGTAGGCGAACGAAGTAGATTGGGTCTTTGAGACCCCTAATTTTGGCTGCACAGACACCCCCACCTTGCTCGGTCCACGTCCTGTAGAGCGGAGTATGGGGGAAGTTGAGAATTGATAGTGAAGAGAGGGTGAGTTGATAGTGGATAGTTGTCAGACGCTATAAGCTTTACGCTGGATGCGTTACGCGAGACGCTCAGAATACGCTGGACGCTACACGCCCGACGCTGGACGCTTTACGCTGGATGCGTTACGCGAGACGCTCGGAGCAGAAAATTGATCGTCGGTTCGAAGCCATACAACAAGTGTCATTGCGAGTGAGGCGTAGCCGAGCGTGGCAATCCCGTCGCTCCATTGAACCGGATCACAACCCCACAAAATCCACCACATCCCTTGTCCCTTGTCTCCTGTCCCTTGTTCTTGTTCCGTGTCCCTTGTTCTTGTTTTTTGTTCCCTGTCCCCCTGCTTATGAGTATCGGTCCAAACAATATCAGCGTGCGTGGTGCGCGCGTCCATAATTTGAAGAGCGTTGATGTCGATATCCCGCGCGGGAAGCTGACGGTTATCACGGGACTTTCCGGATCCGGGAAGTCGTCGCTTGCGTTTGACACCATCTACGCAGAGGGGCAGCGTCGGTATGTCGAGTCGCTTTCCGCGTACGCCCGGCAGTTTCTTGGCGTCATGGACAAACCGGATGTCGACAGTATCGATGGGCTCTCGCCAACGATTTCGATTGACCAGCGCACAGTCTCACATAATCCGCGCTCGACCGTCGGGACGATTACGGAAATCTACGATTACGTGCGTCTGCTTTTCGCGCGCATCGGTAAGCCACACTGCCCGGATTGTGGGCGAGAGGTAGTGCGACAGACTATCGACCAGATTGTTGAGCGGATCCTCACACTTGAAGAGGGGACGCGTGTCTTTCTCCTTGCACCGATGGTACGCGATCAGAAGGGCGAACATCGCTTGATGCTGAAGAAGGTGGATCAGGCGGGTTTTTCGCGCGTGCGGTTTGACGGCGTTGTGTACTCGCTCGATGAGGCGGCGGCATTGAAATCTGATAAACAGAAGAAGCACTCGCTTGAAGTGGTGGTAGATCGTGTGGCGATAGACCCATCCGAGCGATCGCGACTTGCCGATTCCGTTGAGACCGCGCTCGATCTCGCGAACGGTGTCCTTATGGTGATTGCGTTGGACGACGATGGGAGCGAGCAGGAAGTTATGGAATTTTCGCAGCTTTTCTCCTGTCCGGCATGTGGTGTGAGTATTCCGGAGCTCGAACCACGGAACTTTTCTTTTAATTCGCCTCATGGCGCGTGTTCGTCATGCTCCGGCCTCGGGACACTCCTTGAGCTTGATCCGGAGCTCGTGATCCCGAATAGAACTCTCACGATTGCGCAGGGTGCGATACGGCCATGGACGAAAGTGTTTGCGAATCAAAGCTCGATGTATCAGACGATCGAGCGAGTTGCGCTGGTCCATAATTTTTCCGTGGACACACCGGTTATTGATCTCACGAAGCAGCAGTTCGAGATTGTTATGTACGGCGACGGTGCGTTCGAGGGGGTCATTCCGTACCTCGAGAAGAAGTACAAATCTACCGAGTCCGAGTATATCCGTTCGGAGATTGAGCGGTACATGCGCGTGAAACCGTGTCCGGCCTGCAATGGTCAGCGACTACGGCCGGAGGCACTTGCCGTCACAATTGCCGGTAGGGGAATTGCCGAAGTAACCGGCATGAGCATTGAAGATGCGGCGGAGCTCTTTGGGTCACTTGGCAACTCGAAAGGCAAGGCACAGCACGCGAAGCGTCAGAACGGAAACGGAAAGGGCGTACACCCACCCGATGTGGAGCGGCTAGCATCAGGATTGGATGCGCGCGACGCGAAGATCGCTGAGCTTGTACTTCGGGAAATCGGAACGCGCCTCGCTTTCCTCCGTAATGTCGGCCTCGATTACCTTACGCTCGATCGTGCTGCGGCAACGCTTTCCGGTGGTGAAGCGCAACGAATTCGGCTCGCGACACAGATTGGCTCGGCCTTGACCGGCGTCATTTATATTCTCGACGAGCCGTCCATTGGCCTTCACCAGCGTGACAATGACAAGCTCCTGAAGACACTGAAGGAATTACGCGACCTGGGGAATACGGTCATCGTTGTCGAACATGATCAGGTGACGATGGAGGCGGCGGATCATCTTATCGATATTGGTCCGGGTGCGGGCGAACACGGCGGGAAGATTATCGCCGCAGGCCCGCCAGCCACAATCAAAAAGAACCCCGATTCACTTACCGGTCGTTACCTATCAGGAAAGGAATGTATTGCGATACCGAAACAGTACCGAAAAGGGAGTGGCAAGAATATTACGATTATCGGCGCGACCGAGCACAATTTGAAGAATGTGACCGTGGACATTCCGCTTGGGAAGCTTGTCTGTCTCACCGGTGTTTCCGGCTCCGGTAAGTCGACACTGATGCTCGACATCCTCAGTAACGCGTTGCGACAGAAGTTCTACAACGCGAAGGCGATACCCGGGAAGCACGAGAAGCTTACCGGCATCGAGAGTATCGACAAGGTGATTGACATCGATCAATCGCCGATTGGACGTACGCCGCGGAGCAACCCTGCAACATACACCGGCGTCTTCACACCAATTCGTGACCTCTACGCCGCGTTGCCTGAGGCGAAGATGCGTGGGTACAAGGCCGGTCGGTTTAGTTTCAATGTTGTCGGTGGTCGTTGCGAAGCGTGCCAGGGCGACGGCATGGTGAAGATCGAGATGCAGTTTCTTCCGGACGTGTACGTCGAATGTGAGGAGTGCCATGGCAAGCGGTACAACCATGAGGCGCTTGAGATTAACTATAAGGGACGAAATATTTCCGACGTGCTGAGTATGACCGTCGAGGAAGCGCGGGCGTTCTTCGCGACCATTCCGGCAATCAATGATAAACTCACCATCCTCGAAGAGGTTGGACTTGGGTATGTAAAACTCGGTCAGCCGGCGACGACGCTCTCCGGCGGTGAGGCGCAGCGCATCAAACTTGCGACCGAGCTCTCACGACGGGCGACAGGCAAGACGCTCTACATCCTTGACGAGCCGACAACCGGATTGCACTTCGCAGACATCGATCGGCTACTCAAGGTGCTCGGGCGCCTTGCGGATGTTGGGAACACCGTACTTATTATCGAACACAACCTCGACGTGATTAAGTGTGCGGATTGGGTGATCGACATGGGACCGGATGGTGGTATCCGTGGCGGAGAAATTGTTGCGGTCGGCACGCCAAAAGATATTGTGAAAGTGAAGCGATCGGTGACCGGACAGTATCTCAAGGAGGTACTCAAGTGAGCAAGCAGCTGAGCGACTGAGCAACGCATACGGTGTCATTGCGGGAGAGTCCTCGACCGAAGCAATTCCGTTCGCTTTTGTACCGGATTGCCACGCTCCACTGCGTTTCGCTCGCAATGACAACAATTTGGAACCAAGAGAAACCGGAGAAGAGAACCCCCGAGGCATGATGCCTCGGGGGTTGTGGTGATTGTGGCGCGTGCGGCTACTTCTTTTTTGCGCGCGACTTGCGTTTTCGCTTCGGTGCGAGCGGGCCGAGGAGCTTGCGGAGCGCCTTGTTGGGGTCAATCCCGAGTAAGCTCAGGCCGGCGCTGATCATTGGTGCGTGCTCCTCGAACTTTCGTCGTGCGAGGTAGAGCTGTACCGCGATGTCGCGGCCAATCTGCTTTGCGAGGAGCTGGACCGTTGATGCGCGGACATACTCGATGATCCGTTCGCCATCGGCGTAGAGTGTGATGTGTTCGGCGAACTTGCCGAAGTCTGGGTAGAAGCTCTGTCGGACGACGCTTACCGGGCG
>JBDRLD010000101.1:0-12105 GCA_043813445.1 Candidatus Uhrbacteria bacterium
CATCGCCTAGATGCGAAGAGGCCCCCACCAAGTGGTGGGGGCCTCCAAAACCGTCATTTCTGTCGCCTAGTCGGACGTCACGAGGGTCGGCGCGCTTGAGAGCACGCAGGCCTCGAACGCTTCCACACTGGCGTACGCCCGCGTGTCGAAGCGCCAGTTGGCGCCGCGGCGACCGTTGTCCACGACGGTGTCGTCGATGACGCACGGCTCCGAGCCAGCGCGACCGAGGCGCACCTCGATGTCCGCGCGCTCGACGAACCCGTCGGACTGGTCCGTCAACCACACTTCGAACCCGTCGGCGTCGATGCCGTACCCGTTCGCGTAGTGGATGTCGAAGTCCATCCCGAAGATCGCGGCGCCGCAGCGGCCGCTCTCGCACATGAGTGGCTCGACGCAGTGCCAGCCACTCGGAGCGGTCGCGCAGAACTCAATGTTCGTCAGCTCCACGCCGGCGTGGAGCGTGAACGCGATCGCGATGAGATCCGGCGGCATCGCCTCGTCGGTGTCGCACGCGTCGCCGACGCCGTCACCGTCACTGTCGGCCTGGCCTGCGTTCGCGACGCCGGGACAGTTGTCGTCCGCATCGCGCACGTGGTCGTAGTCCGCGTCCGGCTGGCACGTGAACCACGTTGCCGTTGACGGAGGAATTCCCGGAAGGCATGAGGTGCCGATGCCAGGGGCGCAGACGCCCTCGTCGGTGCTCCCGTCGCAGTCGTTGTCGATGCCGTCGATGCGGCAGTCCTCGACTCCGGCCACGACGCAGTCGCACGCGTCGCCGGCACCGTCGTCATCGCTGTCGACCTGGTCATAGTTCGCCACGCCC
This sequence comes from Candidatus Uhrbacteria bacterium, assembly GCA_043813445.1. Classification (GTDB taxonomy): domain Bacteria; phylum Patescibacteriota; class Patescibacteriia; order JACPHY01; family JACPHY01; genus JBDRLD01. The sequence continues at coordinate 824 of JBDRLD010000101.1, forward strand.
GGACAGTTGTCGTCCTCGTCGGACACGCCGTCGCCGTCGGTGTCTACGGATTCGATGGCGTCGTCATCCGTAACCTCGACGTCGTCGTCAGCGGTGTCGTCGTCCGAGGGATCCGGATCGTCCGAGGGGCAGCCCTCGTCCACGGCGCCATCGCAGTCGTTGTCCACGCCGTCGCAGATCTCCGAGGTGCACTCGGAAGTTGCGTCGTCGTCTGCGGTGTCGTCGTCGGACACGAGATCGTCGTCCGTGAGGTCGTCGTCGCTGGCCATATCATCATCGGCGACGTCGTCGTCTGAGGTGTCGTCGTCGGCTGGCGGACATCCGTCGTCCACCACACCGTCGCAGTCGTTGTCCACGCCGTCGCAGATCTCCGAGGTGCACTCGGGAGCCGCGTCGTCGTCGGTGTCGCCCGGCGTAGCCGGGTCCGGCTCCGCCGGATCGTCCGTGGCGTCTGGTCCGACGAGCACGCACGAACCCGCGAGCTCGGACTCCGGATTCTGGTCACAGACCAGACCAATCGGACAATCCGAGTTCAGTGCGCACAGCGCAGGCGCTGCATCGTCGTCCGTGGCGTCGTCATCGTCCGTGAGATCATCGTCGGTGGCGTCGTCATCGCTGGCCATGTCGTCGTCGGCCGCGAGATCGTCGTCGGTGACGTCGTCATCGACCGCATCGTCATCGACCGCGAGGTCGTCGTCGTTGCCGCTGTTGACGTGCACCGGGATGGCGCACGACGAGACCAAGAACACGCACGCGATGAAAAGATGGGCTACCTTCACTGTCGTCCTCCCTGTCCCGACACTTCGGGACGTGTTTGTATTCTGACAGCCCTGAATGGGGCTGGAAAAACGAACGTTCTCGCCACTTTCGTGACGCTTCACTATAACATGAAAATCTGAATATGTCAAGACCTGCCAACAAATAGCAGGAATGGCGCATATTCTGACGGAACCATTCGATTTCGCCCAAGGAATAACGCCTGTCCTACACGATTGCTGGCGGCCATGGAAGGCCGCCCCTACGTGGGGATGGGTATCGACCTCGTAGGGGCGGGGTTCCCCGCCGGAGGCGGGCAGGAATCCCCGCCCGTCTTGCTTCGCGTTCGTCCTACACCACACGCGGGCAGCCATGGAACCCAGTCATCCGACCACAGTCATTCGACGTGGCATGGCGGGTCAAGAGACCGCCCCTACGAGGAGAAGGGGTACCAATTCGTGCTATTACAAAAGTGAAGAGCCCCCGAATAACGGGGGCTCTCGTTGGAGTCTGTATGGCGTCTCAGTCGACTGACGCGTCAGTCGCTGTGGACGTGGTAGTTGTAGCCGCCGATGTTGTTCGTCGATGGCGTCAGGGACGCCTCGACCATTCCATCCGGCGACGTGATCGTGCACGATCCAGCGGCTTGCGCGTTGCCGTCTGTGCCCCGCGTGAGGAGCCAGTTTAGGCCCTCCGGGAACCAGACGTTGAACTCGTACCCGCACTGGCAGCCGACGCATCCGGCGCCGCACGCGGCGAGCGCGAGTCGATCGGCGTCGAGCATGCCCGACCAGGTTGCAGTCGATCCGTTCACCGGATCGGCGCAGTCCCAGGGGGGCGTGAAGTTCGAGCAGAAGTTCACGGCCGTGACGTTGGCCTCGTTCGCGACCGAGCACGTGATGACGTACTCCATGCTCGCGTCGTCGTCGGCGACATCGTCATCCACCGCGTCGTCATCGGTGGCCACGTCGTCGTCATGCACCGCGTCGTCGTCGCAGTCTTCGCAGTTGCCGTCGCGGGTGTCCTCGATCGGAATCGTGCATGCGACTAGCGCGATGCACACAAAAATGGGCAGGGAAAGGAACCTCATGGCATCCTCCTAGTTGGCGCCTGCCGGGTCATCAACTTCGAAGTGGATGGCTCCGGTGGCGAACAGGGTTGCGACGATGCCGGCCGTGACCGCGACAACGCCGGTTCCGATGAACAGACCACACCATCCGGCGTTCTCCTCGCACCAGCCCTTCTCCTCGGGCCGCGGCAGACGCGGAGCGTTCAGGCCCGGCATCACCGGTACCCAGCGCTGCGTTCCCGGTGTCGGACACCGAAGCTCGCCTTCCTCGTACCGGCACGAGCTGAAGTCTGGGGCCAGCGCGATGAACGCGTTGCCTGACCCGCAGTCGATGCCTGGCACGCCGCCGCGCTCGACGTACGCGCCGTCGGTGCCCGGCGGGCAGTACCGGTACGCGATCTGCTGCACGAGATCGTCCGTCGGAGGGACGGAGCCGATCGCCGCGCCGCCCGACGAACCGCCGCCGCTCGCTGCCGCTGCTGCACCCGCCGCTGCGGCGGAAGCTGCGGCGCGCGCGTCCGCGATGGCCTGTGCCACCACGTCGATGCACTGCCGCGTCTGGGGACCGATATCCCCGTCCACGGCCGAACCGCACTCGATCTGGAGATCGGTGATCTTCGTCGGGTTCACCGCGAGCAGCGGCAGGATCGCCGACTTGATCGCGATGACCTCCGTCAGCGAGGTGTCAACCTGGCTGCGCAGCCAGGTTGCGGTCGCGCCATTGGCGACCGCCGCGGATGGCATGAATCCCTGCGCCGCCCCGATGGCCGGAAACAGGCACATTGCCGCCATGGCGGCTGCGACGTTGAAGACAAACTTCTTCATCTCGATGTCTCCTCCCGAGACTGGGGCCGCAAAAACGACCCATGTTTATCAATGCACGCATGATGCCTTGAAAATGTGCACTTCCGATCGGCTGGTCCATGCTCCCAGCTCGATGCCCTATAGTAACACATTTTCACTTCATTGTCAAGTGCCACATTTTCGCTCTACTGAGCGACGCCAAAATAAACATCCTGCCACCTCTTTCGCTGAGATGACAGGATGTTTTGCCAAAAATATTCTAATGTCGCGCCCCCCGGAGATAGAGTACGGCCGCACCCAGGAATGTGCCGAGAATAAATCCGAGAAGTGTATTCGCAATCACGTTCGGCCGCACCGGAAAACGTGAAACGAGCGGCGCATCGATAACCTTCACACTAATGTCGCGGCTACCGGTGTACTCTCGAGCATCTCGAACAAGCACGGTCCCAATGGTCTCTGCAATAACTCGTGCCTGCGCCTGTCGTGTGTGGAATACAGAAACCTCCATGATACTTGTCTCCGCGGCAACACTCGATTCGACCATCTGCTCCCATGCCTTTCGGCGCTTTCGCTCGTCACTAGAAAACGATGCGCGGTCGATGTCGGGATTCGAAAGAAGAACGCGATCGAGGAACGACGAGCTGACGAGTACGCGTCCAAGATTCCGTCCCACCTTCTCTGACGATTTCACCGCCGTGAAAGCGTCGAGGGTTGGTGATGTCGCCTGAATGATAATAAGCCGCATTGTCGCACCATAGCGAAGCGGCTGCACCAAACTCAAGACGAGCGCGATCGCCGCAGCAATTAGCGCAACCTGGAGAATACGTCGGCGCTGCTTACGGAGCGCATTGAGCATTGGGTACGTCATACAATTCTCGAGATCATATCACGAAGCGTCTAATCTGTCAAGTGCTGCTCCACACTACCGAGGCGAACCAGGGAGCACGGTAAGCACGTCACCACCTTCTTTCACGAGTGGGACACTGGCCGTTCTCTCGACCCCGTCAACACCGAGCACGGTGACCTCGACTACTGCGCCAAGCGGGTACTCCTGCAAAAGCGCGGAGAGTGATCGAGCGGTGAGCGGATCATCGCCGATCGCAAGGATGGTTTCACCCGCACGGACGAGCCCAACGAACGGGCTCACACTCGTAAAAACTCGCTTCCCACTCGGAGCGGCAAGGAGTGCGCCGCTATCGACACCGTCCGGAGCAATCGCGTACTCACTGAGATCTCGGTACGTCACCCCGAGCGTATTGCGCAACACCACCCCATCCTTAAAGAGCGACGGGAGGGCCGAAGTGATAAGCTCGACCGGATAGACGTATGTTCCGTCCATAACAACGCCGACGAGCGCACCGTCTTCGTCGACAACAGGCGTACCAGGATCAAGCTTGGTCGCCGCATCAATTGCGAGGAGGGAGTCCCAGCGATCGCTTGAACGGAAAGTTTCATCACCCATTCGCGTTCGTCTTGATCGCAATGTCACTGCGACCACTCCCCCGTCCGATGTTGGTGCGTAAAGCCGCTCTCCGACGTGAAGCCCGACCTGATCACGAAGTGGGAACACCGGAACCTGTAGTGTTGGCACGGCAAGGAAAACAAGGTCGGAAACAGGATCCAACGCAATACGACTAACCGCATGGATGCGTCGATCACGCGAAACGACCACGGGCAGCTGATCGCCGCGTTCGTCGAGCGCCGATCGCACTGTCATTACCCAACCGTCACTCGTAAGCGCAATTCCACGGCCGGAACGCTGTGCAAGCGGAATAAGCGTAGGCGTCGGCGCGTACTTCGAAACCGTAAACTGATCAACAACCGCTGCGGAAACCTGAGCAAGGGACGGAAACTCTTCAACACTTGAACGTGTCATGACACCACTTCGTACTATTCCACTACTTGTCGATAATGAAGCTGGAAAGAGTGTAGCCATTCCGATGAGACCGCCAGCGATGCCCGCAACAAACCCTATCGCCCCGGTTAGGAGGATCCAACCAACCCGATTCTGCGCGTGCGAACCACCCTGCGTCATCCAAGTACGCAGCCATGCTAACGGTTGTCGAAATAATGTCCTGGGCATATCGACTAAATTACTCATCCAGTTCCACCTCACCACGGTACCGCACCAAGCACAAACACGGCAACGAGGATCGCTACAAAAACGTACCGCGGCGTGCGCTCATGGTGAATCGTCGCGGCAAGTGCAAGTGCGAGAATTGCACCATTAATGATCCAGTGAGTTGGAAGATATCGAAGGATAACGAGTGATTCGCTGAGTACGAGCACAATCGCGCAAATTGTCGGTGACGGTAGGCCGCGCGAAAACCGTTCAGGAAGACTCGCGGTGATAAGGGCAAAAAATGCGATGAGCGCGAGCATTGCAACCCAACGCCACGCACCTGGGAAAAAGAACTGCAGCGCTGCAGTAGTAATAGCGATCCCAAATCCCGCAGCAAGCGCCTGCGCAATTGTTAGCTCTTGATTCTCATTGTGCGACCACGCGATACTAATGAGTACAAGGTGCAGAACAAGGAGTAGCCATGGGAGTACCACGCCGCCGAGAAACACCGGATAGCCGAATGCCGTGAGTGCAAGGAGTCCGTTTCTCACTACCTGCGCCGCCGGCGCGTGCGTGATCCGTAAGGAGCAGAACACAGCGATAGTAACCGTCGTTACTATCCCGAACACGAGGTACCGCGGAAACACAAAAACGAGGCCACCCCCCACGAACAGGAGGGCGCTGCACACCATCCGCATCCGTTGTGTACTACTCACATGCGTGTTCATGGACCTTGTGCCTTTGAAATATCAATGACTATTCGACCATCTCCAAGGGTTATGCGTTGGAGACGAAACGGTACTGTCGTGTCCGTTCCATTCAGAAACGGAACATTACTAAGCGCGGAACGTAAGATTGGTGTCGCAATTACCGATGGAAGGCCGAGATTACCGATCGCAACCTCGTCGAATACCACGTCCAGCTTCCCGTCGTCTGTCACCTGCGGTACACCGCGAACGCGGACCGTCGTGCCATCCCCCGATCCTGGCACCCACGCAAACAACTCCAGCGCATCCTGAGTCACGACAACTTGCGCGCTTGTTGCGGTAAGCACATCCGTCTCACGATCTGTAAGAATGGCACGGAGAAGACTTGTGAGTTCCGCTTCGCTGAATGCGATCGGCGCGGAAGGATCGCCACGCAGGAGACCGGCAAGCGCACCACCGACGCGTTGCTCAATGTTCATCGCCACCGGCGTCACCACACGCAACGGCGTGCGCTGGTGTTGTACCGAGTCGGAAAGTACGGGAATTGTGACGAGGCCGGTTCGTGCAACAAGATACGTACCGCACGCACAGATAGCAAGTAAGATGACAAGATAGACGGTGCAGCACCCTCCACACTGTACAAACGACTGCCTCCAGAGGCGCCGTCGCTGCTGCTGCTGCACTTCGCCGGTAATCTCATCGCGAAGCTGCTCTCGCAGCTTTTTTACTCGTACCTTCGCTTGTTCAACTTCAGTATTCTGCACACGGTAAAACAAAAAGACTACGAACTCGACGTCGCCCGCACGCGTCGCTCACGACTATACTCATCCAGGAAGACAATCATCCCGGCTGCAATTGGGATAGAAAGCAACGCACCTGCAATCCCACCAACCTTCGCACCAACCAGAAGCGCGATGATGCTCACAACCGGGTGGATGCCCACTGCGCGGTGCATAATCTTTGGGACGAGAAGATGATTCTCCAATTGCTGCAAAATAACGAAGAAGATAAGCACGACGAGTGCCTTGGTTGGTGCCTGTAGGAATGTGAGTACCACCGCAATGATCGTTACAAGGATCGGACCAACGTATGGCACCACCTCTGCAAACGCCGCGAGGAGTGCGATGAGAAGTGCATACTCAACATGGAGTATAGAGAGTCCGATAAAAACGAGCACACCCATCACGACGCCAAGTGCGAGAAGTCCGCGGAGCCACGATCCCATTTTTCGCTCGATGCGCGGCATCACACCAATAAGGAACGGCTGCCAGCTCGCCGACGTGAACCCAATAAGCGTTCTCCGTGTTACGGTCGCATGCGTTGCGAGGTAGAACGTTAGTACGAGCACGATACCAAATGAGAGCGCACCGCCGAATGCACCCGCGAGTGCTCCGAAGATGCCAGTGGCAACCTTCCCTTCAAATCCAGATGCAAACTTTTGAAGCTGATCCGCAATGCCATGCTCGATCGAAAATGTACGGAGCGACTGCGCTGCGACAACAATGCGCTCCCAGGCGGATGGAAGCGTGTCCGCAAGTCCGCGCGCCTCATAGATGATTGGCTGCGCGAGTAACGAGAATAGGAATCCAAGCAGCGCGAAGAAGACGATGTACACCGCCGCTACACCTAACGCGCGCGGGAGTCGCTTCCGCTCACAAAAATCCGCAACTGGGCTGATAAGAATCGCCAGGAAGATGGAAACAAGGACAAGCGCGAGCACATCACGGAGCGCAAAACACGCCGCGGCAAGCAGCCCAACCGCAACAATCTTCACAAGCGTCACCGCGCGAACGGTAACCTCGGTTTTCCGTATCTCGGTCATACACGGTATGCTATCCACAGTATAGCATTCGTATGGATATAGCAGTGAACAAGCGAGCGCGGTACGACTACGAGTTTCTAGAAACGCTCGAAGTCGGCATCGAACTTGCCGGCCACGAAGTAAAATCAGCGAAACGGGGGCACGCGAAGCTCACCGGAAGTTTTGTGCACATTCGAAATGGCGAGGCATGGCTCACGAATGCATCGATCGCGAAGTACGCGAAAGCGGCCACGGTTCAAGAATATGAACCGACACGCTCGCGACGTCTTCTCCTCGCAAAACGCGACATCAACCATCTCATCGGCAAGCAGCAGACAGACCGGTGCACGATTATACCGATCCGCATGTACGTGAAGCGCGGACTCATCAAGCTCGAAATTGCGGTTGCGCGCGGCAAACGGAAGTACGAAAAACGCGAAATCATCAAAAAACGTGATGATGAACGAAGAATGCGCAGTGCGAGAATGCGCTAGAGCACCAAAATCTTCCTCCTCTCTACTCCAAGCACCAAGGTAGTACTGTGGAGCCACAAATTATTACGGGAAAACGTGCATTGCAACGAAATCGCGTAAAGAGTACCAATTTACCATGCCTCCTTGACGACTCGGGCAGAATACGGCACACTCAGAGGTGGAGTCGCGCCAAGCGGCGCGTCTTTGGATAGTGCACGATTTCGGGGGTGCCGGGATTCGATCGGTGCTCATCCCCGCTCGAGCAGGCCGAGGTTGCTCATACCCTCGTAAAACCATGGGCAAGAAAGCACGTGTCAACGCTTTCAATCGGGTAAAGGATGCTGTACGAACTGCGTTCAGCATGCCGGCACTCGCAACGGCAGTCGCCTAAGGGTCACTGCCCATCCGGCGCACGAATGCTCGGTACGTGCATCCCGGGTGTTATATCACCGAGCTGGACGCACGCTGCGCCTCTGGCGTACGTCAAGATGACATGGGGCTCACGTCGTATGTATTTCGCTCTGTTCGAGCATGCGGCGGACACTTAAAACAGGGCTGAGCCTGGAGAACGAGTGGAAGCGGTGTGTATCGACACAGGGGTTCAACTCCCCTCACCTCCACAGGATTGAAGATTGCTGATTTGCGATTGAAGATTGAGTTAACTCGTCAATCTACAATCGAAAATTGTGCTGATGATATGGACAAGGAGGAGCTGCAGCGACGGACGAAACAGTATGCGCTGAACGTGCTTCACATTGTTGATGCACTGCCGAGAACATCTGCCGGACGGGCTATCGGGAATCAACTCCTGCGTTCGGCAACATCCGTCGGTGCAAACTATCGGGCAGCATGCCGGGCACGCTCACGAGCAGAATTTGCTGCAAAAATCGGCATCGTCATCGAAGAAGCGGATGAATCTGGATACTGGCTTGAGCTGATTATTGACGGAACGCTCCTCAACGACCACGATGTTATTCCGCTCCTCCAGGAAACAAACGAGCTCGTCGCCATCTTTGTCACAACCCGAAAAACAACACAACAAACCACATCATCAATCATTAATCTGAAATCATAAATTGTGCGAATCCATCGCCATCGCCGATTTAAACGCCAAGAGCAAATCGAACGTCAAGCGTTCCGTGTGAACGAGCGGATTAAAGTCCCTGAGGTTCGTGTTATTGACGAGGTGGGAGAAAGCATCGGCACCTTCTCGATAACGGACGCTATCGCCACCGCAAAAGAACGCGGGCTCGATCTCATCGAAGTATCTCCAAAGGCAAACCCGCCGGTGTGTCGCTTCATCGACTTCAAGCAGTTTAAATACGAACAGGAGAAGGCGAAGAAGATACAGCGCGCGCACGCGAAGAAGGTCGAGGTGAAGGGCGTTCGTCTCTCGCTCCGTATCGGTGAACACGATCGACAACAGCGACTAAGAAAAGCGAAGGAGTTTTTCGGTCAGGGGAATAAGGTTTCGGTCGATCTCATTCTCCGCGGTCGTGAGCGACAATACCGAAATCAGGCACGGGATGTGATCATGAAATTCGTCGATGACCTAAAGAAGGAGCATGAGATCACCGTCGATCAGCCGCTAAGCATTCAGGGTGGCCGGAACTCGCTTGTGGTCGGAGGAAAGCTGAAGGAGGTTGATAAAACTCAGATTGAAAAGCTGGAAATCAAGACGGATAATACGAAGGAGTAGTACTGATGATACGAATGTGCAGATTGTAATATTGATCTCTGAAAATCTCGAAGTGAGTGCTTTGCTGAGATTTCAATGACATCTGCGTATCCGCATGTTAGTAGCTGTTCGCATATCCGTACATACGCTATGTCCAAACTCAAGACCCACAAGGCAACCGCAAAGCGACTCATTCCGAAGAAGTCGAAACTTTTGAAGCGGAAGGCGGGACAGGATCACTTCAACTCCCGCGAATCCGCAAAAACGCGAATGAACAAACGGCGCGACACGTCATTCACCTCGAGACTCGAGAAGACCGCAAGGCGAGCGATGCCGTATAAATAATTTGAACCACCGTTTACCGTCTACGGACTACCGACCATTGCGTTGATGTAGACCATAGACAGTTGTCATGTTATGCCACGAGTCAAACGAGGACCAATACATACAAAGAAGCGACGAAATCTCCTCAAGCGAACCAAGGGGTACATGTGGGGACGAAATGCGAAAATGCGTGTCGCGAGCACTGCCGCGCTAAAGGCAGGGCAGCATGCATATCGTGATCGTAAAAAGAAGAAGCGCGTCATGCGCGGACTCTGGAACATCCGCATCAATGCGGGTGCGCGCGAGCACGGGGTTTCCTACAGCACGCTCATCGGAAACTTGAAGAAGCGCAACATCGAGCTTGATCGCAAAGTACTTGCACAGCTCGCCGCCGAACATCCGGAGGTTTTTGAGAAGGTGGTGAAGGGATAGCGCATATCGAGAATTACAAACCACCCCGCGACGCGGGGTGGTTTGATTTTGCACGCAATGCGGGCTGCGTTCATGTCTCTGTTTCTCCCCCTCCTGGGGGAGAGGGAGAAACATGTAAGGGGCGAGCCCATTCTTCGTAGGGGCGGCCTTCTATGGCCGCCCGCGTGTGGTGTAGGACGAACACAGGGCAAGACGGGCGGGGACAACGCCACCGCCCCTACGCCAAATAATGGGTCTCGTGATGTTCCATAACAATCACAGCGCCCCTCTACAGGGCGCTGTGATATCTTTCGCGATGCAATTTCTTACGTGCCACGTTTCGCAAGATGATTGAGGAACTCCTGGAGTATCGCACCGGAGAGACTCACAAACCTAGTCGCTCCTGAAAACTTCACCAGAACTCTATCTCCAGTTGCAGACGACGTTCTTTTAAGAAGCGCCTCACCATTATCCAGCGCAACACTCCTTGTCTGTCCTGGAGGAATAAGTAGCTTTACATCCTGTACAACTTCCGATTGTTCAGGGTTGCTACCATGACTCGCAAGTCGTGTCCGCAAGTCTTGCGAAAGCTGGGATGCTTCGGCACTCGGTTCTGGTACGGCCGCTGCGGCCGCCTCCGCGCTGAGAGCTTCACCTTCCGCCGGTGGCACCGCTTCTGTGGCCTCGCTGCCGCCTGCCGCTGCGGAGGCCGCAGCTGCCGACTCACCCCAGGAACCTCTCGTCTCGCCAGTAATATACGAATGATTATATCCGAGATATCCCTCGGCCATCTCCCCCGAATCGTTCCCAAGAGCCCTCGTTAGCTCGCCCTTCGCGAAATCATGCGTGAACGTCCCACCTTCCGGAAGGTGCACACTGCCCGTATGAGTCATGGCAAATCGCTCTGCGACAAAGCGCGCAAGCTTTCCAAGCGGTCCCGGATCTTCCGTCTTTTGGAACAACTGCTGCATCGAATGGTTCTGGAGCCAATTCACCTCCTCGGGACTGATCGTTGCACCTGTTTCACCAACACGGAATAGCTGCCCCACAGCGACACCCTCAACCGGATGAATATTCCCACGCCAGTTTCGCTGTACCAGCTCCACATACCGCTGCGTCTGCTCATCTGGTGCCATTGCATCAGCGCCGGCATGCGGTGTTTCCCCTTCACTCAATGCATCGGTTTGCGCCGCAGCG
>JBDRLD010000102.1:0-19743 GCA_043813445.1 Candidatus Uhrbacteria bacterium
TCATGGAGCATACCATCGCCAGCCCCATACACGGAACACGATGACGGGAAGATGATACGCCCATCAAAATGCGCCGTGAGGTACTTCATGGTTTCCACGTTCACGTCCATGGTGAGCCGCTCATTCAACGCACAGGCAGGATCACCGACGAGTCCAGCAAGCCACACCACCACATCCGCCCAGTCAAGGTGCTGCTGCAATTTTCCAAAATCACGAATATCACCGTATACGAACGGTACATCCTTCCGGTAGGACTCTTCATAGAGGAGCGCATCATACACGCGCACATCGTGTGAAGAAGTTTTCAGAATATCCGTTAATGCTCCGCCTAGGTATCCAGCACCCCCAGTAATAAGAACACGCATAGCTTGTTTCAAGATGGTACAGCGACACCTAGTGTAGTGCCATTTTCGATTGTACTACAAATGTCCGCGCAATAAAGGTATAGAGGACGACGACAAGGATCGTATGCATCATGATGACTGGAATAAAGCCGAACCCACCGCGCAAAAACGCCCATAAATCAAAGCAAAACAGCGCATACCAAAGCAACACGCCATCGTGATGGATATTTTTCCGCAGGTACTCGTACGCCACTCTCATTAGCCATCCAATCATCAACATTGCAATGAATACCCCAATGTATCCGAGATCAGCGAAGGCGGCTCCGAAGGGGCCCTCTGTGTAGTGGTACCCCGGTTGTCGATTCGGGATGAGCGTATCGGTAACGACGATACCGCCGTAGTATATTGGTTTAGTTGTCCAAATTTTTCTTGGGATGAGTGAGAATGCTGTATCTTCTACAAAAATCTTACCGTAGAGATATGCAGGGTTCTCCCTCGAGTACTGCGAGAGGAGGACCGCAGTGGCTTGATGCTCCGCAAACAAGCCACCAAAGCTATTAGCAATATTCATCTTCGTCATTTGAAAATCTTGTGCACCACGGAACTGCCCCATCGCGAACGCAAAAATAAGCATCCCCACGAAGGCACTCACCATGCGGACCGCGCCGATGCGGCGCACCCGATAATTGTAAATTACCATTACGACGAACAGTAAAAGTAAGACCTGCCCACGAGCGCGACTTAATGCCGCCAAAACGAGGGCGAGCAAAAACACCACCACAAACAATCGGCGACGCCCCTTCGTTGCCCGAAACATCCCAACTGACGCAACGAGGCCGGCAAATAGATACAGCGTTACGAAAAACGCAATATGTCCATATCCAGATGCTGAGACATTTGTATAGATGAAATATTCAGATATGTGCTGAACATCAATCTGGGACATACGTACTGCAAGCGCGGCAGCACTTATAAGTATGAGCCCTATCATAATGATTCGCATACGACCGCTGCGCATCCGGTTGCGTAAGGATGGAAGCTTCTCCGCGAACATGCGCGCAACATGTCCTTCATAGTAGCCGAGCAGCGTCACCAATAGGGCGACAATACTCAGGATGGATGCACGCAAGCCAAACGCCGTGTCGTAGTGTGCATACGCATGATCTAAAGACACCCACCCTGAAAGCTGTAGGAGCGGAACGAGTCCAAAGCTCACACCGTAGAGTGCTCCGAAAATATTAATAGGGGAAAACAAATCCCGCCGGCGTACTGCAGCTGACAGCGCCGGACTCAATGCGATACATAATACTACGACACAGACGAACACTTGCATACTCTCTCTAATACTCGCGCATCATGATGGCGAGTATGACGCCAAGAGGAGGTACTGACACAGCACCACTTCCGACGATACCACTATGTCTAACGCCGCTCATGAAATTCTCTCTAACGAAAAATCTGGGATCCGATCCAAAATAATCTCACTCACTTTCGTCCTGTTCTCAATAAAAAACAGGGGGTGACGCACCAACAACCGCAGAAGCCGATGTCCGAACTGTACCCAATGCCTTTGCCGAAACGCCACTTCTGCAAGGATGCGATACTTTGCAGAGTCTGTCTTCGCATCAAGAAAATGTTCAGCGATAAATGACGTGATGTGCTGTAGTAACGCCGCCCATGCCTCGTTGCTCAATTCGTCCCGATATCCGTGATCCCATCGATACGCACGTACGCGCGCTGCGGTTCCGTACACTAATTGCGCAGAAGATGCATAAGACAAGGACGTCGGATCAAATCGTAAATACACAAGCACCTCCCCGAATGATGCCAGACGCGTTATCCGTGATGCCCGCAAAAGCAAATCTCTATCCTGTGAACGCTCAAAACGCTCGTCATATCCACACAGTGCGTCCAAAATACTACGCCGCATGAGCAGGGTTGAATGAGGGAGTGGACTAGCAAATGTGCGCAACTGCTCCACGATGCGATCATGATCTGTGACGTGCCGATACTCACGTAACTTCGTGTCGTCGCAAAAAAACACAATATCAGAACCGATGATACCAACATCCGGATGCTGTTCGAGTTCCCGAACCTGCGCTGCTATACGCCCAGATACTGCAATATCCCCCACATCGAGACGGGCGACATACTTTCCTTTCGTATTTCGCAGCCCCTCATTCAGAGACCGCGTTAGCCCAATATTCTCCGCTCTATGTACAACAACAATTCGCGGATCGACATATGTCGCCAGGATTGAAGCAGTCCCATCCGTCGACCCATCATCGACAATAACAATCTCAAGGTGCTCGTATGTTTGTGCGAGTACAGAATCTATACTATCTCGCAAATAACGCTCACCGTTATACACGCTCATCAAAACAGAGACGAGCGGCTGCGATGGCACCGAGCTACTCGTCTCGGCGTCCACGGAGTGGATAGTCATGATCGACATGAAGCGTGGTTAATGGCACTGGTGCGGCATCCCACATTGCTCGGATTTCACTTGGTCGATAGTACGATTGGTAGGCGTGCGGGCCGTAAAAATCGTAGTTCAGACACCAGGTTGCCTTGCTGCTCGTGTTCCGCGGGTCGTGAAGCACAACCGTCTTACGGAAGAAATGCTTGAGCAATGGACACTTATCCAAAGGGATGCTCAGCCAACAGATGTACCAACAAATACGTCTTGGTAATCTCGAGAGCACTGCGCGAATCGGCTGACGGAGAAGGAGAAATGGCGCAATCCTGCCTTCACGTCGCGTATAAAACGTTGCAAAAATTTCTCCCCCCGGCTTTAGAAGTTTAGTGAGATTGTGAAACGCTGCTTGCGGATCTTTTGTATGCTGCAAAACACCCTCGCAGTACACATAGTCAAACGTCTCTGGCGCAAACGGCAGCCGAAATACATCACCACGCACAATGCATGTACGGTCGCGAAGCGCCTCAGTGTTTTTGTATGCGGCACACACTGCATCAGATAGATCCACACCAATAACCGTGGCACCATGACGCGCCATTATTGTTGTCTGCAAACCAGCACCGCAACCGAGGTCAAGCACCCACTTGCCATCGAGATGATCCCTTGTAATGCCGGGTTTTTCAAAAACACGCCACACGAGGTCTTCCTCTGTCCTCGGCGTATTGTCCCACTGCCACTCAAAACCAAAACTTTCCACACTTGCAGCGTCCTGCTGCTCACCAACGTTTCCATTACAAGCGACAAAACTCGGAATACCATCGCACACAGTGAACTTGTGTCCTCGTTCGCATGTAAGCGATCCGTGTAGCACCTCCTCGCTATTACTATCACCTGTATGGAGGAAGGTATGACAATCTGGACACTGGAACCTCGAAAGAAACGATGTGTGCATATGATGTATTACTACTTCTCACGACATGTCGACTCAAGCGCGTGCAGCCAACGCAGAGATATACGATTGGCCTCCTCCCAACTATAGGACGGACTGTAACCAATCGCAGATACCGCGTCTTCGACGGGAAATCGAATGTTGCTTGCGTACACGCATGCCATATCATATCGCAATCCATCAACACTTCTCCCCTGCTCTTTCCCGACATACGGACCGCTCCGCTCACGAATCCATCGCTTAAAAAGTTGGAAGCCGCGCTCTGGAACTATACTCTCCACGAGATTGAAAAGTCGCAAAAATGCCCGGCGGTCACGGATGGATCGGAGGTGCTGCTTCGAAAAAACCGGTTGTACAAGCGCTCGCACACACCCCACCACTTGCCGAACAACGCCCCGATGATTCACACAGCGAATACGTTCTACCTCCGACTCGGTGAGGTTCGGAAGGTTATCCATCGCTTGCTGCTCGGATACAAATAGTGGCTCATAGAATTCCTTCCAGCTCTTGTTCGGCAAATCCGTAATGTACAACGTCGTGCCGTGCAGCTGAGAAGAACACACCGATGCCGCGATAATGGCATCAATCGCATTATCCACGAACACCGTATTCGACGGATACGCCCATGAGGCGGCACGAATGATGCTACCTGCGCGTACAAGGTCGCGTTGTCCGGCCGTCCACCCTGCAGAGTAGGGGCCGTAGATATGCCCCATGCGAAGGACTACCGAATCAACCCCCCATCGTCGCGACGCTCGGAGCACATCACGCTCCGATGCGCGCTTCGCCACAGCGTACGTCGAACGATCCGGGTCGTAGCGCGATGCCTCGCCCTCACACCCCAAGAAAACCCCGTGGACCGCAATGGTGCTAATGTGCACGAGGCGCTTCGCACCGACTTCATGCGCGGCGCGTGCGATATTACGCGCAATCGCGCGTGTCGTTTTAATTGCGAATCGACGCGCGCCCCGCATGTTGATTGCGCAATTAACGACCACATCAACTCCTCGCAGTGCCTCTCGCAAAAATACTGGGTCCTGCGCATCACCGATTCGCACATCGGTATCGTATCGAGTTATTGCGAAACTCCCGAGCGAAGAATGTGTAATTGCGCGTGGGATGAACCGCTCATCATCAAGTAGCCGCTCATACAAACGTGACCCCAAAAATCCCCCTGCACCAACAACACCCACGACAGTGGCCTGTCGTCGCTGGCGGGCAGCATCAGCAGCCTGCGGAACAACGTCCCACGGATTCTTCAACGGCTGACGCTCGCGATAGCAACGACGCATAATCCTGAGCGCCGGCAAAACGGATTCTGCGTGATGAATCGGTCGTGCTCGCGTATCACGGATGCGACCAACAAATTCCTCCCACGAGGCGAGAAACGACGCACCCACCGGATCATCACTATGATCAACTCGAATGATAAGCGGCACATCCTCATGCTGCTTCTCATGCACCTCAATGTCCCCGGATGGAAAATTAACAACGAGTCGTGCGCGCTCGCACTGCACCACGATACGCTGACCGACGGGCGCTAAACGAGAAAATAATCCCTCCAGCTTTAAGTCGCCATGCTGAGCATTTGTTGCTTGCAGTGCGAAGCGACATTCCGCCTCGAGCCCGGTCGCACCATCATCGGAATAATCTACCGTCCGCACCTCAACATCGCCAAGAAGATACAGTGCGAGATCAAGCACGTGGCTGCCCGTGTCCAGCATAACACCACCTCCAGCCAATTGAGACGAGGAGTGAAACGAAGAACCACTAACCGGGCCACCAGTACAGCGACCTCCGTCAAAAAGTTGCATGTGCTGCACGCGTCCAAACCGCTCGGCACGCAGCACCTCGCGTAACACGGGAATCTGCGTCAAAAAACGACGGTTCACATTAACACACAGGTACTTCCCAGCCCGCTTCGCCAGCGCAACCACGTCACTCGCGTGCTCTTCATTGGTTGTCAATGGCTTTTCCGTGAGCACATGCCATCCGCGCTGTAGCGCATAAGTAATGTGGTCATAGTGCAGCCCAGGTGGAGTTGCAATCAATGCCGCGTCAACATCATCGATGGCCTCTAAATCATCCGCATGTGCCGCCTCGGGAAACCATCGAGCGCACTCATTCCTATTTGCAGCATTTGGGTCGACAAGCCACGTTACAGCCACATGGGAGAGGTTGCACAGTGCGGGGATGTGCATCGTCTGCACAATACCGCCACATCCAATGATTCCGATACGAATCGGTCGAATCGTCTTAGAATACATAGTCAGAAACTAATATCACAAAGGGGTGTTGCCTTCTGTTGTAACACGCACGCGCAGCGCATACAAGTATCCCAACGGCAGGAGAACGAGCAACGCATGCGTCACATTCAGCGAGAAAATCCCTCCCCATAATCCAATGCGTGGGATAAGGATGAGATTTAACACTACACTCACG
Organism: Candidatus Uhrbacteria bacterium; assembly: GCA_043813445.1. GTDB lineage: Bacteria > Patescibacteriota > Patescibacteriia > JACPHY01 > JACPHY01 > JBDRLD01. The sequence continues at coordinate 6,155 of JBDRLD010000102.1, forward strand.
ATCGAAACCACTAACGTGATGAGAAAGTATGGGCGGTATCGACCGAGCGCGATCATACCGTACCCGAACACTTGATTCACGGTTGCAAAGAGAAAAGCAAAAAGCGAAACCTGAAAAAACGGCACAGTCGCAGCGTATCGAGCACCAAAAAACCACGGGATAAATATCGGTGCAATAAGATAGCACGCTCCCGCAACAACAACTCCGAGCGGGACAAGCCGAACTAACAGCTGTTTCACTGTATGAAAAAATATATCTAACTGATCGAGTGGTTGCACGAGTCTAGGGAAAAAAGCTTGCACGATTGCCGTTGGAAACAAAAAGAGAGCAAAGGTCATCATCACCGCATTCCGATACACTCCAACCGCCGCCACGTCTTGCACCTTAGAAATAACGAACGTGTCTACTCCGGAGAATATACTTGTCGCTACTCCGATAAAAAATAGGTATCTTACCTTCCCTACCAATGAAACTTCTTCCGAATGAAAACCACGCCGGAGCTGGAATATCAGGTCGGTCTTCCGAAGAAAGAAGGTGAGCGCGCTCAACAGAACCACGCCCGCAGCACCCGCGTAACAAAACGCAAGAAGTCGTACGCTCGGAAATACGTATCCGAAAACAACCGCTATTCCCAATACAATACCTGCCTGCAGCGTACGGAAAACTAACTCGTACCGCATCTGCTCAAATGCCCGAAAAAAGAAAAATAGTAACTGAGTCGCACTCAAAAAATAGAAGTAAAGAAAAATGCCGTAAAGTACCGGAAGGTGAGCCAACTCCCAGCGCATGAGAGTAAAGACGACAAACAACGCAAGGAGAGATATCGGCAGAAGCCACACCTTAATAGTCACCACCGTCGCAAATAATTTTTGGAGTCCCACATGGTCATCGCTACAGAGCAACCGCTTCGCGTCGCGGACAATGTGCTGCTCCAGACCGAGGTTAAAAAATATGTAGAACAGTGAACCGACAGAAAATGCGAGGGCGACGACTCCGTACGACTGCTCCGAGAGGCCTCGTGCCATTGCTGCAAACGCAAAAAGACTTAGCAACTTCGTGCCACTTTCTGCCATAAGAAGAAATATTGCGTTCTTCTTCGCCGCTACTGGTTGCAACTTCACACTGCACGACTAGAGAATATCGTATCGTTGATCTGGTCGTCTCCGCACTATATGGCACTCGTGCACGAATGCCCAAACAAACGCCATAAAAATGCCGAGGATGGCCGCAAGAATGACGCGCTGAAAAAATTGCGGAGGCAAAAAGGATTCGCCAGGCATTTGCGCCTGTGCCTCAATGGTGGGGGGTTGGTTTAGGTGGCCAGGATCAGCTTCCTTACGCTGAATGTTGTCCTGAATTACAACGATGCGTTGCTGTTTATTGATAATACTCTGTACCATGGCATCCTGCTGTGCACGCGCTTCTGCCAACAGCCCTATGTACGACTCCACAATACGCCCCTGTGCTTCAGAACTAGCATCTGCACGCTTCGCGATCTCTCTTTGATAGACAGTGGCATCTTTAACGAGTCGCGAACGCTGCTGCTCAAGTTGTACGATTTCCTGTTCAACCATCTCCCGCTCCTTACGAAGTGTTTGCATTTCCTGCTGCAGTGTTATACGCATCGGCTCGTTGGATGCTAATAAGTACTCAAGAAGGTATGTGCTCATCCCAAGGACGACATGATGTGCCTCCTCTGGCGTCCCTCCTGTCCCACGAACGATTATGCCACGACCATCCTTAGTTTCTTCGAGTATCACATGGTCGCGTATATCCTGCACACGGATACTGGCTTGCTCCGCAATATCCAACTCAACAGCGCTAGAACGGATAAGCTCCTGTAAGTGTCCAACTGTTTCAATAGGAGTACCATCGCGCGCTCCGATGCGTAGCATGGCATCCGACGAATACTGGCCCGGGAAGAGGAATCCTGAACCAATCCCAAATAACAACGCAACAACTACAATCAATACCCCCGCGCGCCAACGACGCCCAATAATTCCGAAGAGATCGATCGGGGTTGACTCGTATGTGTTTGGCGTTGCCGGGCCCGTATACATATCGTTCATAAAACATCCGCATTAGTGATAATTCTACTTCTTGCTCACGCAAGCAACACTATCATCGTATTACACATCCTCAACTGATAAATCGTAATCACTCATTGGTACACCTACCGATGTCTCCTTTGTGGAGAACGCCCACCGGCGGTACATACCAAAATTCCACAGCACAACAATTGGTCCGGCAATGAGTTTCGCAAAAATATCTAACACACTGAAAAGTTCGACTCCTATAACAAGAACGCTCTGCTCGATAGCGATACCACCGACTGTCACGAGGACAAACTTGGCATACTGCACTCCATGTTGTTGTTCGTGGTTCTTAAAGCTCCACCGCTTATTCCAAAAGAAGCTCCAGGTTACTATCGTACAAAACGTAACAACATTCGCGAGAAGATAATGCTCCATCCAAAAATCGGATCCACGCGTCATTGCAGTATACATCGCAAAATTCAGTATCGTATTACCGACCCCGATCACCGCATACCGAAAAAACGCCGGTAGGAAGGAAATACTATCGCGTCCTATTTTCATACAAGCTCCTTCTTGTGCTCGCCATGATAGTGCATATTGAGATTCCGCGAATAGATTAGGAGGGCGAGGGCGGAGGCGGAGATGAAAACGATGTCTCCGCGTACGCATGAGTAGATGAGGATGAGTACGCCTCCGATGAGCGAGAAATACCAGAAGCTCACCGGCACGACAACACGCTTCGCGCGCTCGGTTGCCCACCACTGCACCACAAACCGAAGGAAGAACAGGGATTGTGCAAAGAATCCGAACCACACCCAAAAATCCCATGTTCGTATGTAGTGAAAAGCCGCGCTCAACATACATCAAATGGTGCACCACCAATATCAGGCGCGCTTCGAGGCGCCCCTTATTCATTTCCACTATCTACTCGCATGGTACGCGCCACAGCAGAGCGCGGCAAGCATGGGTACGCGAAAGCCCCGGTCCGAAGACCGGGGCTCAATCTGTGTGTACTACTCCGTTACCGGAGTGGTTATTGTGACATCGTCGACGCGAAGTCGAATACGGGCGCCGGTCGTACCGGACGCGCGTACGGAAAGAAGGACACTGGTCACTGTCGCCGACATTGGTACGCGCGCAACTTCGGTGCCTTCCTCCGAGTAGATGAATTCACTTCCTGTATACTCGGCCCGAAGGAGTGTCCATGTCTGCGGTGGAAGACTGTGATCGAAGTTCAACGATCCGCCAGGATGGAAAACCACTCCTGTGGTCGAAGTTCTCAGCTCAACAGAGACCGGCCCTGTCCTCACATCGAATAGTGGCAAGCTGACTATTCCGCCGGACGTCCACTCATCGATGTAGACGTACGCCTCGATAACGACGCGCGCCACACATCCGGAGAAACGGTATCGCACGCGCGCTCTCGACCATGTTGTACCCACGCGCTCTGCGAATAGGTTGAGCGCCAGCGCGCCAGAATATGCACCGGCATCGGTGATGGTCGGCTCGTGTGGCGTCGCCGAAGAGATCACCCACGGATCGAGCTCGGAGCGCTCGAAGCTATCCGTCCACACCCACGAATCGTCGACAATCGCGCCGCCGTCCAGAGAAATCTCATCGGTGACCCCATCGCAATCGTCGTCGCGACCGTTACAGGCCTCGACAACCGGGAGACCCGGTTCGGCATTACATACCACCGTGTCCGAACCACCACACACCAACCAGCCGATCGCCGCGCATGCACCAACACCGGCCGTGCACTCCTCCCAAAGGTTCGGGAAGTCCTCGTCATACAACCCATCGCAATCGTTGTCGATTCCATCACAGATCTCGTCGGTGGGCGATACGGCCGGAGCGCTACAAACCACACTCGATGAATCTTCGTCGCAAACGAATGCTCCGACCGTTTCGCATGCGCCCATCCCGGTGACACACTCGAGGCCGAGCATATCGGCCCAGAGCTCATCCGTTGCGCCGTCGCAGTCGTTGTCGATGCTGTCGCAGATCTCGTCCGTCGGTGGAAGTGGTGTCACACTGCACGCGGTGGAGCTGCCACCAGGAACACAGCGCGTAACACCTGTATCCTGGCACGCGCCGACACCAACAACGCATTCCTCCCAGAGTCCCGGGAAGTCCTCGTCGATCGGCCCGTCGCAGTCGTTGTCGATTCCATCGCATGTCTCATCTTTTGGTCCTATTGAGGGCTGCACCACGATGATACGACCCTGATCGCACCGCTCGATAAGCGGCTGGCAAGATCCGACATCCGACCCGACGATACGTTCGTCGAGCGCTTCGTCCGTCAAGCCGTCGCAGTCGTTGTCGATTCCATCGCACTGCTCGTCCACCGGTAGTCTCGGCTCGGCCGCGCAACGAATTGAGCTGGTGTCTTCGGAACAGACGACGATGCCAACCACCGCGCACGCTCCGATACCGACCGTACAGGACGCTCCAAGTCCGAGGTGGTCCTCGTCGGTTTCGCCATCGCAATCGTTGTCGATGTGATCGCACGCCTCAGGATCACCGCATTGCTGCGCCCACTGTTCTTCGTCGAGACAAATCGCGCCGACGTCGCGCTGTGCGCATTGGTATCCATTCCAGCAATTGCCCAGCTCATCGCATGGCATCAGTTCGGTTCTGGACGAAAAGTCCGGTGCACATGCAGCAAGGCACGCGCACAGAAACATACTGTGACGCACCGTCACCATAGTGCCTCCTCTCTCTTGGGAAAGAACCCTCTCATCTCCGCTGCATCCCATGCAGGAGAGGTGGGAGGGGGCATCAATAACGATGCCCCAAAAGCTATGGAACCGACACGGACCAGAACAACTGCGCGCCATTGTCCCTGAGGCCGACCGAGATGGCCGTCCCATCCTTCGCGTCGAGTACTCCTAGCGCATCGAGGATGAGAAGTGTTATGGATGTTCCAGCGACTACACCACCGGCCGCAAAGAGTACGTTCGCATTCATCGCCGCTGCGAGTCCGCGATCACGTGCTGCGAGCGCTTGACGCTGCGTTGTCGCCTCGACATACGTTGTGCTCTCATCGAGAGCGACGATGCCCTGCCACGCACCGACGCCGACCAGGAGCGCACCGACGCCAAGCCCAGAGTACCCAACGATCGTCCACAACGGATCGTCCGGCTTCGGTGGTGAGGGCGCAGCGATGGTGGGCGGTGGGTGGGTGAAGATCATCGACTCCACGGGCCCATATGGTTCAGGAGTCGCCTCAGGCACCCGTTCACGCACGGTTGATGCTGGGGACTTTGCGGGAGGCGGAGATGGTTCCGGAACCGAATCCGATTCGTCTACTCGCTCTTCCTCTTCCTCCGCACTGAGTGGTGCTTCGAAAATCTTCCTAAGTTCGAAGCAGTCAGACTCGATGTTCACACACTTTCGCTTCATGCGACGACAGGCTCGTCCGAGTTTTCCCTTCTTGCATTTCTGCTTCTCGGACTTACTGCACTGCTCGCACTCGGCCCAGGTCGCGTACGAACGTTCATCGGCTTCCTGTGCGTACACATGATGCCCGGCACAAAAAGATACGGCCATCACGCACATGAGCAACCATCGCAACATGTGCCCTCCTTGTCTGTTCCGTGGAAAGAACGGATAACGTGGTGAGTATACACTACTCCAGCGCACTGTCAAGAGCGAACGGCGGCGGGACTACCGCTGCCGTTCTAATGCTTCAAGTGTGTTCGTGATGAGTTGCGCAACCGTCACCGGTCCAACTCCGCCGGGCACCGGCGTCAACGCGCCGGCCACATTGACGACACCAGGGTCGACATCACCAACAACCACGTTATCTACCTTCGACCACCCTACGTCAACCACAACCGCTCCTGGATGCACCATATCTTGCGTCACCGTTGCCGGTACCCCTGACGCTACAACAAGCACCTCGGCTTGTCGCGCCTGTTCCGCAAGGTTGCTCGTGTGCCGGTGCACAATCGTAACCGTTGCATTCCGCGCGAGACACATTCCAGCGAGTGGTAATCCCACGAGCCGGCTCCGTCCGACAATCACAACATGTTTTCCTGCAAGTTCTATGTGATGGTGATCGAGGATCGCAAGTACCGCCGCTGCCGTTGCTGCACGCGGCGCTGGTGTATTCAAATACGCAGCAGCGATATTCACCGCGGTAAGGCCGTCAACGTCTTTCACTGGTTCTATCGCTTCGAGAATCTTGTGCGTATCAAGCTCTGTGGCGAGCGGCAGCTGCACCATGATCCCGTGCACGGACGTATCACTGTTCAGCTGCACAATGCGCCCAACGATTTCCTCGCTTGACATCCCAACGCACTCCTCGATCCGAAACAGCATACCCACCATCTCCGCTGCTTCCTGCTTCATGCGGAGGTATGTACGACTTGCATCGAGATCGTTTGCAAGGATTGCGACGAGCTGCGGTGATACACCAAGCTCCGTGATGCGTGAACGCACACGGTCGAGCATTACATCGGCGACAGGTTGTCCGAGGAGTTGCTGTGCACTCATACGACAATATTCACAAGTTTCCCTGGCACCACAATCACCTTCTTCGGCTCCATGCCGTTAGTATACTTCTGCACGTGCTCATCCGCGAGTGCCCGTAATTTCGCTTCATCCTCACTAATATCCGCAACCACGCGAATCGTCGCGCGCAGTTTGCCATTTACCTGTACGACGAGATCAATCTCCTCATCTTTCGCGAGCTCAGAGTTATACTCCGGCCACGGCTGCACCATGATGCTCTCCGTATGGCCGAGCTGCTCCCAGAGTTCCTCGCAAAGGTGTGGAGCGAATGGCGAGAGGAGTCGCAATAATATCTCGTAGGCGTCACGCGGCACATTTTCCAAAGTGGTGAACTCATTCGTGAGGATCATCATCGTCGAAATCGCGGTATTGAACCGCATCTCCTCGATATCATCCGTAACCTTGCGAATCGTCTTGTGGATGAGCTGCTCCCCCCGTGTTCCTTCTCCCTTGTCTGTTATTTCTTGTACACGAAGTGCCGCGACACGTTCCAAGAACCGACGCATACCAACGACGCCTCGCGTGCTCCATGCGATGGCCTGGTCAAATGGGCCCATGAACATCTCGTACACACGGAATGCGTCCGCGCCATGCTCCGCAATAATGTCATCTGGGTTAATTACATTCCCCTTAGACTTCGACATTTTCTCACCATCCTCAGCGAGAATCATACCGTGCGATGTGCGCTTGCGATATGGTTCGCTGCACGGCACCACACCGATGTCGTAGAGGAACTGATTCCAGAATCGCGAGTACAGCAGGTGGAGCGTTGTGTGCTCCATGCCACCGTTATACCAATCCACTGGCATCCAGTGCTTGAGTTTCTCCGAATCGGCGAACGCGCGTTCATTGTACGGATCACAGTATCGCAAGAAGTACCACGACGATCCCGCCCAGTTTGGCATGACGTCGGTTTCGCGCATCGCCGGACCTCCACACTGAGGACATTCCGTGTTCACCCAATCAGTGATCGCTGCAAGTGGTGACTCGCCGGTGTCCGTCGGCACATACGTCTCGACTTCCGGAAGTTCCAACGGGAGCTGATCTTCTGGAATCGGAACAATGGCATAATCGACTCCATCGATTTCGACCACCATCCCATCTATATTATTATGTATCTTCGAAGCACTCTCACTTGCTTTACTTGACTGTGGTGTGTGAGATTCTTCGTCGCTAGACTCCTCAGAATGACACAGTGAGGACGCGCATCCCGCACAAAAGACGACCGGAATCGGCTCTCCCCAGTATCTCTGTCGCGAGAATACCCAGTCGCGAAGACGGTAGGATGTCGTCATCGCGCCGCCCACTTCCTTCGTAATTGCAGCGCTTGCCTCCTCGCTCGACATCCCGTCAAATTTTCCGGAGTTCACCAGCACGCCCTGATTGCAGTGAACAATAATTGGTCGGTACCATTCGTTGTGCGCGAGTGCTCCATTGATGTAATTCCCCGAGTCATCAGGATTATACGGTTCGTTATTGAATTCACAAGCGAGCCGGTCTATGCGTTCGACGTTCTTCCTGTCGAGCACTAAACGCTCCACGCGTCCATCCTTATGTTTGAAGAGAAATACCGTCTCGTCACCAATATATTCATTCCAAAACCCGGGTGTCAGTTTTTCCGTTATGAGCCCTTCGAATTCCTGCTCGCGACCACGCGGAATTTCAACTTTATAATGTCCTTCTTTTGTCTTCTCAACGACATCAACACCAATGACCGAGAAGTCTTCTTCAGTCATCTCCTCTGCCCCCATCACATAGCTTCGCGATGGCACATCGATGCGCCGGATAACATGCCGTATCGGTAGCCCGTACTTCTTCGCGAACGCGAAGTCGCGCTCGTCGTGCGCGGGCACTGCCATGATGGCGCCAGTGCCGTAGTGCGCGAGCACATAGTCAGCTACCCAAATCGGAATCTCCTCACCGTTTGCCGGATTGATCGCATAGACACCCTGCAACTCTACGCCAGTCTTTTCTTTCTCCTCTGCAGTGCGTTCGATGTCTGTTTTCTCCCGAGCCTGATGGACATATTCCTCTATCTCTTTCCATTCTGGCCGTAGACCATAGTCGGTAGTCCGTAATCGCTCTAGGAACGGATGCTCTGGCGCGAGAACGAGGTATGTCGCACCGAACAACGTATCCGGACGAGTAGTGAACACCTCTACAACCGTGTCATCCTGAGGAATTTTTGACGAAGGATCTCGTCCATGGATCGCATGAGATTCTTCGCTGCGCTCAGAATGACACATAACAGGAAACCCGATCTTCGCGCCCTCACTCTTGCCGATCCAATTCACTTGCTGCACTTTCGCGCGGTCAATGTAGTTGACGTGTTCTAGTCCTTCGAGGAGTTTGTCCGCGTACTTTGTGATCGCGAGCATCCATTGTTCTTTGTCTCGCTTCTCGACTTCACCGCCACATCGTTCACATTTGCCTCCGACCACTTCCTCGTTGGCAAGACCAATCTTGCAGCGTAGGCACCAGTTGATCGGCATCTTCGCCTTGTACGCGAGGCCGTGCTTTAACAGCTGAAGAAAAATCCACTGTGTCCATTTATAGTACTTCGGATCGGTCGTGTTCACTTCGCGCGACCAATCGAATGACACACCCATCGCCTGAATCTGACGCTTAAAATTCTCGATGTTTCGCTGTGTCGCTTCGCGTGGATGAATGCCGTGCTTGATCGCGTAGTTTTCTGCCGGCAAACCGAACGCATCCCATCCAATCGGATAGAGCACGTTCTTCCCCTCCATGCGCCGCTTGCGCGCAATGACATCCATGCCAATATACGGACGCGGATGCCCGACGTGTAGGCCTTCACCCGACGGATATGGAAACTCGATCAGTGCGTAGTATTTCTGCCTCGCATCATCCTCCCGTGCGACAAACGCCCCGTCGCGCTCCCAGCGCTGCTGCCATTTCGCATCGATTTGCTTGTGGTTGTACTTCATAACGCCTCGCGCATGATACAGATTCACGAATTCTTTACAGATATGCGGGCAGGAGACACCATGCCCACGCTTCACCTCACAATACCCTGATCGTAGCGTTTGCGGCCGACAACGACAACAGCCCCGACACGTGGTCGGGGCTGTATACTGCTTCCTCGTCGTTCGATGCAGGACTCTAGTCCCGCGGCTTCTCATGGAGCTCGCACTCACGTTCGGCCCGCTCGCGCTGCATCTTGCGTGCGACGGCTTCGCGGCATGCGGCCGCCTCTGCCCGAATTTCTCCGAGCACCTCCTGCATCCGCTCCTCGGTGAGCGGCCGGAATAGGTGACGAAACTCGGCCGAAACAGGATCGTTCCCGCGAGCGAGTGTCCCCACGTTTCGCAGCGCCTCGTCGAGCGCTACAACGTCTCCGCGTGACTTCGTCAAAGCGCACTCCTTTCCATTGGTCAAACACATGAGATTGTTGACCAATAACGCAATATACCACATATGCGCCATTTTGTCAAGACTCCTTGACAAAATACGATCCTCGTGCTATAGTACGTATGATCGTATTCACCGCCAACCAAGGAGGCAATCCCATGGCGGGTTACATCATCGGTGCAAGCGGGCAGATGATCTGGTGTCCACCAACAGACGGCGAAAAAGCCGCTGGACGGTTCGCGCTCTCGATCGTCGGAGCCCTCGCCGTCGCGGGGGCCATACTCGGCCTCGCGGACCTTGTGGGGTTCATCGATCCGAGCGTCGAGCTCACCTACGAGCTCGAGTGGAACGGGGCCGACGCGACGCTGTACGACGTCAACGCCGAGAGCGACATCGTCGGTGTGCAGGACGCATTCTGCAGCGATCGGCTCTGCACCATCGTCCTCGCGGACGATGCGGGAGCCGAGGCGTGCCGCGTCGTCGTCTTACTCCAGGGGTCATACGACCCTGCGATCGGAGAACGATCGTTCCTGGACTGGCGACCAGTCACCTCGCTCCTCGGAGGGAGCATGACGGTCTCGGACCACCGAAACACAAGCGGCCGCATGTCGCGCGGTACGCGCACTGGTGTCCGATGGCGCGGGAACCACACCATCCTCCTCGAGGACCGTACCTAGACTTCAGTAGGTCGCGCACTACGAAAGCCACCCTTCAGGGTGGCTTTTCCGCGCTCCGTTCTGTGTCCTTCTATGAAACCGTGCCATGCAAGTAGGCCTTCCGCCTTGGCTCCGGAAACTTCTCAATCGCGTACCGAAGCATCGTTCGAGGCATGGTTGCGTATCGCGTCTTCAAAAATTGTTCTTCGGTCGCGCGGTCGCGATTCCCAACTTCGCGGAGCATCCACCCGACGGCCTTATGCATAAGGTCGTGCTCGTCGTGAAGGAGGAGATCTGCGATGCGTAGCGCAACATCGAATTCGCCCGCCCGGATAAACGTGAATGTCGCGATCATAGCAATGCGCCGATCCCACAACAGTTTAGACTTCGCGAGTCGATCGAGCACGTTCGTCGACTTCCGTTCCTCCAACAGGTATCGTCCGACGACCTCGTGCGCGGAAACGTCCACGAGGTCCCAATTATTGATTCGATCCGTATGCGCGAGGTAGCAGTCGTAGACCACCCTTCGAACCGTCGCGTCACCACGGCGCATCTGCTCCGCAAGGATGAGGACACCAACTTGACGATCCTCGTGCCACTTGGACAGGAGTAGTTGTTCGACGGACCGCAATGCAAGCCCGTGGTACTGCTTCGCAATCACCCGCATCTCTGGTCCGCGAAGACCGAGGAAGCAATCCCCTTCACCATACTCGCCCTTCCCGGTTTTGAAGAACCACGCGTTCGTTTTCGCACGCTCCGCATTCGCGAGCACACGAATCGCGCGTCGTACCACTGCAAGCGTTGCCATGCTATTTACCAAACTTTTTCGCAATCCCCTCCAATGCGCGGAGTGCCTCCAGCGGAACTGCGAATACGACCGTGTTCGACTGATCCGAAGAGAGATCGTTAATGGACTGAAGTGTCCTGAGGTGGAGTGCACCGGGTGACTCGGCAAGAATCCTCGCCGCCTCCGCCATATTCGCCGCCGCCGCAACCTCTCCCTCGGACGTGATGATAACCGCGCGCTTCTCTCGCTCCGCCTCGGCCTGCTTCGCAATCGTCCGCTCCATATCACCCGGTAGCGATACATCCTTCAGCTCCACATTGTTGACCTTCAAACCCCACGCATCCGTCTCCTTATCGACAATCTCCCGAATGCGCTCGGCAATTTTCTCACGGTTGGCGAGGAGCTCATCGAGTGTCGCCTCGCCTACGATGTTTCGCATCGTTGTCTGTGCGTACTGCGAAATCGCGTACCGGAAATCCTCCACCTCGATGACCGCCTTCTCCGCGCTCGACACCTTATAGTAAATGACCGCGTTCACCATCACCGAAACATTGTCACGTGTGATGGCCTTCTGGTCCGGCACATCCACCGCCTTCACACGCATGTCCACTTTCCGCATGAACTGGAACACCGGCACCACTAGCCGCCAACCCGGTTGCTTCACCTTTGAAAACTTCCCGGTGAAAAATACAACTCCTCGCTCGTACTCATTGATCTGCTTCAGGCTCACCAGTGCGAGTACGACGAGAATAATTAGCAATGGGATCACTTCCATATGACTATGTATTTATGAGTTCCTATCACTAGCGTAGCATGCCGAACTGCGCCTGCTCTCGATTTGACGTAGGGGCCACCGCGTAGCGGGGCAGGCGGTGGCGTCGTCCCCGCCCGTCTTGCCCTGTGTTCGTCCTACACCACACGCGGGCGGCCATGGAAGGCCGCCCCTACGTGAGGATGGGTTGGTATAGAAGAAATGTGATTCGACCTCGTAGGGGAGGGGTTCCCCGCCAGAGGCGGGCAGGAATCCCCGCCCGTCTTGCTCTGTGTTCGTCCTACACCACACGCGGGCGACCACAATGGGATCGCCCCTACGCAGATGGGAACCGCAATGTCAATCGTTCTGATCCGCATATCAGCATCATCTGCATTCTCTTCTGATCCGTATCTACCCCCACGTGGAGAGGACACAGCATGAGCTTGCTGCGAGGAGTATTTTCCTTTCACGCCATACCTATACGAATGGATTGTCGCCCTCGAAAATCACGCGCGGGGAATTACTGTTGAACGTGTCCTCGGCGAGTCCGTACTTTTCGGCGTAGAGCGTTGCGACCTGACAAAACTTCGCAGCAGTCCAGTCGAAACCAATCCGCTCACTCACCACACGCACCGCCTCCTCGGATGCGCCCTCGACCTCCACGAATGGTTCGAGCCAAGGCCACTCATCAATGTCAATCTCTACACCATCAAGTATCCACTGCTCGCGCCTCGTCTCTTGATATGCCTTCCGCACACATCCGATCGCCTCGAGGAGCTCAACTGCATGCTCCATGTGATCGACGCCGACACAGATCTCCTTCTGATCTTCAATGTGATCGCCATCAACCACTTTTACGCTCATGGTCACGCGATTACCTTCGTCGCGAACACGAAGCCAACCACCGGAAATCTCATGGCCCTCCGGAAGCTGGAAGACGTATCGCCGTTGAAGAAACTCCGGGCGCGTACATTGCGCCCCCGCAGCACGGAGCCGCTCCCGCACGTTGTCGCGGTCGATCTTTGTAAACGTTGCCTCGTATTCAATGTCCATAGGATGACAAATTTAGCTTCAAGTAAACCCTACCAATTTGTACACCTTTCTACAAAACGCCCATCCAATAACAAGCGAATACTTGACAAAAGGCGTGAAAGGTGGTATACTGCCACGTTGCCTGTCAGAGGCACTAACCGAAAACGCCCCCTTAATTGGTGGGGCAAGCAAGGAGATCGAAGATGCGTCAGTTCCTTTTCTGTGCCGTTCTCTGTACGGTTCTCGCAATCGCGAGCACCGCGCGGGCCGAGCCCCGGACGTTCGAAATCGCGATCTCGTACGAGATCGCGGTGACGAACGAGGATGTGCCGTTGCGCATGGACCTCATCGTGCACAACGAGCTCTGCTTGGTGAAGACCCAGCAGTGCTGGGCTGACAACACGATGTGCCGAGCTGCGCTGAACACGCAGTTC
>JBDRLD010000103.1:0-23156 GCA_043813445.1 Candidatus Uhrbacteria bacterium
CCACGGCGAAGCGAGACCGATTCCTGCAGGATTCCTTGTCACGAAGCGTACAAGTAACCGTGCCAACCATGATGGATTAATGTCTTCGATGCGATATGCTCGCCCCTGTGTGATTGCCACAACACGCTCGGATATGGCGAGGACGTCGCCTATACGAAGGTATTGCGTCGCGTACTTGTGGACAAGATCTACAAGATCATCGTCTTTTTCAATCACGTGTGTGTGAATCGGATAGCGCACAAATCGCTTATCGTTGGACGATCGTTCGAGCTCCTTCCCGGCATTTGGCTCTATCGACGGCTCTCGTTCATTCGAAAAGTGATATGCGGCAGATCGTCGAAGTGCATCCTGGTGAAGCCACTGCGCGTGATCACCGATGCTCGCTACAATCGGCCCGCCCCAATGTTCGTATCCGTAGAGAAGTCGAAGTACTTCACCGCGCTGATCCACTCGCCACATCGATCGTGAGTTATCAATAATGTCCGATGTCTTGATGAGACGGGCGAGGTGCGGCGCTCGCAACATGCGCTTTGCCTGCTCCCACTTCATATCAGTCCCCTCTTCCCACGTGAGCCACCGAACAAGCGTCTGCACCTCTTTCCCAAAATGCTCACCGATACTTGCTACGGAGATACCGCAATCTTCAGCAACATCGTGCAGCAACGCCGCCACAAGCGCATCGACATCGCGCAGGCCAAGTTCATCGACAAGCGTACAGGTAACACGGATAGGATGGATAATAAAAGGAACAAGTATTCTTCCACGACGAAACTGACCGGTGTGCTCCCGCTCCGCAAAGTCCAGAGCATCACGAAGGCGCTGCTGTTCATCCGGACGAAACGACGCGAGCAACTCCATAAAGCGCTCGCGCTGCCGATCAATGTGAGGGAAGTGTTCTGGTGTGAGTGTCATAGCATCAATGCCGCGACTGTCTCATTCTAGCACGAATTCCGTCCCCGCACACCCCCCACGAAACGCACACAATTGAAAAATGGCCACGCGGTGCGCGTGCCCATTTTTCACATGACCCCACCGGGAATCGAACCCGGGTTTGCGCCGTGAGAGGGCGCCGTCCTAGCCGCTAGACGATGGGGCCATAATGCACAATGATTGCGCGATGCGCTTCTTCAATTGTTCTCTTTGTTGCCCATGTTTTTTCAAGGATATCTCTCGCGACCGCGCATCAAACTTTGACACATAAGCCTCATAGTACACCAGCGTCAATGGTCTCCTCGCTTTCGTGGATATCACTTCTCCTCGTTGATATCGCAAGATACGATCTCGTAAATCACCAGTGTATCCTACGTAAATCCCATCATCTCGTTCACTCTTCAAAACATAGACATAATACATAGGTGCCGTGTCCGCCTTCGGCGGATCCACCGTAGGTGGAAGAGGGCGCCGTCCTAGCCGCTAGACGATGGGGCCTCGTGTGAAAAACGATACTCAATACATGACAGCGCTACTCAGCATTACGCATCGACACGGAAGGAAATACTTCATACTCCTCGCGCATGAGTGTAATATCTTCATCTGAGATAAGCGAGTGTGTGTGAAGCACTTCAACCAGGAAATCGACTTTGCCGTTTACCTTCCGTAGCTTGACAATGAGATCACCTTTCAAATCCGCGAGCTTATCATCTAGGTAGCTCTTCGTTACCATGGTGGTCTCAACTCTTCGAAGACGGGCATCGAGACTATCGAGGCGTTTGTCGACACCATCAAGGCGTTTGTCGACACCATCGAGGCGTTTGTCGACACCGTCAAAACCATCCTTCACTGCAACGGCGAGGCGGTCGATTTTCTCGTCGATGGTTCCATTTGTGGCAATATGTTTTTCCTCCATACGTACACATTATGAATATTATCGATCCACCCGTCAAGTATAATCCTTACGCAGCCCATTTCTCTGCGCCAGTTCACCGCTACTGAGCACTTCTATACAACCATTCCACACATCCCCTCTTCACCGCTTTTGCCACTCTTGGTCCTGGCGGCAAACGAGCTGTTCCTTCTTGAGCGGATCTGCCATGAGTTCGATTACCACTTTCTCGAGGCGAACACTCTGTGAACCCTTTACGAGCACGATGTCACCCTCGCGGAGCATGTCCTGCACGAACCGCCCCGCCTCCTCTGCGCGCGCAAACTCAAGTACGCGATCCTCCGGAATGCCAGCACCCCGCGCGCCCTTTGCAGTCGAATGGCTCGCCTGCCCAACGCAGATGAGGTACTCCACCGGAGTCGATGCGGCAAGCACTCCGAGTTGTTTATGTTCGCGCTCGGTCAGCGCACCGAGTTCGAGCATGTCGCCGAGTATAGCAATCTTTCGACCGCTCGTCGGAATGTCTGCGAATGCATTCAATGCGACCACGGCTGCGAGGGGTGACGAGTTATATGTGTCGTCGATAAGCACCGTATTCTTGATGCCGTCAAGAATACGCATTCGACTCGGCTGCGGTATGTACCGCTCGAGCGCATTCGCGATCTCCACGAGATGCATCCCGAGCGCAACACCGGTTGCCGCAGCAGCAAGCGTCGCCATCGCATGTGCACGTCCGAGGCACCCGGGCACACGTACTGGCACAACACTCCCACCGGCAGCGATCTTAAACGAGAGCCCCGTCGGTCGTCCATCAACTATCGTGGTGCGATACTCAATTGCGCGCACATCCGCCTCCTCGTGAAAACCAAACGTCACCACACGCGCTCGCGTGCGCTCCGCCATGGCCATGATCCGCTCGTCGTCACGATTAAGAACAGCGATTCCGTCGC
Organism: Candidatus Uhrbacteria bacterium; assembly: GCA_043813445.1. Lineage (GTDB taxonomy): Bacteria > Patescibacteriota > Patescibacteriia > JACPHY01 > JACPHY01 > JBDRLD01. The sequence continues at coordinate 2,773 of JBDRLD010000103.1, forward strand.
GCCCGAGACACGTGACGAGCTTCCGTTTTTCCGCGGCAACCCGGTCAGTCGAGGAAAAAAACTCTGTGTGCGTGGGGCCGATAGCGGTGATAACACTCACGTCCGGCTTCGCGATACGGAGGAGATACGTAATATCCCCCGGATGATCCGCGCCGTACTCAAGCACGAGCGCTTCTGGGTAGCGAAGCCCGCGCGCGGTCATCAGTCCGATACCTCTGAAAAATACTGCGACCCAACGCAACAACGATCGGCCAGGCATACGCCCGCCAAGAATCGTCATAGGCAGTCCAATCTCGTTGTTGTAGTTTTTCCGTGCCGCCCGGACACTCCGATCGACACCAAGTACCACGCGAATAGCCTCACGCGATGAGGTCTTCCCAACACTACCAGTTACGCCGACAATGAATGGTCGTTGCCGCCGAATAACCGAGCGCGCAAGGTATGCGAGGATTACCTCAAGAAAACGTCGAATGTGTCCCATAGAGTTCTATCGTATCGCTATTCACTGCGCGGTGGAATACCATCGTATTGAACAAGATACTTCGCGATGCTCCCAAAAAGTGGTGCGGCGGTAGAATCCGCAAAATTCCGCTGAGGTCGGTCGAATCGAACCACCATAGCAAAGGTTGGACGATCTACCGGCCCGATGCCAACAAACGACTGAATTGTTTCGTTTGAGTACCCTGGACGATCAGCATATGGAATCTGCGCCGTTCCAGTCTTGCCGCCGATAAGATACCCCTGAACACCAGCGCGCTTCGGATGTCCCTCGCGAACAACGGACACGAGCATCCCCTGCAGCAGCGTCGCCGTGCGCTGACTAATCGCTCGATGGACACTGTGTGGTTCGAACTGCCGTGATGTTCCGTTGGGATCTACAATCTCTTCAACAATGTATGGGCGCATAAGCGTCCCACCGTTCGCAATCGCGGCAAATGCCATCACGAGCTGCAGGGGTGTGGCGGTGATCCCCTGTCCATACGATCCGGTAGCGAGGTACACCTCCTCGCGCCGCTGGAGGTTTGCAATATCACCGGGCACCTCGCCGGAAAGTTCAATATCTGTCCGCGCACCGAATCCAAATTGCTCCACGGAACGACGAAAGCGATCAATGCCAAGCAGCCGTGCCGCGAACACTGTACCTGTGTTGATCGAGTAGCGAAGCACGTCGCTCATGGTCGAGAGTCCGTTAACGACACCATTCGTGTTTGTAATCTTTTCGCCATTAACCACAACCTCACCAGTATCCACAAATGTCGTCTCCGGGTTCACCACTTCGGCATCGATCGCGGCAGCCATGGTAATTGGCTTGAACACCGACCCCGGCTCGTACGCCGCGCTCACCGCCGGCGTACTAAACACACGAATATTCTCCGCCTCTCCATACGCGTTCGGATCGAACGATGGAATACTACAAAGTGCACGAATGGCGCCAGTCATCGGATGCACAATAACAACTGTCCCGGATGCGGCGCCGTACTCCGCTACTGCGCCTTCAAGCTGTCTACACACTTCAAGTTGTAACTCTCGTTCGATTGTAAGATGGATATCCGAGCCGTCTCGTGCCTCACTTACCTCGCGATTTCCGAAGACGATCAATCGTCCATGTGGATCACGCTCCGCAGCGAGGAATCCCATTTCACCACCGAGCACATCATCGAACGCGCCCTCGATGCCGTACCGTCCGGAAATGCCCTCCTCATCTTCTCCAACAAACCCGGTAATATGCGCTGCCGCAGCCCCATCAGGATAAACCCGCGTCAATGTCGGCTCGGATCCGACACCGGGTAGATCGAGTGCGAGCACCGCGTCGCGCAACGACGCGGAAACTTCGCGCGCCACCGGCTCGTACGGATCATTCCGCTTCGCAAGACGCTCTTCAAGTGTCGGGTCAACTACGCCAAGCGCTTCACGAAGCTTCCGTGCAGTCATTTCCGAATCAACAATCTCTGCCGGGATGGTGTACACAGTGAAAGTCTGCTCGTTCATCGCAATTGGAAACCATCCACCGAGGTGCTGTCGGTCGTGAACGGCGATCTCCCCGCGCTCCGGATAGAGCCGCTCAAAGAGTTCGCGCTGCCCTGAAGCGAGTCCGACGTACCAATCGTGCTGAACCACTTGCACAGCAAATAACTTCACCACAATACACAAAAACGCCACCATTGCTCCAACGGTAACGACCACGAGGCGAGGATCACGCGATCCTCGCCTCGGCTGTTCCTTCCATCGTTGTGATGTTGTACCAACGGGCATAGACGCACAGAAGAAAAAGAAGATTACTCAATCGGAGCATCTACGGGTTCGGGAAGAGGAGGCCTGTTCCGGTCGGACTATACCCATGATCGACCTCGTCGCCGTCGAGATAGCCGTCACCGTCCGTATCAGGCAATGTCGGATTCGATCCATAAAAAAGTTCCAGCAGATCCGTCAACCCATCGCCGTCCGCATCCCCATTCCCTGGAAGCGTCGTGTTGATGCTCCCATTAGGAATACTTGACGGCACGGGCACTTCCGCTGCCACCGAATTTTCGAACACTCGTTGACTATCCGCTGCTGGATGGAGACCGCCAAACATACTCAAATCGCCCGAAGAAAATAACGCGAGCAACGATTCCAGAGGAAGTGATGTTTCCGGATCCGAAACTGCAACCGAATCATTCCAAGCACTCCAATGGAACACCCCCTCTCCGACTATTGATGCATCTGTCTTAGTGCTCGTATAATCCACCGGAATGCGAAGCTGTACAAACTGCTCGTCATTCCGTCCAATCCACACTTCCGGATGAATATGCTCAAGCACTGGAAGCAGTTCCGTACTTACTGCGGTTAATGTCTCCTGTGTTGCGCTGTCCGTCGCGCCAAATGTACCGCGCGTCAATACAAAATTAAAAAATTCCCGCACTGCTTCTCCGTCGATTTGCACGCGGTAATGGTACGATCGCACTCCATCCACGCGTTCCTTCCCGAGCTGCTCCTCAAATACGAGGATCGGATGTTCGAGCAAAAACGCCCGTGTTTCCTCCTCGAGAACAAATGGTGACGACGGAAGTGCGGCCATGCCATCTCCAGAGAGTAACCCTGAACGCGCAAGCGCCTGCGGATCAATTACTATCCACTGCCCTCCCAAAATTCCCTTAAATCCACCAATGACCGCCTGAAGCATCGTCGCCTGCGGTAAGGTCGATGAAATATCAACATCATCGAGTCGCAAATACTGCCGTTCACCGATACGACGACTGGAAATACGCGCATTGAGTGTACCGAGTTCCTCCGAAGTTCCATGGATTGAGAGATCGCCCTCAGCACGTCGCGCGTCATCGGCGCCCGCCCACGCAGAGGCATATTCAATTTGTACATCCACAGGAGTCTCGTCCGCACTCATACGCACTCGCACAGCAATATCACCCTCGGCATGTGCACCTACCGCCTGGAGTGCTTGCTCCCACGCGTGCGCGAGTACTTTCTCTGGGTCATCCTTCCAAAATGTAAGACGATCGGAGAACACAAATGCTCCGATTGCTCCACTGATGGCGAGTATCGCGATAACAACACCAACTCCTATAGGGACGAATCCGCTCCGATTGCTCATAATATGATAATGTCTCCAAAAACACATGTGCCTGCGCCACGTTAGACTTGCAGTTACGCGATTGCGAACCAATAAATCGAGTGGCTGCACTATGGGCTCACCCTATACTGTGAAAGCTTCCACACCTGCCTGCAACTCTTCCCATGTCTCCGCCATGTCATTCCACTGGAATGCACGGAGGAAGGAAACCATGTCTTCCATGTCGTAGAGCATCTTCACGTTCGACGTAGCTCCGCTTCGTCGCGTCACCTGCGCCTGCTCACCCACCGTTCTCGGTTTCGTCACAAACTCCAAACGCACAAGTCCTATGGGCGCTGTAAACTCAACAAATGCAACGCGTCCATTTGGCACGTCTTCGAGGTCTTCGGTACCCTGCTCGTGAACCTCAAACTGCGAACTTATGCGATCGAGAGTATCTCTCCACTGATCTTCCTGCATATGTTTTACAGTGCTTCCTCCCCCTCTTCTTTCTTAATGGCTCCAACGGCATCATCAGTGGTGTGAGGAGTATTTGCTTCCTCCTCTTCATTCTGAACAATTTCTGCTGCGTCTTCAACGGCGTCAGGCACCACAACATCCTCCGCTTCTTTCCCCGGTTCCACAGCGTCCAACCCAGGCGCCGATTCCTGCTGCGCGTTACCTTCGGCTGCGTCCGCACCCTCAGCACTCTCTTTTGGCTCAACGTGCTGCGCTACATCATCTTGTTCCTGCGTCTCATCTCCCGATACATGAGCTTCAACTGTCTCGACCGGCTTTACCTGTTCATCGTCGCCATCTTCGGGCTCGTCCATGTGCCGAAGATTGAGATCGACACCGATCACCCCCTCTTGCCTCGTCAAATCAATAACCGGTGAAGTCGCAAGCGCATATTGTGGTTTCTGCGCAGTGACATAGAATCGATTTTTACCAACAAGGAATCGGTACCGTCCATAACGATCAGTCGCTGCGGTCTCGAGGAGCTTGTTGAATTCCTCATCAAAGAGCCGCACCACTGCAAGACGTATAGGATCCTTCGTTCCATCCTCACGCACCGCTCCCCACGACCGTGTCTCCTTCGCCTTGGACGCAAGTCGACGGAACGTAATATAGAGCAACAAGTTCACCCCAAGGATGATACCTACATAAGGTCGCGGAGAAACTGCGAACGAACCCACCGAGAGCACGAGGCCGATATCTGAGACCGCGCCACTCAGTACGCGTCCATAATGCCTTCGAACCACACTGGCGCCCGCAGCCGCAACCGCGTCCGCCCGAGCATCAATCGGGATATTCCGCGCGATGAATGCGCCGCCCTCAGGAACCGTAATCGTTTCACCAAAGTAGAGATCTGTGAAGTCAAAATCCTCCTTCTTCCCCTGTATCTGTGCACTTGGGAATGAGAAGTCAGCGTGACGCACCTCGATGCGATACGTCCCGGCCTGCTTCACCTGAAAACTATACCGGCCGAGAGCATCCGTCACCTCAGTTTGTGCAACACGTCCGGTCTTTTCATCAATAAGGCGAACGGTTGCGAGATCAGCTGGGTGTTTCGAGAGTGACGCATATACCGTTCCCCATCCCTTCCGCTTCCGTCGCCCGAAAAGGCGGCCCGGTGAAAGAAGGAAGCCGAGAACATACTGTCCGAAGGTGAAAAGTTGTGCTCCGCCCGCAGTTGCGGTACTCGTCGCAACTGCAACGACAACCGCCGGTGCGACTACGCGCTCTGTGGCCATCTCGACATTTGGATTATCAAGTACTCGCTTCTGTACAATCGTTGCAGCCTGTTCTGCGACTTGTGCTGTTGCCTTCGCAGTTACTGTCGTCGCGGTGGCTACCGTTTCCGCGGTTGCGCTTGCCGTTTGCTGGACAGCGCTTGCAAGGCGCCCTCCTCCTCCACCAGCCGCCTCCGTCATATCAAACGGACCAGAACACTGAATGTCATCCGGATAATCGATCAAGCCGTCATCATCATTATCCAAACCGTCCGAACACTCCGCATGCCGTACATCAAACGTGAGTCGCTGTGGAGCAAGCGAAATATTTCCCGCGAGGTCGCGAAGCGCAATGAGTGCCTCGTGCGCTCCCGGCTCAAGTAACAACGTCGTCGTAAACGTCCAACGATTTGATCGCGGATGATGTGTGAACGTCACCGGATCCGAAGCGATAGAAATAAGCACGGCATCAGTTTCGATTAATGACGCCTCGTCAAGTGCTCCGCGAATTTCAAGCGTCACGTCGAACGCACCCTCAACTTTTTCCGACGGCTCCCTGCGGACGATGCGAAGCTCATCAATCATCGGCATGCCAGGAGGCATACGATCGACCACAAAACTCGCAACTGCTCGAGCGTTGGAGTGCTCCTTTACGGAAACTTCGATGCGATGTACTCCATCATCAACTCGTCCGGGAAGCACGAACGAAAAATCGCCGCGGGCATCTGTTGGCACTTCCGCTATCGTGCGCGCGTCGAGCATTATTGCGAGAAACTCATCGGCAGGACCTCGACCACTCACAACGATTGTCTCCGCGTTGGTTACTGCCCCGGATATCGGCGCGGTGATCTCAACACTATCAGGCGCTGCAGAACTCACTGTTATCTGCGCACTCACCGAATACGGCGGAAGAAGTGTGGTGATGCGATGCACGCCCGGGGCCACTCCAGTGATCGACGCTGAGAATGAACCATCGCTCCCCACCGTACGCATCCAGAATGCCGAACCGTCAAGCACGATGCGCACCTGCGCTTCCGGGGTCGCTTGACCGCGAACAACAATGTCACCTCCACCAATCACACTCCCATCCTTTGGCTCGACAAGCACAAGCGGATTAGCCGCGAGCACCGGCTCTGTCGTGGTTGGCGAGCCAACGTCAACCGCAGGAGGCGCTTCGGTAGGCGGTGCGCCTTGTTCTCCTGCGTCAACAATTGGTGTCTGTTCAGGCGGAGGAATTGTCGGCTCTCCGATCGGCTCCTGCTCTACAACCTCCGGAACAATCGGCTCGGTCACTTCACCAACCTCGGTGTCTGCCGGAACCTCGGGGATCTCAGGCGCCACCTGCTGCGCGGCGATATCGAACGAAACCGGTCGCACCGCAACCGTACGAATCGGCTTTGCTGCGTTTGGCCGATACTGCATTGTCGGCGCTATCTGAACAAATGCCTCAGCAGTATTACTTACCACGAGTCGAAAATGTAATATTCGGCTTCCACCTACACTCAAAGCAAGTCCCTTGAAACTCAACGAATTTGCAAGCGATATATTGCCATCACCGGCATCACCATCAAGTACATCGGTCATCTCCACATCTCCAAGGAGTAATGATCCAGGCACGTACGTTGACCCGCTCGGTATCGGTATCGTAACGAGAACATCGTTCACCGGTCCGTTCCCAAGTTGTGTGAGCGTCAACGCAGCTTCAATAATATCTCCTCGATTGAGGATCACTCCGTCACCATCCGTACGAAGCGATGCAGTTATGTCGCCACGTATCACGCTTCCTGGCTGCGTTTCAACGAGCGTCGCTTGCGAACAGGGCGTCTGCGCACCACCAGTATTCCGCGCAATTACACAGAGCGAATACGCAGACTGCGGCGTCAACCCGATAATAGTCGTCTGCTGCTGCCACCCGACAATCGTGCGCCATGTTGGCGTCGAAATACCAAACGCGCCGTCCCAGCCAACATACAGGCCACTCGTCGTATCACGGATCGCATAGGTCACCCCGGTACCGTTTCCGGATCCCGGATCCAAAGCGAGCAGCGCGGAGGACGAGCTTGTCTCAACCACCGACGGAGCGCCCGGCGTTGCAGCGAGCGTTCGCGTACAAGGAAACTCATCCGATGCCGGCGAGCGCTCAGCATCACGGCGAGCGTAGACACGGCGTCCACAGTATTCCGTATCCGGTTTCAGGTTCAACTCTTCAACATATGTCGCTTGTATATCTTCCGTCGTCGCGACCACCTTTCCATCCTTCGTGCGCGCCACCGCGAACCCCGTAACATCCTTCGCACTACTCGTAAACTGCCAACGAATCGACGAGGCCTGCGATTCCGCCCCATTCATCACCGGCGACGGCATGGTGCTATCGTAATAATAGGCAACAGTGACCGCGTCGAGAATTGGAGTCGATTTTGGATTGGTGGAAGCGAGCATTGCGCGCCAACGCAGTGTTGATCCCTTCGCCTTAAATTTCCATGGCTGACCGAGTGCTACAGGACCCTCCCATGACGGATTGGCGTCTGCGACACTCATTTCGTATGTCACAGATGTTCCGGTAGGGGTTGTCGCGGTTGCGGTGAGCGTGGCCTGCGTGAGGAGATATGGGACCCCATCAATGCCCGCTTCAGACTGTACATAACCGGACGGAGAAAAACCGGAGAGGAATAATTTCCCTCCGCCCATACGACCGGCGATCACGCTACCGTGCGCCGGATACGTCGAGGCAACGCCGATCGTGGATGTTTGCCCTCCGGACCATCCGGCCGCGATAGGTATCACACTTCCATCAACAACCTTCGCCGGACCTGAAACACGCGCCACAATAAGCGATCCATCCGGTACATATGCGATATCCAGTGCATCGTCGCCAGTATAGATTGCACGCCACGATCCACCCGCATCCGTGCTCTCATACACACCATTAAGGTAGAGCACGGCGACACGGCCGCGCATCACCGCAAAGGTCGTCGCGTATGGAACCGGAATCCCCGCTGGAGTGATCGATGTCCACGTTGACCCGCTATCCGTGCTACGGAAAAGTCCGGATCCGAGCGTAGAGACATACACCGTGCTATTACTTGAGTATTCGACATCGAGTGCGATACCTCTGATATCACCGTTTACGAGTGCATTCGGCGCGATACCACCCGAAACGTCCACCCACGTAGCGCCGTTATCCGTGCTTCGACGAATACCATCGAATGCACCGATAAAAATAGTCTGATCAGCCGCGTACGCAGGAGAGAGTGTAATACTAAACCCATTCAAGTTCGCATCGACGGACTCCCATGTCGCGCCGCCGTCACTCGTCCTCCAGAGTCCACCACTATTCGAAATAGCAAATCCAACACCATCACCGACGAATGCCGGAGAGAGTGCAATGTTCGCCACCACATTCTTCGTTGCGAGGACGCGCTTCCATGTACCTCCGAGGTCTTGTGTCCGGTAGATTCCGATAGCCGTCGCGACAAATGCGGTGTGGTCAACGGCATAACCCGGCGAGAACACTGCATCGTACACCTGACGACCAGCGAGCCCGTCGAGTTCGTACCACTCACTCGCCCCAGATCGAAGACTTGCGGTTCCATTCGAGGCATCCCACGATGCGGTCCATGTGGCGAGTACTGCATCACTAACATTGGTGAGGTCGCTCGTATGCGAACTCGTCTCTGCCGCATCAATCTTCGAGAACGCCAATACGGCCGCGAATAGGAATGCGGCCAATACGAGCCCTATGGCTCGATGGTGTGCATCACGCATAGCGGTAATTCTTTGTTCCAGTATAGCGCACTCCGTTATTGCGGCCAGTGTGGAAACGCGATACGCTCAGAGTAGGTGTCCAACATTGCCCAGCGATATCTATGCGCAACCTCCTAAGGTTCTTCCACTTTCACGACGGAACCCTCCACGAGCGCCTCACAAAAATAATTAGCGCAACGCTCGCTGCGTTGTTCATTAGTATCGGCGCTGCTGCGATGACTGTCGTTGATGCGGCAGATACACCAAGTGAACTCCATTTTGCCTCAACACCTTGCAGTGCTACAGCCAGCAGCGGCAAGGTACACATATCATGGAGTACTACGAATGATACTGAGAGTAACTATGTAATGTTTGGATCTGACGCTACATACGGACGCATTGTAATTGCGTCGTCTGGATATGTGCACGATGCACGCGTTCCTGTTGATTCGCTTCCAATCCATTTCCGAGTTCAATCCATGGACGAATTAACTGGAGAAGTAATTTTCTCCGGTGACTGTGTGGTGACAGAAGATCAGTCAGACATCACCGCTCCTAATGTTGTCGATGCTCACATCACGACCATGATGCCAGATGCGGTCAGTGTGATCATTGCAACGGACGAGCCAACCGATATCCTCCTAACCGCATACGCAGCAGCCGACGAAACAGCGATCACAGAATCCGCAAGCGCTTACCCGAGCACGCTCCACCACCTAACAATGCGTGAGCTTGTCCCAAATACCACATACCAACTTGCTGTGGATACGATCGATGCATCGGGAAACTCGTCTGCAAGAGCGGAAAATATCACCTTCCGTACGCCCGAGCTTGACGAAAGCGAAAATACTGCTACACTCGATGAGCTGCTGTAGTTTTAGACACATCGGATTTACGAAGAATAGGTCCTATATACAGCTCTATCTCGGTATCTAATTAGACAGCCGCCCCATTATATCCAGTTCTGCCCTTATGCCCTCGTAGCTCAGTGGTAGAGCAGCGGCCTTTTAAGCCGGCGGTCGCAGGTTCGATCCCTGCCGGGGGCAGAACTGGATATAATCATTAGCCCTTTGGGGGCTTTTTATTTTGGCCCGTAGTCCCGACGATTCGCTAAGCAAATCGTCGGGACTCAGTTGCAGAGCAGCGGCCTTCGTAGGTTCGGCGCCCAAAGCGCACCCGCCTCAGGCGGGGATCCCTGCCGTGGCCAGCAAAATCACTCGGCATCTGCCGGGTGATTTTCATTCTCTCCAAATTCGATTCCCCAGTCGGCTTGCTGCGTCTACTCCCGATTTGACGTAGGGGCGGTGGCGTCGCAATGCCACGCGCTGCCACGTCGTATGACTGGGGTCCCCGCCCGTCTTGTCCTGTGTTCGTCCTACACCACACGCGGGCGGCCATAGAATCCAGTCATGCGACGGGTCAAGAGGCCGCCCCTACGAAGAATGGGCTCGACCTCGTAGGGGCGGGGTTCAATCCCCGCCCGTCCGGATGGGCGACCACGATGGAATCGCCCCTACGCAGAGAGAATGATCTCTGCCAGTCGTCCCGCTGCGTCGCGCGGAAAGAGCTGTGTGATGTTTCGTTGTATTCGCGATCGAATGTGCTGATCGTCCATAATTGCGAGCACCTGATGAGCGAATGATACGCCGGTAAGCTTCCGCTGATCCAACACTACTGCTGCGTCATGTCGTTCCAGCAAATCCGCGTTCTCTTCTTGGTGCGTTCCAGGCATAGGAATAACTATAGTCGCCTTCCCAAGCACGCCAAGCTCACTCAGGGTCCCGATGCCTGCTCGCGTCACAACAATATCAGCCGCTGCATATGCATCACCGAGTTGCTCCGAAAGAAACTCGTACTGATGGTATCCACTGCGCACCGCACTTGCCAGGCTCTTGCCTACACCGGTCACATGCACAATGTCACACCGCGCACAGAGCTCTGGGAGCGAATCCCAGACGAGCCGATTCAATGCAGACGCTCCGGTCCCACCGCCAAGCACAAGCACCACGGAACGATTCGCCGCGATGTCAAGCCGCTGCTTTGCCACCTCGGATTGCAAGTTCTTCACTTCGAGCACACTTGCGCGCACCGGCGTGCCAATTACAATTGCCCCATTGCCGAACACCGTCCGGTCGCGCTTGAACGTCGTTGTAACCTGTTTCGCAAAACGCGCGACGAGTCGATTTGCGAGTGACGGCTGAAGATCGAGCTGATGAATCACAATCGGGATATGTAAAAATCGCGCCGCCCACATCACCGGAACCTGAACGTAGCTCCCCGCACCAACCACAATAGACGGACGCAGTCGTCTCAAGAGCACGAACGCAACCATGAATGCCCAGAGCACCACAAGCCCATCTATGAGATTCTGTGGGTCCCAGTACCGCCGCAGTTTTCCCGCCGGAATCGCGCGAAACGAAATCCCGGCCGCCTCAACAAGCTGCCGTTCTGGTCCGTGACGCGTCCCCCACCATGTACACTCAGCATCCGGGACACGCTTCCGTAGCTCCTCAGCAACAGCGAGGAGCGGCGTAACTGATCCAAGTGTTCCACCTCCGGTGAAGAGTATTGTCATACCTATCGTCGTCGATACGAACTAACGCGCTCGCGCGTGAGGTTGTTCACAATACCCACTGCGGCCATGCCAACGGCAAGTGCACTTCCTCCATAGCTCACAAACGGTAATGGCAATCCGGTAATCGGCATGAGGCCAACCATCGCACCAATGTTCACGAATGTCTGTACTCCCCACCATGCTGCGATGCCAACGAGTATGAGACGGTCAAACTCATCACTTGCATCGAACGCCGCACGTAGTACGCGCCAGATGATATATGCAATGAGCACCAGGAGTGCGAGAGAGAAAAAGAACCCGATCTCCTCGGCGATCACCGCAAAGATGGAGTCAGAAATAACTTCGGGAAGGAACGCGAATTTTTGTCGTGAGTGTCCGAGGCCAAGCCCGAACCATCCACCACTACCAACGGCAAGAAGCGCCTGGTTTACCTGATACCCGATGCCTTGCGGATCGAGCTCCGGGTGCAGAAAGGCGGTGAGACGTGCTAGACGATACGGCGCGGCCGCGATAAGTGCGACGAGCATCCCAAATCCACCAAGGATGAGCACGCCAAGATGATGCCATCGAATCCCTGCGACGAATGCCATAACTACGCCGATGCACGCGAGAATCCCAAGTGTTCCAACATCCGGCTGCAGCACGATGAGCCCGAGAACGACGCCAAGTACTGCGAGAAATGGCAAAAAACCAAAGGTCCACGACTTAATATGGAACCAAGAAGGCCGCCTGGTTGTCGCCCACGCAGCGAATGCGAGAATGAGGCCGATCTTCACGAGCTCGGACGGCTGAAATGTTGCGACGCGAAGATTCAGCCAGCTCCGTGACCCGCCAAGCGACAAACCGAATCCAGGAATAAAAAGAAGGAGGAGAAGCGCCACGCCGATTACAAAAATAGGGATGGCGAGCTTTTCCAACACCTCATGGCGAATACGTGAGAAAAAGAAAAACAAAATACACCCCGGAATAATACCGGAGTACACCTGGTGCCAAAGGTAGTATGAACGACTCCCGAACCGTTCGTATGCGAGTGGCGCGCTTGCCGATGAAAGAAAAATAAGACCAAGCGCAATGAGTAACGCCACGGCCATAAGAAAGCTCGTATCGCCGTCAAGCCATCGCGGGCGCCGGAGTTCCATACCTACACCGTACGATCAACCAAAAAGAGTACCAATCCGAGGACGGCCGCGATGCCGCTCACCACCCAGAATCGCATGACGATCTTCGACTCCGGCCAACCGATGGCTTCGAGGTGATGATGGAATGGGGTCGAGTGGAAAAGCTTTTGGCGAAATATTCGCTTCCAGAGCATCTGCACAATTACCGATCCTGTTTCAATGACAAATGGTAGCCCGATGATAAGAAGCAGGAATGGCTCGTTTGTGAGTAGTGCGATGACGCCGAGACCGATGCCGAGTGCCATTGCGCCGGTATCCCCCATGAAAAACCGCGCTGGCGGAATGTTGAACCAGAGGAACGCAAGAAGCGCACCAATGATCACGCCAATCAACGCCGCGAGTTCAAATCTCCCCAGCATGAACGCGATCGCTCCGTACGCAGCAAAAGATGTGAGGAGCGTGCCTCCGGCAAGGCCATCGAGGCCATCCTGCTCATTTACCGCAAACGCGACCGCGATAAGGAAGAGCATCGCGAAAAGAAAGAAGCCGATCGGCCCGAGATCCGCCGGACCGATGAATGGGACACGTAGTGTTGTCCAATCAAGCTTCACAACGAACCACCACGCACCGACCGCCGCAATGAGTGCATAGAGGACCAGCCGAAGACGCATGCGCAGTCCGCCTCCATGCGGACCGATGCGAAATACGTTCAAGAGGTCGTCACCAAGTCCAACAATTGCGGCCGCGATAAGTGCGCCAATCGGAAGCAGTGTCTCCGCGCGCGAGATGAATGAAAGGTCGCGAAGCCATGGCACTCCCAGTGCCGATGCCACTCCAAAGATCACAGCAAAAAGCAGCGTCGTCCCCCAGACAAGCACTCCCCCCATGGTTGGTGTGCCGGCTTTGTGCTCGTGGAGCTTCGCGTACACCGGCGCGTCCGACGCAAGACGAATATTCTTTCCAAGCTTGTACTTGAAAAGTACTTTGGTGAACAATGGCGTCCAACAAATCGTCACAATAAACGCGAGTGTACTCAACAGGAGAATTTTGATTACAGGATCCATATACCCCACCAACTAAAACACTTTAAAAGATGCTTTCCCAATTATCCTTCAAACAGAAGATTCATTCGCAGGAGTAGTAGTGTGCCAAAGCAAACAACAAATGCGATGAGGAGTGCTGCGATGACGAGAATCCACGATGCAGGCGTCGGGGCCTGCTCATCGCGCTCGGTGAGAAGGAATGCTAGGACGACATCGAGCACAACGAGTATGGAGCCGGTGATCGGAAGTCGGAGCAGGTCGCGCCACGATCCAAGCGCATCGATACCAAACGTTGTGGTGTAGTGAACCACAATCGCGCCACTCTCCGCATTCGGCACTGCGAACGTAGCCACCCATGCGCCAATGAGAAGCATGGCCGCACTAAGAACGCACCACCGCGACAGCGGCCGTGCGAAGATCGGGTGCGTCAATCGCACAAGATCACGGTTGAATGCCATCCGTTCCATGGATTCATAGTAGCACTGGAATGGGTAATTGAGAACTGATTGGGTGATGTGGGACATATAAATGACCGATGTCCAAATCCAAATATCCAATGAATGTACAATGACTGAATTCCAGAATTACGACATTTGGAACATTGGGATTTCATTGGACATTTGGATTTGGAGATTGATAAACTGGCCGAACTCCGACTTCGGCCACCTTTTACTTCTTGACATACCTCCCCTCCGCCCCGCTTCCCCACCCCCTCTAACTCCCCCTCCCGGTGGGATGGGGAGAAAAAAGAGGATCGTCCGCCCTCAATTCGCTCTCCTTGACATTTTCGCTCTGCTGTGCTATGCTACAGTGTCGTAGTGGTACGACGTTGCTGTTTCCAAACCCCGCGTGTCGCGGGTATGACACCAAGGAGGATATCGTGGATCATCGTGCAAGCCGCATCATGATTGCCTGCTCCGCAGGAGGGGCGCTGACGTTGGCGCTGCTGTACGCGCTCGTGCCGGATCTCGGGATCGTCGCGGTGGCACTCGCCGTTGCGGGCGGTTCGCTCGTCGGCTACTTCGGCTACAACATGGCCGAGGTGGTTCGGAAGGCGCCGACGGCCTGGCGACAGACGCAGTATGATGCCGCGTTGGGCCAGACCGACGACGCGCTCGAGTTGTGCGTGGATATCGCGTTCGCCGTGCTCGTACGCTTCCCGCTCTCGATCATAAAGCCGGTGGCGCGATTCCTCAGCAAGCCGCGACCGGTCTTCTTCTGCACGCTGTTCGTCGGCGCCGCATTCGGCGGTTCGATGATGCTCAATCTCATGGCGGAGCACCCACACCAAGTCGGCACCTACGTTGTGTGGCCCTCTTTCTTCGTGACCTTCTTCTGTCTCGGCTTCCTCGCGTCGGCGCTCTCCTTCATCCCGCTGGTTTTCATGGCCGTGGCCATCGAATATAACCACCCCGTCGTGCCGGACACGTTCTTCGTCCGCATGCGTGGGTACGATATCCAGCACAGGGACGAAGAGAACAACGGACCGCTCCTACGATACAGCTGCTCCTACCACCACGCCGGGATGTTCCTGGTGTACGGGACGACCAGCATCGTCGTGCACCTCTTCCGAGGGGTCGCCGTAATCCTCGGCGGCGTGGCGGCGATGCTGGGATTCTGCGCGAGGTTCGCGGTGAAACTCGTCCGCCTCGTCCACTCGAACGAGCGTGTGATCTGCGCGATCTACGCACCGGTGGGAGGCGTCGCAACGTACGCGTACGTCGCCACGGTTGGCACCGTCGCCGAGTACGGAGCCGTCGCATTCGCCGCAACCATCGTCGCAGCCGGCACGATCTCCGCGATCCTCGGCCTCTGCGGCTACACGATCGCGCGTTTCGTCATCCACACGCTCAACGGCCACGCGAACGACGTGACGTAGGAGGAAACGATGATGCAAAAAGGGGAACAAGCTGCCGCATTGTTCACCATTCCGCAGAAGCTATTCACAATGGAGCGCACAAGCGGCCTCGCAAACCCCATCATGGTCACGGTACAAGATCCGTACCAAGTGCCATGGATCGATCCGCCACATACTTTCCGCCTCAACGATCTGGAGGCGCCACTGACCGTCTTCATCGAGAATCCGTTCCATCCGGAACATGGGCCAGTCGAAACGCAGGAGGCATGGGACGAATGTGCGGCGCTCATCGGCGTCCCCACCGAGTTTCTCATCGCACTGGCGAAGACTGTTACACCCAGCGTCGGAAGGGTCGCGTACGATCCTCGACGGCTTGCCAAGAACGCAACTCTGGCCGATGTGATGAAGCAATTCGCCGCATGAGACCGCCCTCGGCCATCGTTCGCCTTAAGGGCCTCGGTGTCCGCGCGCAAATCGCGTAGACAAGCAACGTATCGAACCCACGAACCCCGCCCCCATAAAGGGCGGGGTTCTTCGTTTCAAAAATACCTCCCCACCCCCTCTACCTCCCCCTCCCGGTGGGATGGGGAGAAAAAGAGTCGCCTTGACGCCTTCCGTGCTGTATGCTGAAATGAATGCAGGTCACCGCTTTGGCGGTGGTTTTGATAATCTTTTCCCTTCTTCTGTCATCCTGAGTGAAACGAAGGATCTCACGCCAGCATGTCGCGGCCCTAGTACTCTCGCAGTACCTTCTGCCGTATCGGTGAGATTCTTCGCCCAGAATTCCTCGGAATGACGACATAGAATATGGCACATAAGAAAGCAGGTGGCTCAACTCGACTAGGCCGAGATTCGCGTGGACAACGGCTCGGCGTGAAACGCTCGGACGGACAAATTGTCCGCGCGGGCAATATCATTATCCGCCAACGCGGTACCGCATTCCGCCCGGGCGAAAACGTCCAGAAAGGATGCGATGATACGCTCTTTGCCACGAAGGATGGCGTTGCGCGTTTCAAGAAGCGTTTCTTCATCGGCTTTAACGGAAGGAAACGCCTCCGCAATGTCGTGAGCGTCGAAGACGCACAAGCATAACGAAACAAAGGAACACCCCGGCCATTGGTCGGGGTGTTTCGTATTCCATCGCTCCGCATGCTGCGGACTCGTCAATCCTGATGATCGTCTGGCTCTACTCGTCGTCGTCGACAGTCCTCTAGTAGTCCTCGTCTTCATCGGCGTCATCGTCTCCGTCATCGTCTTCGCCCTCATCGGCCTCTTCGCCTTCTTCATAAACGCTCATGGCGAGGCGATGCATGTCGATCAGGCAACCGACGATGTGGCTGGAGTAGTGACATCCCATGATGGCACCAAAAATGAGCCACGCTGCCGCAAACCCCTTCGCGATACCATCTTCCCCAAACAGATCGTGGATGAACATCGCACCATATCCGACGACCGCCCAGATGATGACGAACAGCAGGATGAGCCCAAGAACCGAAGCATGCGATACCTTGTAATCCTCACACGCGCAGTTATGTCGTCTGTGCACCGCCTACCTCCCCAAATAATGAATTGCTCGCTCGCGAACACCGTACTACCTCTCCGAAATCCTGTCAATAACCCGCCGGCCCCATTCCTGGGACCGGCGGGTTCCTTATGTACTAATTACCCCTTTCGCCGCTTCACCGCCGCTTTCACGAGACCACGGAAAAGTGGGTGTGGATTGAGCGGACTTCCTTTGAATTCCGGATGGAACTGTGCACCGATGAAATACGGGTGCACATTCTTCGGTAGCTCGATAATCTCCGCAAGGTCCATGTCCGGATTGATGCCGGAGAATACGAGGCCTGCCTTCTCGAAACGCTTCCGATACACGTTGTTGAATTCGTAACGATGACGATGCCGCTCGGAGATGCTGAGATCGCCGTTCTTCCGCTCGCGCAGGACAAACGAAGACCCTCGGTATGCTGCTGCGGCCTGCGTCCCATTCGCAATACGACAGGGATACGCTCCGAGTCGCATTGTTCCTCCATAATCCGACTTCGCGAGTTTCGCCTTCTGCTCATCCATGAGTGCAACAACTGGATGTGTAGTCTTCGGATTCATCTCCGTTGATGCTGCGTCCACTAGTCCAAGTACGTTTCGTCCATACTCCACACACGCAAGCTGCATGCCGTAGCAAATCCCGAGGTAGGGAATCTGTTTCTCGCGCAACCGCTGGATCGCACGGATCTTGCCCTCAACACCGCGCGTACCGAACCCACCAGGGATAATCACCCCATCGAACTTGTCGAGCTCGCGCAACTTTTTTGCATCGCGCTCGTACTCCTCGGTATTCAACCATTCCAATACCGGTTTCCGCTTCTGAGCCCATGCTGCATGCTTCACTGCCTCGATGACGGAAAGGTAGACGTCAGCGAGCACGAAGTCGCCCGTCGAGAAATACTTCCCCGCGATCGCGATACGCACCTCATCCTGGGCGGTCTGACTCGTGCGTACCATCGCCTTCCACTGTCGCATATCGCTCTTCCGAGCGCGCAAGCCGAGCTTCTTGAGCGCGCGATCTCCAACGCCGAGTTGCTCAAAATTAACCGGCACATGGTAAGTCGACGGAACGTCCGGTGCGGAGATGACGTCATCCGGTCCGACATTGCAGAACGTCGCGAGCTTACGGCGCCGCGGCGCATCAAGCTCCTGCGATCCGCGTGCAAAAATGAAATCTGGCTGGATACCCGCTCCCTGGAGGAGCTTCGTCGCGTGCTGTGTCGGCTTTGTCTTCATCTCACCAAGATGTCCGGGGATTGGAAGGTAGGACACGAGGATCGAGAGCACGTCTCCAGGCCGCTCCTGTTTCATCATACGCGCCGCCTCAAGGAAGAGGACGTTCTGGTATTCACCAACCGTCCCGCCCACCTCAATAAGCACGATCTCCGCCTTTGTCGCCTTCTGTGCCGCATCGATTCGCCGGATGATTTCCTCCGGAATGTGTGGAACCACCTCGACGCACTTGCCCTTGTACTCAAGATTCCGCTCGCGTTCAATAACCGACCGGTACACGCGACCGGTCGTCATGTAATTAATCTTCCCAAGTGTCGTGCCAATGAAACGCTCGTACGAACCGATGTCCTGATCGCACTCATCACCATCGTCGGTGACGAACACCTCGCCATGCTCCGTCGGATTCATCGTACCCGCATCGACATTCACGTACGGATCGACCTTCATCGCGGTGATACGAAATCCCTTCGATTGAAGAATGGTGCCGAGGGACGCGGTTACCGTTCCCTTCCCCACTCCGGAGAGCACCCCGCCGACCACAAAAATGTATTTGGTCATATCGAAATAACTACAGTCGAAAAACTACAAAGACCTCTGTAAAAGTCACGCAACCAGCGTTTCACAGAAGTCTCTATCGACTACATGTCCGAGATCTATCGAACTGTAATCCAAGGCGCATTATCACTCCTCTCGCTCGACGATAATACGAAGTGTCGCCTCGAGTCCGTGGTGAAATTGTAGACGAACGTCGTGCTCGCCAAGCTCTTTCACCGGAGCGTCGAACGCCACCCACGATGGTTCGATGGTGTGCCCCTCTCCACGCAGCGCATCAACGATCTGCTGTGCGCTCATTGCACCATAGAGCGTATCCTCCGCACTCGCACGTACGCGTATGACAAACTCATGCCCATCAAGCGACGCCGCAAGTTTCTGCATACCACGCAGCTCACGCTCCGCAGCGCGCCGTCCCGCCTCCGCATGTTCACGCACCTCCTCTCGAACCGATTCTGTCGCCGTCACTGCGAGATGCTTCGGAAAGAGAAAATTCCGTGCGTACCCATCAGCAACATCGCATGTTTCTCCCTCTCTCCCGACACCGACTACATTTTTCAGGAGGATGACTTTCATAACGCCATGAGTCGTTCGAGCTCCAGGAGTGCTCGATCGAGCTGTCCGTCACGTTCGTTCTCCATGTCGTCATCGCTCAACTCCACCACAACGTCCGGTGTAATGCCGTCGCCCTCAATCGATCGTCCGCTCGGAGTAAGCCACTCTGCGATGGTTAGTTTGATTGCCGATCCATCATCGAGATTCGTGAGGTGTTGAACCGTCCCCTTGCCAAAGGTTTGCTCACCAATAATCGTTGCGAGTCCATAGTCTTGCAACGCGCCTGCGACGATCTCGGACGCCGATGCTGTTCCTGCATTCACAAGAACCACCGTCGGGAGCGATTGAAGCCGCGCGAGGCCATCAGTACGATGCTCTTGCACACGACCGTCATTCGCCCGCTCACGCACCACGACACGCCGTTCCGCCCATGCACCGGAAATATCAATCGCGGAATCGAGAAAACCACCCGGATCATTACGGAGATCGAGAATAATACCACGATCGTTCCGTGCGATTAGCTCGCGCACAGCCGTATCAAACCGCTCGACCGTATCTCCGTTAAAATGTGCTATTTGAATGTATGTGATCGGTGTTCCATCACTTGTTTTTCGCTCCTCAACCGTGACACTCTCGATTGCGATCACCTCACGCGTCATGGTCACGGTTCGTGGGACTTCCGCATCCGGTGAGTGAATGAGGAGCCCGACCGATGTCCCACGTGGCCCGCGAATCCGCGCAACAGCCTCCTCGAGTGTCATGTCAAAAGTCGATACCTCGTCAATCGCAAGGATGGCGTCACTCGTGCGTAGCCCCGCGTTCGCCGCTGGTGTTCCTGGTAGTGGTGCGATGATCGTGAGTTGACGATCCTTAATGCCGATCTC
>JBDRLD010000104.1:0-13161 GCA_043813445.1 Candidatus Uhrbacteria bacterium
CCTGCACGACATCGCGAACATCATCGCAATCTGTGGAGACACACTCCAAGTAGCGCCACCGCCCAGTATGGAGCAAGCATTGGCGGCGACGCACCTCCTCCAGCTCGTCACCTTTGCCACGCTGATCGTGTACCGCAGCGCCGGCCGCTACCTGCAGCTGCAGTAGCGTCAGCACCAAACAGCACCAAGACCCCCGGTCCGTAATGGATCGGGGGTTTTTCGTTGCACCAAATAGAACTGAAGCCCACGACCTCACGCGCCGACCCGTAGAAAAATATCTGACTCGGGCTGGCGGGACTTGCCCTGTCATTCGACAGGGTCTCCGCTTCGCTACGAAACCCACGACCTCACGCACCCATCCTATAGAAAAATATCTGACTCGGGCTGGCGGGACTTGAACCCACGACCTCACGCGCCCGAGGCGTGCACTCTACCAACTGAGCTACAGCCCGAGTCAAATATCTTCCATCAATGCCGTGCAGGAGCACTGTACATGAGACGATCACCTCCCGCAAGAGCGTAATTCAACCCAACTGGGGGGCTAGGAATCGAACCTAGATTCACGGCTTCAAAGGCCGCTGTCCTACCGTTAGACGACCCCCCACCGAATCAACTACACCCGGAGATACCTCCGGAGCGCGATGGCGGAGATGAGTACGGTGAGCACCGCCAGGCCGAGAAACTCGCCTCCGGCAATCGCAACAATATGATATCGGAAGAATAAGCCAATGTCCATACTGCGCTCCCCTAGGAACTGGTAGAACGTCGGTTCAAGCGCATCGAGCACCGGGAATGTTACTACTTGCACGATGATCGTCGCGACCGCACTCGCGAGCACGCCCATGATGAGAAATGGCATGCGAACAAACCAATTTGTCGCTCCAACAAGCTTCATTATACCCACCTCGTCACGTCGAACGTACGTGACGATACGCATGGCATTAATGATGATGAGCAATGTCACCAGGAATGATAGTCCACTCATGATCAGCCCGGCTGCACGAAGTTTCCTCGTGAGTATGGTGAGACGCTCAACGAGAAGCGATCGATCGCCAGACCCGGTCTCGGTGACGCGCTCGGCAATGCCAGGCTGCGCGATAATCTCCTCAATAATCGCGAAGTCTGCCGGATTTCGAACATGAACCCGAATCTCGGGGCCGAATGGATTTTCTCCAAGTTCCTCGAGAGCGCTAAGAATCTCATTATTTCCTTCGTGTAGTATGGAAAACTCTCGAAATACCTGTTCACTCGAAATGTGCTCAACGCGTGTCGTTTCCTCTCTCTGGAGAAGCTCACTGCGCAATGCATCAACGTCCGATTCGCTTACCGTCGGCAGAAACTGTACGCGGAGATCAACACGCGATTCCAACTCATCCAACGCAATGCCGCCCGCCACGTTTACGGCAAGTAGTACCTGCACACTCACGAGCGTGAGTGTGAGGATGAGTACTGTCGTAACGGAAAGCCAAACGTTCCGTCCGAAATCCTGAAGTGCCCATTTAATCATTCGTCCGCCGGAAACAAACATGCGTCGTATGTTAATTACTCAATAATCTCGGGGTTCGATTCCCCATCAGCTTGCTGTGTCCTTTCCTGTTTGACGTAGGGGCGGGGTTCAATCCCCGCCCGTCCGGACGGGCGGCCATAGAAGGCCGCCCCTACGTAGAGAGGATACCTCGTCAGCTTGCTGCGAGGAGAATTCAATTATGACCGTCGTACCACGCTCACGAGAGTCGGTATGTACCTTTCTGCTGATCGTGTACTATCCGACCATCCTCAAGCGTAATGACTCGTCTACGAAGCGCGTTTACAATGTCACGATTATGCGTCACCAAAACAACGGTTGTACCGAAGCTATTGATCTTCTCGAGAAGGTCGGCGATCTCACGCGTATGAATAGAATCGAGGTTCCCTGTTGGCTCATCAGCCACAAGAATCTTCGGCCCATGCACGAGTGCTCGGGCAATGGCAACGCGCTGTTGCTCCCCACCGGAGAGCTGCGTCGGAAATCGATCCGCCTTCTCAAACAATCCAACAACGCGAAGAACATTCGGCACAACTTCGCGGATGCGCGAACCTGACGCTCCACACACCTCTAGCGCAAAAGCTACGTTCTCCGCTACGGTTTTCTGCCTCAAAAGCTTAAAATCCTGAAAAACCGTCCCAATCTGTCTTCGTAACACCGGCACCTCGCCCCGATGTATTCGACTGATGTCCCATCCTCCAATAACAATCTTTCCCTCAGATGGCCGCTCTTCAGCGATTAGAAGGCGCACGAGCGTGGTCTTGCCGGTTCCACTCTGTCCAACAACCGAAACAAGTTCACCTGGCTCAATATGAAAACTAACATCGTCAAGGGCAACGGTGTTTGGTGGATACTGTTTTGTAATGCCTTCAAAAACTATCACAGGAATTTGCAATACCCGCAACGTTATGGAGTACGCTCAAAAACAACTAGTAGCCCATTCCCTGATCGATGTGGTAGTACACCATCGAGAGTCGCGAGTATCCAGGGTACGGGGTACATCACAAGCGCGAACCACTTGCCAGCTTGTTGTGCGAGCTGAAAGAGTTCCCATCCAAGCGCTCCGAGTCGCCCGAATGTTTCCCTGGCCTCGATAGCCCGAAGTCCCACTCCGGCAGCACACTGTTCCAACTCCTCTCGAGTAAACCCGCTTCGAACGTGATCCTCCTGGTCAAACTGCTCAAACCTTGAGAACCACCGACGCTGTTCACGCTGTGGAACGTGAATGATAAGACGTCCACCGCGCTCGAGCTGCGCCGCGCAGCGCTCGAACGCGGTGTGTGGATTATGCAAATGTTCAAACACATCCACTGAGTATATTATATCATACCCACTTCCGAACGTGTCGCGTTCAATATTACCGATGCGAGCATGAACGTTCGGATAATTTACAACAGCACGTCGCTCAACCGTTGCGATGCACTCCGGATCGAAATCGACCGCATCAATTCGAGCACTCGGCCAACGCCGCGCGCACCACAGTGCGTTGTCCCCTCGTCCACACCCAGCGTCGAGTATCACATCAGGTCCTCCCCTTCTTCTAGCTTCCGAGTCCGCCGCAGTGCGGGAGGGGGAGTTAGTGGGGGTGTATTTGCACAACGACCTCCGTACTGCTCTTCTCCGAATTGTCTCCCCAATGTGCCGCCTTCCCCACCAGAGGAGCAGCTTTTCTCGAAGCGTCATAGTCATTTATCCTATCACAAAACGAGCGCTTTGCTGCGCTCGTTTTGCATAAGCCACCTCTGGGATTCGAACCCAGGACCTATCGCTTACGAAGCGATTGCTCTACCACTGAGCTAAGGTGGCAAATCTGTAAATGTAGAAATGAAGATTCTCAGCCTGAGGCTGATGCGCCTATGGCGCAGAACCCAGGACCTATCGCTTACGAAGCGATTGCTCTACCACTGAGCTAAGGTGGCGTGGAGCGGGTGAGGGGAATCGAACCCCCGTCTCAAGCTTGGGAAGCTTGCATTCTACCATTGAACTACACCCGCATGGAATCGCCCTGTCATCCGACAGGGCGTCCCGTCGCATGACGGGACGAACCCCCGTCTCAAGCTTGGGAAGCTTGCATTCTACCATTGAACTACACCCGCAGAATTATGGAATTGAATCCCGACGCTTTCGGTCGGGACCCCGACATTCGCCCTGCGAATCGTCGGGGCTACACCCGCATCACATGTACTCGTGACAGGATCCCTGTAGAATGTAGCACACTATCCGAAGGAAGCAAATCCTGGCGCATTCTTACTCAAAAATGTGTCGCCACCATCGACGAAGATTGGATTCCTTCTCGGTCGGGGCAAGTATGGTCGGCTCAATCGGTCCGATTCCATGTGCATCGTCCGACACAATAAGCACCTCTTCGCCGGATTGCTGTAGTCCGAGTCGAAGACGAGCTTCACGCTCGAGAAATCCTGGATCATCCGCTCGCTCAAGTAGGTCGGACAACCGCTGCC
The DNA here is from genome assembly GCA_043813445.1 of Candidatus Uhrbacteria bacterium. Lineage (GTDB taxonomy): Bacteria > Patescibacteriota > Patescibacteriia > JACPHY01 > JACPHY01 > JBDRLD01. The sequence goes on from JBDRLD010000104.1 coordinate 3,985, forward strand.
GCTGAATTTCCATTCTCGAAATCTCCGCCTCAATGGCCGCAATTTCCTCGGCGACGGCCCTCCGCCTGCGATACTCCCCTACTATTCCGCTGACCACGACAATAATCGCAATCATGCCCGCTACAAAGAGGATGCGGTTTCGCCACGATTTTAGTTGTACGGATTTTTTCTTGTCCATAACTAATGATCGATGCCTCGTCTCGCCATCTCTGCATCAATGCGTCCGCGCATCCGAATGAGCGCGACATCGTCCAGTTCATGCATCCGCAATTGTTCGTCGCCGCGCCCGAGACGATCATACGCGCGCCACAATCGATTGAGCAACTCATGCGCCTCCTCGACATGCGGAACGAATGTCATCTCGATCTCAACGTCACTCCTTTCGGTCTGAATGCGCAACGTCCCGCAGCGAAGTACCGACGCGAGCACACCGCGTACCTCGAGTACAATATCCTCGATTCGTGCGAATCGCGCCTCGGTCACGCTTCGATGGAGCACACTTACCTGATCGATATCGAAGATGCGGTGGTTCGTCACCACGAACGCCGTCCGATACCAGAGCCACAGCGACCGAACTATGGACGCCGCGCCCAAAACGACGAGCACACCAAATCCCAATAATCCGAGCAACCCGAATCGGAAGAGTGGAACGATAAGCAGGAACGCGAGCACCAACACCACCGCCCCGAGCAGTATGCTCGGTATGGGTACGAATACAGAACGTCGAAGCACCGCCTCGACATGCTCACTCGCGCGAAGGTTGAGTCGCTTCGTGATGTGCATGCGAATTAACTTGTTTTTCTACAAGATCGCTGAGCACCGCTCGGTCGTTCCTCGGTGTTCAAGCACGGCTTCATATATGCAGTACGGACAAACCCTGAGGATCTAAGAGCTCAGGAACTCAGGACTCCATACACTAAGGAACTCCAAACTCAGTGCTGCTTGCGGCGGAAAACGAAAGAGCTGCGCGGAAACCACAGAGAGCCAGGCCCGCCGCCGTCCGCGAGCAGCCACGAACCGTCCGCGCCCCGTGCCAGGCCGAAGACGAGCGGAAAGCCGCCACGGTCCACAATGGGTTCCATTGCGATTCGGAACCAATCACCCATTGGCTGATCGATGAGCGAAAGACGAAGCGCAGGACCCGCTTCTGCAGGAGCCAGCTCAAGGCCCAGCTCTTTGGCGCGCTTGCAAATCTCATCGTATCCCGTTGCTTCGGTGAAACCAAGGTCTCCGACCGTGAGACGAATGGTCTGGATGTCTTGTGGTTCTTTGGATGTGGGGGTTTTGGCAAGGATGTCCTCAGCCCATTCACCCATCCTGTGACCCTGCTCGGTGAGCTCTTGCTTGTACTGTTCCGGTGTCTTCCCGCCAATCTCAATGGTGCGTTGCTCAATCCTGCCTTCGGGGAAGGAGGTGTAGAAGTGCTCGATGGATGTATGCAAAGGCCTGTCATCGCGAGCCACGACACCCTGGTCGGGGTGTGGCGATCCCGTCCGCTTGGTTGAGCGGGATTGCCGCGTCGCAGACTCCTCGCAATGACCAGAAGAAGGGAGGAGGTCAAAGATGCCTGAAAATAGTGGTCCAATGTATGCCTTGGTGTCTTCGGTGATCTCGTCTTTGTTTGTTGCAATTTGGTCCGGAGTGCAGTTGAGGACAATCGGAGCGTCTTCTTTGGGGTTCCGCTGATCTAAGAGTTCCTTGATTCTCGGGTCTTTGTCGTGGTAGCCGAAGTTCTGGATTTGGTGATCGATCTCGTACAGGAAAATGAGGTCTTCTTTGGTGAGGGAGGTGGGGTCTTGGTCGTTCTTTCTGACGAGTTCGGTGAGCGTCTTCATGTCTTGTGCACGTTGCTCGAACTGTTTGCCATCCGGGAGTTCTTTGAGCTTCTTTTGGACAACATCGCCAATGTACTTGTCGTGCTCTTCTTGCTTGGCAATACCGCGAAACTCGGTGGTGGTATTGTTCTGATCTCGCACAATGACAAGTCGCGGTACGGTGGGGTTGCCTTCTTGGTCGTTGGAGTAGAAGACCTCGAGGTTGTTGAATTCGAGGTATCTGGCTGCGGTTGCCTTTCCTCGGATACACCAGCCCGTTCCGTAGTCTTTGAGGGAGTCCACGAGTTCCTGGGGGTCTGATCCTTGGGGGAAGGTTCTCCACTCTCCGTCTGTGATCTTGAGGAGTGCTTCGGAGATGGGTTTGAACTGTTCAATGGCAATGGCGTATGACTTGGCGAAGTTCTTCTGTTTGAGGGCTTGGAGGAAGGATTGCTTGGTAGCATCGTCCAAATCAAAGCCGAGGTCGGGCTGATCTCCTGCTTCAAGGGTTTCTTGTGCATTGAGGACAATGGCCAGTGCTTCTTGGTTCAGTTCGGGGAATGGGGAGATGGATCCTTTGGTGCGCTTGGTGAATTGGTGCTTCTCTTTGTCAAAGGTGCCCATCTTGAGCATGGAGCGGAATGCCCAGTACTTGGACCAGTCCGGGTATTTTGCATCTTTGGAGGTGAGGTATGTGACCCAGAGGTCCAGGGAGTTCTCCTGATCTTGGATGATGGTCTGGATGAGCTCTTGGCGTTGGTCCTCGGGGATCTCGATGTCTCCGTGACCTTCTTCTTTGTGGCGTTTGATGATGGAGTCGAAGTATGATTCGGGGACTTCTTGTGGGATGGTGAGGACGTTGTTGTATAGGGAGGTTTTGAGGAGCTCGATGTTGCGGTGTTTGCGGGATGCTGCGGATGCTTCCTGTTCTTCCTTAGAGGCAGTGGGATCGCGGGGTTCGGGGTTAAGGATGGTGTTGAGGCGATCGAGGTATGCCTGGATGCGCTCTTTGGGTTTTGTTGGAGGGAGGGGTTCTTGTGTCTCGTGCTCCTTTTTGGAAGCAGCACGAGACACCTCGGGGCTGGCGCTGAGGTCGCGATATTTCTTGTGGAGGAAGTTGGGGTTTTCGGGGGTGGGCATAGGGCTATGGTCTACTTCTGCTGCTGCTTTAGTATTTCACGAATCACTTTCCGATCGTCCCAGGGCGTCTTTGAGCCGTGGGGGCCGCAGATGGCTTGCTCGCAACCCTTCCCGCTCACGATAATACGATCCCCTTCCTTTGCGAGTGATAGTGATCTTGCAATCGCTTCCCGCCGATCGAGGATTTCCTCAACTTCGGCACTCCCCCGCCCTCTTGCTCCATCCGCCACCGCACGAATTATCTGCATCGGGTCATCATCGTACGGGTCTTCGTTTGTCACGATAACCACCTCGGCGTGTTGCGCGGCTGCGCGCCCCATTTCCGGCTGCTTCCATTTGTCACGTCCCCCTCCGACGCCACCAAGCACGTGCACAGTCTTCCCTGATGGCACTGCAAGTGATCGGTATACTGCCTCCAGCGCGTGCGGTGTATGCGCGTAGTCCACAATCACCTCAAACGGTTGTCCCGCCTCAATACGCTCCATGCGCCCCGGAAGCGGTGCCGTGGTTTCCAGTGCCGCAACCACGCGATCTTCGGGGATGCCGAGGATTGCACAAACCGCCATCACCGCTGCGGCATTTTCCGGAAACGCTGCAATCGGTGCAGGAAGTCGCACCGCGCGCACATCAGCCGCATCGAACTTTCGAATATCTGTAAACGGGTACCCGGAGAACTCAGAACTGTACTTGAGGTCCGCGGGCAGAATCGCAAAACGCTTCGCCTTCGATCCGCGTGCGGTATGCGCGAACAGTCGCGCCTTGGCAGCCCGATATCGCTCGAACCCGCCATGTGACTCGATATGCTCTGGCGCAAGATTGAGCAACACCGCGACATCGTAGTCGATTCCGCGATGCCGATGCTGCGCAATTCCCTCTGATGAGGTTTCCACTATCGCGTGCGTGCAGCCGTTCGCGACAAGCGTACGTAAAAAACGTTGGAGCTGAAAACGCCCGGGCATGGTCATCTTCAAATCATTGAGCCACGTTCGCTTACCATCGCACATCGTCGCAGTGGAAATCCAACCGGCGCGATATCCGGTCTCATGTAATACATGCCCAAGAAGCATCACCACGGATGATTTTCCGTGTGTCCCCGTGACACCAACAACCACAAGCCGCTTGCTGGGATTTCGAAACCACCACTTCGCGATTACGGCGAGTGAAAAATGGTATGCCCGTAGCAAAGGCGTCGGTACTAATTTTCGAATACTCATCATGCTGTTGCCTCACCGCTTAGTTTTCACGGCCTGTACAAACTGATCTCCGCGGTCAAATTCATGTACGAAGAGACCAAAGGACGTAGCGCCCGGTGACAGAAGTACAACATCTCCTCGCTCCGCACACTTCGTCGCTGTACGCACTGCTGTACGCATACTGTTAGCTTCATATATAGCAAGCGCGTGCGCGCCCGGGGTGCGCTTGAGTGCCGCACGCATGCAGTCGGTCGCCGTGCCTGGAAGAAATACGATCGAATGGACACGTTCAACCACTTCCCTCGCCCAAACGTCGAATCGCAATCGCTTGTCTGTGCCACCGGCAATAAGCACAATTCCATCCGTAATGGATCGCAATGCTGCGATGGATGCATCCGGCGTCGTTGCGCACGTGTCATTCATATACCGGATTCCATTTCGCGTTGCGATGTCTTGGGCACGCCCCGGAAGACCGCGGAACTCTCTGATCGCGCGACGTATCGCGACACCGGAGATTCCAAGAGTGTGCGCGCACGCAGTCGCTGCGGCGACGTTCATCGCATTGTGCGCACCTTGAAGCGAGGCATTCCGAATGGCAGCAAGACGTTGTGTCTTTGACCGATCGCGCACCCACACCCACGCGCGATCCAAGTATGCGCCGCGTGTGCGGATAGGGAGCGCTGCCGAACTAAACCAACGAACATCTCGCTTGTACACCCGCGCCAGCTCGGAGACCACAACATCATCCGCGTTGAGCACCGCAACTGCGCGAGAACGCTGGAACCGTATCAGTCGCGCCTTGGCAGAAAAGTACGACCGCATCGATGCGTACCGATTGAGGTGGTCGCGGAGAAGATTTGTAAACACGGCAACATCGACACTTCCAGTCTGTGCGCTCAAATGTTCGCAATGCCAACTTGAGAGCTCCAACACGACGTCCACCTCATCGTGTCGGGCCGCACGGATAACACGATCCAGAATATCAAACATTGGAATACGGATGTTGCCTGCAAGGAACGCACGTCGTCCGCCTGCGTCCAGCATCGCAAAGATGAGTGCCGCTGTTGTTGATTTCCCCCGTGTTCCGGTGATGCCGACGATCCGTACCGGCAGCTTCGTAGCACGAACCACCTGCAGGAAAATGCTTGCCTCGTTCTCAATAGGCACATGCGCATGACGTGCGATGTCGAGATAACGAGAATCGCGAGGAACACCGGGATTCTGCACGATGATGTCTGCCCGATTAAAATCCACCGCACGATGGCCTCCGAGGACCAGTTGCAGCCTTCCACTCCCCTTCCCTTGTGCTGTCTTCTCGATCGCACAAACAGACGGGCGAAGTTGCGCACGCGTCTTTATGTCCGTAACGGTCACATCAGCACCGTGACGCAGCATCCAGCGCGCCACAGCCAACCCTCCGCCATGGAGCCCCAAGCCCATGACTGTAACCCGTTTTCCGCGAAACCAAGCCGATGTATACCTCATGTACTCCCACTGTACCAAATTGATAGCCGCTCAGCACGAATGCTGAGCGGCCACATGATTTCGATACCCATCTCGCTACCGATGACAATCCGGGCAGTGCCATCGACCGGCGCCCTCCGCCGTCACGTCGAACTCCGTGCCGCAGTCGATGCAAAAACGCCGCTTCCCAGCCAGCTGCTTCGAAATACGACAATCGTCACAACGTCGGCACTGCTCATTCGTTCCGCGCACGTACTCCTTGCCACACGCTGCACAGAAGCGCATGACGCTCTGCTTCCGCTCGAGTTCGGAGCGAAGTTTCGCCAGTCGTCCCGCTGCGCGGCTCGCCCTGGACTCTCGTCGCTTCTGATCAAACATCCGAACAGCTTCCTCCACGACGCTCCGCTTCCAAAACTCGCCATAGGGTGTCGAGAAGCGATCCTTTCCCACGAGCTGCGCACGAATGAATGTCACACACGACCCCGACATACCAACCGTGAACTGCCGCTCATGCCAGTATCCTTCTTGGCCTGGATGAACGACACGCACAGTTGCAATAAACGAGCCATCATTCCCACTATACCCAATCGCCGACTCGAACGAACCGCGCTCAATCCCGCGAGCGAATACGTGATTGGCATCGACTACCGTCACGACGCCATTGACCTTCGATCGGCCACCCGATCGTGAGCACTCCACGATGCATCCAACTCGAATGCCGAGTTCGGCGATAACTCTGAGTGCAGCCAATCGCCGCTCTGCAACACATGGCATGATCTCGTGCCGGATGCGCTTGCCGCTCTTCCCGCTACCGACGCGTGCCCTCGTAATGAGCCCGGATACATCCTGCCGGCTCGCACCCCTGGGAACATCGATCCCAAACTGTGCCGCGTACGCAAGCTGCTTTTTCGTTGGCGTTGCCATCTTGACCTCCAAAGAACAAAGCGCAGGATTCCTCCTCGCGCTGTTGGAAGCACTGTACACTATTTGAGTATATTTGTCAAGTGGACGTCTGTTCGGGCCTCAACAGCTCGCGCGCGGCGTCCCACAGTGACGGATCCCCATGCACCTCACGCAGCCAATACCAATACTCCGCTCCCCACAAGTACACATCACCAAAGCCAGTCGCTTTCGCAAACGCGATATTCTTCTCAAAATCGTCGGTGGTAAATAACGGTTGGAGCTCATCGTACGCGATGTCTCGAATATTCCCAGCCGGCACCCACGGCTCAGCTTGGAGCTCGGCTATCACCACATCACGCGCGCGTTGACCGGCAAGGTACGCCTTCACACGATACAGCGCCGGCGGAAGGATATGATCGTAACGCCAGTACTTAATTATGGGATTCCAGACGATTCGATACATCGTCGTCCCGAAGCGATCTCCTCGTCGAGCAGTGCGCTGCCACGTCGAAAGTTCTCCCGAGTCAGTAATGAGAATCGGATGCTCCGTATCAATCCCACGAACGAGTGCGATTCGCTCATCAATGTATGCACCATCCATACGCGGACACGCGCCGAAAATCCGCAAAAACGGCTCATTCTCAACCTGCCACATCGCAAGGGCAGGATGGTGCCGATACTGCTCTACAACCTCGGCATACGGATAACCCTGCGACCCTCGGATCGCGAGCTCCTTCGGTTCTTGCCCCGTGTTCACCCAATCCGGGATGTGACATTCCGGCCACCTTGGAAGTCGAACACCTATTGCAAGCACCACCTCCGCATCATGCTTGGCCGCCTCGTCCATCATCCAATCGAGGTCATCAAATGTATACTGTCCGGCAGTCGGCTCTATCTCCGGCCAGTACGCACCAAGACGAACTCGTCGCACATCAAGATCGTCGAGGAGGGCAAGATACGCTGCTCGCCAATCAACTCCTAGGTATTCGGCATACGACTTCGTGAAGGTGACTCCGTATGTCTGCGGAGCATCGGCCGGACGTACAAAAAATAGCGCCACATAAAAAGCGGCAGCACAGAACACTACTATGATGAGGATCCGATACGTTCGACGACGCATATTCTATGAGAGACTTGCCTGCGCGAGTAGTGCAAGACCGATAATAATCACACCAATTGCCGCGAGCTTTTGTACTACCACTCGACGGTTGAGTTGTTCTCGAAGTTGTGGAAGGCGTCTACCGAGAACGAGCACAAAGAGAAAGAGGAACGCATACTGTACGCCCTGCATGGCATTCACGAGCGTCGGCGAGGCCAGACTTACCGCATACTGAAGTGCAATGAAACCGATGGCGCCAGCGGTCTGACCACCGAGAAAAAGACCATACTGCCAACCTTTCGGCCGCTGTTGTGGTGCTGCGATCGCAACTCGACTCGGCCGATGAAGAAGGATCGCGCACGAGGCAATAACCGCACCGATGCGTGACCAAACGAAGCCTGGAATAAAGTCCTGCTCAAGAAACACCGCCTTCATGAGGATGTACGAAGTCGCAAACGCGAATGCCGCAAGAGAAGCGAACGCATACACACCGCGCTGTCGTGCGGTGCGAGTAGACGACTCTCGAACGATGAGGGCAGACCCGATGACGAGTGCTCCGAACCCAAGTAGCTCCTGTCCGCCAAGTCGTTCACCTAGAAAAAGATATGCGAGCACCAATGTCCAAAGTGGTGTTGTTCCGCCGATGTACGTCACGACTCGCGATGTCTCGCCACGCCGAAGTGCGGTGTAGAACGCGAGAAGTGCAACAACGAATACCGCGCCCGCTGCGAAGTCGAGCACAGCCTGTGCTAGAGTTGGAAACTCAAAATGAAATGGGAGTAATAGAATGCTCGCACCACCGAGGACACCGACATAAAACGCGTACGCGGACGGTCGCGGAATTGTCCTCGCCAAAAGATATTTGTCTACAAGAAAAGCAAGCGCAGTGAGGAGGTGCGCGGCAATTACAATGCTGAGCCACGTTGGCATAACGCAGTTATGAGTCAGAAACAATAAATTCGCACTTTCGCGTTCACCGTATGGAGATTATCTTCGTACGATTCCTTAAGCGACAAGCGGTGGTGGGTCGAGTTCAATCGGATTCCCCTTGATAACCGATTCGATGCGGTATGTCCCGTGAGTCGGCGCCTCAATGTATCCACTCCAAGCCATCCGTGCCAGCGCGCCGCTCATAATCCAATCCCATAGCCATTCACCGGCATACGCAGGGTCAAGTTGATCGATACCGCTACCGACCTGACGCAGCCATTCACGGTTAAAATCCTCCTGCGAGCCAATCGGCTCTGACATAATAATCGGAAGCCCGAGTCCGGTATAGAACGACAACTCGGAAGGTTTTGTCCACAATATATCTGTCTCACGCATCGCCTGCGAGAATGCCGCGAAGTACGCATGCCGCTCACTCTCGTAGAGAATACGAATTGCGCCCCGCTTCAAAGCATCGCCGAGCCGCTGCTGACGCACTGCCGACTCAAAGTACTTTGCAACGTCACGCCTCGTGCCGGCAATAAGAATGAGGCGAAGTTCATTCCGACGGATACGTCCTCGAAGCGATCGTAACGCGTCGACCGCGGTTCGCTTCTGCGCACCTGCGCCACCGACT
>JBDRLD010000105.1:0-11325 GCA_043813445.1 Candidatus Uhrbacteria bacterium
CTCCCGCGGGCAGTACAAATCCTCGCATACAACCAGCAAGAACCCCAGAACGACGGAGGAGTGCTGTCGTGAGGAGATTGAAGTCTGCACAGATACCGGCGAGCTGCTTGTCATTCAGGGATTGCTCAGCCACACCCCCTCTTTCTCCCCCTCTAGAAGAGGGGGAGGAGCCAGAGGCGCGCTCCTTCAACTGCTCCATCCTTTCGCGCATAATGCGCAGGCGCTCCGTGAAAGATACATCGCGCTTCAGTGCCTGAACTTCTCGATTATCAAAATCGTAATACCCAACATCTCGAACAAACCGCTCGATCGACTCGATCCGCTCACGCGGTTCCCTATCTTTGATCGATGCAAGGAATACATCGAACTCCGGGAAAAGAGCACCGATCGATGCTTCAAAATCTTCGTTACCCAGCTGCGTGGTGAGTCGCTTCTTGAAAGTGTCATACACACGCGACGACACATCAGAGAGCACCGGGGGCAACTCCGGAACGTACTGCGTGTACACAATACTCCCAACGCGCTCATTCATTGGAAGACGCGCAACCGCACCAGCGGTGTCACGAATAACCTCGAGCGGAGTGCCGCTCCGCCCCTCCTCCTTTTCCATGGGCGGAGGACCAGAATATCCCAACGCACCTCCCTCTCCCACCTTACCGCCAATCCCAATCGGTAGCCGTACCGCAGCCCCACTTGGCAGTTCCTGTAACTCCCCTGTCATCGCTCGCGTGGATTCATTTGCGGTAAGCGCGAGTGGAATATCAACTGCTCTCCAATTACGCGACGCAGGATTGTACTTACCCAATACGCTGGTTGTGAGGAACTGACTCATCGGAAATGATTCCCGAAAACGAGCAATCTCCCGCGGATTTAATTCCCTCGGATCCCCGTCGCTAATTTGCTCCACTCCGTCGGATCTGAGGTAGTCTGCCGGGGAAGTTGGCATTACAGCGGGAGGATATTCCCCACCTCGGAAAAAACCACAGAATCGCTGCAGAAGACCTGACTGCTGTTCATTCTGAGCAAGCTCCGGAAAAATCTGCCTCGCGATACGCTCCACCGCAGCTCGATCGGTCGGATCCGGCACCGCCGGCATAGTACGGAGTAACGCGCGTGCGAACGTCGGATCCTCCTGCAGCCGTTCATTCATTGCTCGAGCGAACACCCGCGAACCACTCAAATCCTCCCGCAGCTCCTCTGTGATACTTCTCGAAGGTGATTTATCTTTCCTCAGTGCTACATCGATAAACGCGACCCGCTGATCATTTGGCCAGTCCCCCTCATGTACGCTGTGCATCACATTCAGTAACACCAGTTTCTTTCGTTCAGATTCCGTAAGCTCCTCAGATGCAACATTGAGCACTTTACCCTCCTGCTCTTCTTCCTCTATTCCCTGAGCTTGTCGAAGGGCTTCGTCGGCCTCCCCCACTGGAAACTCCTTTGACCGCACACGCACGGCTTTACCATCTTGCTCAATGACGTACAATGTTGTGATCTTCTTGCGCTTGTCGGTTTTGAATTCGATGTTGTACTTATCTGCAGTAATTGGAATTGGGTGACTCTCGTCATTCCATGATACGTACTCATTGCCACCGTCTCCGGTGAACAACACAGCGGGCTTTCCGGCAATACTAGCGACGTCGTTGATATTCTTGTAATGCTTCACGCTTCGATCAGCAAATTTCAGCCACCCCTCTGGACCATTTGAACTCCTATACGCCACGACCGGCTCACCGCCAACATCTACAATCTTGATCACGACAACCCCCGAAGGAATCAGAAACTTTTCTTCCCCGTCACACCACAGCATTTGCTTCCCACTGCGCTCTACGATTGCGCACGGTTTCCCGCCAACATCGGTGAGATGGGTGATGGAGTCAATGGAAAAATCCCAAGCGTAAACGCGATTGTCCCAGAATACGGTCACGCTTGCACCGCTCCCCTCAATAACCGCCGCCAGTTTCCCACCTACATCCGTCAGTTCTGAGATGCTACGATACCATGCGTCTCTCGTCTCACCACTCCGCCAAATATGCGAACGCGCAGAGCGATCATAAAACGAACTCGGCGGCTCCTCCTCCACAACCGCCGCCGGCTTTCCGCCGATGTCGGTAACCCAACTGACGTGGTCATACCCATCAGAGTGACGAGTCGTGCCGCCCTCCATCCATCGAACACTTTGTTTCTCTCGATTATCATCTGATGCCCGTATGAATGCAGGCAATCCTCCAACGTCCTGGACGAACCGCCCGTTACCACTGTCTCGACGAAGACCACCTATAACTCCCCTGCTAGCCAGTCGTTCACTTCCACTCTGCCCAACAAACACTCCGGCCGCACGATCCTCATCCCCTTCCGCTCTTCCCATCCACCGTGGACCTGCCGGCATCCCACCAACAATGCTCATTTCCCCTAACGGAGTATTCCGTTCAGGGTCGTTCGCCACAAGCTCATACTCCTCCACCTTGTACGACTTGCGAGAGAAATCAACTTTCCCTACCCCCCCTACCTCCCCCTCCCGGTGGGAGGGGGAGAAATCGGAACTCCCTCGCGCCTTCCGTTCGAGGTAGATCGACTCTGCCATTGCGCGGTATCCTCCTAGAGCAGTAAGCTGCTCAATATGCTCCTTCGATTCTTTGGCATGAATATCACGCCAATCCTCAAGCAAGCTCCGCGCATCAGCGTGCGCCTGTGCTCCCTCCCATTTTTTACGCACTGGCCCTTCCTCAAATTGCTGTAATGAATAGTCCTGGAACTTCTGGACATCTGATTCTGTAAACTGTATGGCTCGCACCGCATCCCAAACCTTCTTACGACGCTCAAATAGCTTCAAGACCTTTTCAGCGATCTCGTCAAGGTATCCTTTGTCAGCCACTATACGCTTCGCTTCATCAGGGGTGTGTGCCTCTGCGGCTTCCTTCAGTAGTTCTCGTGCAATACGCTGGGCCTCTTCCGGCACCTCCTTGTCTATGTCTATACGCTGAAAAATCTTTCCAAGCTCTACTGCATCCTCATCGGCAAATTCTACTGCCTTAGCTACGGGTGATGTCTCTTGCTCGCGTTTGCGGCGTTCGTAAAGCTCACTAATTTTCTGCTGCGCTTCAGAATTTGCAAAATAGTTTTCAGCAATCTCGTCCTGGCCATTATCTCTATATCTGAAGTACTCACTAAGATGGCGCTCTACTCTTGAGCGTCCCCCTGGATTTGCTCCTAGATCAATAAAGAGTTGGTACAGCTCCTCTACGTCCTCAGCGGTAAAAGTTACCTTCCCCACCCCCTCTAACTCCCCCTCCCGGCGGGAGGGGGAGAAACTGAGGGACACCCCCTCTTGCTCCCCCTCCCGCACTTCGGCGGACTCAGAAGCAAGATGAGGGGGAGGAGAATACTTAACAACCGTAGAAGCTGCATCCTTGTCCCACTCGACAGCAAGATGTGCGGGGTTGTAGCCGCGCAGTGCAAGAGAGTCCTTAAGCTCATCGTGAAGGTTCTTTGTGGCGAGGCGCTCCCCAACCTTTGAGACCTCTGCGGATACGCGAAACCGAGCGCGATCGAGTAATTTCTGTACCTTCGGATCGCTCGTATCAACTTCGGCATTCGATAACACCCAATCTGCGTTCTCTGGGGTGATGGTTGGATGTAGTCGAATGAGATCTTGATCCGATTCGCCAAGCGCCTTCTTCCCCAACTGATCAATAATCGCGCGGAGGTTCCCTGCGTAGTACTCTTCCGCAAATGCAGGACGCAAATACTGAAAATGATCAACTATAGCGCGTTCACCCGGAGAGCGATCGAGAATCTCATTCGGAATCTCCGCGGGGATCTCCTTGAAGATACCCTTCGGACTCGCCTGCGCCCGTGCGCGGAGCAACCTCGCGTAGTAGTCGCTCATCGCATCGCGCAGATCGGCCTCATCCGATAGAACCCCTGGTGGTGATGACCATGGTGGTCCCTCGGTCGGAAACCGCAACGCATCCTCCCGTTCTTTCTCGCTCAAATTATCAACATCCATGAACCGGTCCCTGATACGCTCCACGAGCACATGGTGCTCATCAGTCAGCTTGCCCTGCGTCGAACCACTCTCGAAGTACTCGTAGAAACGATTCGCGAATCTCGGATGCATGAGCGCAAATCGACGTGAAAGGCCGTCAGCTATCTCCCTCGGTGTCAACGCAAAACGCCGCGCGAGATCCATGCCATCCTCTACGGACGCGCGGAGCATCTGATACACAAGTGCCCGCCTATTGCTCTCGCTTAATCGCTCAGCCCCGTCCTCGATCCGCGCGAAGAGCGCCTTCTTTTCTGCAAACACATCGAACTCGGGCTTCGTCCGTTCGGACGCGCTCTCCGGTGCGTGTGTGGGCATTCGTTGTGATTCTATGTGGGGCATATCTACCCTCTACACGGTCATTGCGAATCTCGCCCGCCCCCTCGAATGACCGCTGGGTGTTCTTCTATAGTTGTCCGATCGCTACGTACCACCTTTCAAAAAGCTCGGCAGTCGCGCGGACGTCTTGCATGCAGTACCGCGCGATACGCTCGTATTCACCGCGGCGATACGCCTCGGGCACTTCTGCGCCGGAAATATCACCCTTCGAACTCTCGATATTGAGCATCTTGCACCAGAACGAAAGCGCGTAGTGTCGGGTCGCACCGTAGAACGCCAATAGGTCCGCGAGGTCTACGTGGAAGCTCGTTGAGTAACGCGGAGGCATGATATTCCGCGTCGCTCGAACTCCGCGCACGAGCGATCGGGTAAGTAGCCATGGCATGTCAAACGCGCGGCCATTGAACGTGATGACTCGATCCGCCTTCGCAATCATCTTCCAAAACCGCTCCAAGCATTCCTGCTCGGTCCCGGGCTCGTAGTGAAAATTGTCCTCGTCGAACGCCGCGATCTCCTTCCCCGGTGCCTGGAAGAACGCCGTTCCACTTTTCGACGCTACATCAAAAACCCCGATGGTAACGATCTCACCGGTCAGTGCCCAAAGGTTGAGCCGCTCCTTCACTTCCTGGATCTTCTCCGGCGTATCCGCCCGCTTCAGGAGGTATTGTTGTGTCTCCTCGTCCATCTCCTCAAACGGCGTGCCGGAGGTTTCAATATCAATGACAAATTGCTGCATATTGGGCATGACGCATATACGACTAGATAGTTATCGTACCGCGCACAATCCCTACTCGCAACGCCTGGCCGCGGACTTGTGCGCGGACGGATAACGTGTCACCGTAGATATGCAATGTCTGGGGATATCTACCCCATGACGCGCACAATCTCATCACATAATTGTATTCACTCGTTTTCAGCACCCCTATGAGCGAACACCGTAATTCATGGGTCGATAATGTCCCTTCACGCACCGCATTCGGGCTTGGCGCGGCAATCGGCGTCGGCGCGATTGGCATTGTTGGCTTCTTCTTCCTCCTCCCAAGCGCCATGCGCGGCGAGGAGCAACCGGCGACGAATCAGCCGCCTGTAGTTGTTGTCCCGGATGAGGGCACGCCGACAGCGCCACAGCCGGTGGACATTGCCGTATCGGCGGACGACCACGTTCGCGGAAATCCGGATGCATCGATTACCATTGTCGAGTGGTCGGACTTCCAGTGCCCGTTCTGCAGCCGCTTCCATCCGACGGTCCAGCAGGTAATCGCAGAATATGGCGACGACGTGCGCTGGGTCTACCGTCACTTCCCGCTTGATTCGCTTCACTCGGAAGCGCGGCCGGCAGCCGAGGCATCAGAGTGTGCGGATGAGCAGGGCAAGTTCTGGGAATTCGCGGACGCGCTCTACGAGCACCAGGACGAGCTGAGTGCCGAATACTACGACACGCTCGCGGACGAGCTCGGACTTGATCGTGTGCAGTTCGACGAGTGTGTGGCGAGCAGGAAATACGAAAGTAAGGTACGCGCGCAGGAGCAGAGCGGCCTCGCGGTTGGTGTGCGCGGAACTCCGGGCAGCTATATCAATGGCATAGAGATCCCGGGCGCGGTTCCATTCGCACAGCTCCAAAGTGTCATCGAGTCGATCCTCGCAGAGTAGTTGCGAATCAGCGACGTCGTTAGCCATCCCCACATGCTGCGGGGATGGCTTTATTCCCCAAAGTATACACTTTTTGCCTAAGGACTTGACATTTAGGTAAAAATCGGCTATGATGAACAGTCGGATAATACCGGCAGTTTTCAGACAACATCCGCGAACACGGAGGAAGTCATGCGGATTCGATGGTTCGTTCTCATCAGCAGCGCGCTCATCACGCTCATCGCACTCGCGAACTGCGAGTCCCCTGAGACACGCACGGAGCGTCGCTTCATCGAGGGCTATCTCGAGCATGATTACTGCAATGCTGCCATGGAAAAGATCGGCAGATTGCCGAATCCGGACCTGAAGGACTTCGTCGATGACTACGTGGAGCAGACGGTTGCCTGCATCGAGCAGCGTCCAACGCAGGAGAACGGTGGGGATTACGCGCAACTTGCACGACTCCTCAAGAGCGCGAGCCATCCGTTGGAGCTCATGTACGCGAGGAAGGCATACGATGCGCACCTCTCCAGAGGTGGGTGTAACACCTACGCATACGCCTGGACAGTCGCGGATGAGCACGACATCGGGCGAGCACTAGCGACGAGGGTCTACAAGATATACTGGTCCGATCTCAGCGACTGCTGGGAGCGGTTGAACTCAGACGCGGTAGAAACCAACTACCGCGCTCTCAACCCTCCGTCGAAGGAGCTGGCACAGAAACGCTACGACTTCCTCGTGCAGCAGGAGGAATTCAAACAGGCGTTCGAGATCGCCCGCATCTACTTCGACGATGAAACGACGGCTGGCGCGCTCGTACGACACTGCACCGCCGGAATCACCGATCGGACCGCGCAGGCCGTGTGGAACTTCGTGCAGAGCGCCTCACGCTGCGAGTTCACAAACGAACAGAAGGTGGCGTTCGAACGCGCGGCGTTCCTCGAAATCCGGAATCGCGACGGTGACATCTGCAGCGTCCTCGAATTCGCCGAGAGCAGGTACCACAAAAACGCGGTCACCGACCACGAAGTGGACACGCTCCACTCCGCATGCTTCGAGGAGAAACTCCTCGGCGATGCGAGTGAAGCACTCAAGTTCGCGGAGGAGCGGAAGCTGGGCGATCGCTCCGTCTCGCGCGCTCGGAACGAAATCATCGACGCGCATCTGCGCAACGACACATACCTTCTCGGCAGACAGCAGCCGGACGGAACGTTCGTCATCGTGGACCCAACCGGCACACTGCTCCACTAGGCGCCGATCGCAACACACAACAGTCCCCCACCCTCTCGCGAGGGTGGGGGTTTCGCATTCTAAAAAACTCACTCGGTCGCCACAGCTTCCGCACCGGTAGGATGGTGCTCGTGCCACTCCGTCGCCTGCTCGTATGCCTCACCGAGATCGAAGAGTGTGTCCTCGTCAAACCACCGACCAAGCAGCTGTACGCCGATCGGGAGACGGACCACACCCCCTCCTTCTCCCCCTCCCGCACTGCGGCGGACTCGGAAGCTAGAAGAGGTGGAGGGTTCAACTGGACGCTCAACAAATCCGCATGGGAGTGAAATGCCCGGGATGCCAGCTACATTCGCCGAAACGGTGCACACGTCCGATAGGTACATCTGCAGCGGATCGTCCATCTTCGCTCCGAACAACCACGCCGGTGTCGGCGAGGTTGGCGTCACGAGTACGTCAATCTGCTCGAACACCTTTCGATACTCCTGCTTGATGCGCTGGCGAACCGCGAGCGCGCGTTTATAGTACTGCTCTGCGTAACCGGCGGACAGCGCGTACGTACCGAGCATGACGCGCCGTTTCGTCTCCGGCCCAAACCCATGCGTGCGCGTCCCGAAGTAGACCCGTTCAAGTGATGTCTGTTCCTCACCGCGCGCAACTGACATACCGTAGCGAATGCCATCGTACCGCTCGAGATTCGCCGACACCTCGGACGGCATAAGTACGTAATACGCGGCAAGCGCATACTTTGTGAGCGGCAACGATACTTCTTCCACTTCACATCCAAAACCTCGGATGACCTCAATCGCCGCCCGCACTCGCTCCGCGACGTCATCGTCCATCCCATCCACAAAAAACTCCTCCGGCACGCCAATACGCAGCTTCGCCACCGCACGTCCAGCGCGTACATACCCATCACCATTTGATGATGTCGCATCAAAACGATCTTTCCCGCGAATGGCATGGAAAATTGTCCGAGCATCCGCAACGCTCCGTGCAAGCGGCCCAATCACATCAAAGCTCGATGCCATCGCAATGAGGCCATGCCGAGAAACGTGCCCGTATGTCGGCTTCACGCCAACGACCCCGCAGAGTGATGCTGGCTGACGAATCGAGCCACCGATATCCGAACCGAGCGCCGCGACCGCAAGGTCTGACGCAACTGCAACAGCAGATCCGCCGCTGGATCCACCGGGTACGAGCCGTGCATCCCACGGATTGACCGTCTTCCCGAGCGCCGCATTCTCCATGGACGATCCCATGGCAAACTCATCGCAATTTGTCTTGCCGAGAATAACCGCATCATTCGCCTTCAACTTCGTAACCGCCGTCGCATCGTAGGTGGCGACATATGGCTCGAGCACCTTCGCACTCGCCGTGCAGCGCTTTCCGGAAACGAGAATCGTGTCCTTCACCGCCATCGGTACGCCTGCGAGCGCGCTGAGGTCGTCGCCACGCGTCAATGCATCGTCGACGCGCTGCGCCTGTGCAAGCGCATCATCCTCGTGAACATCAAGATACGCGCCGAGACGCTTATCGGTCGCAACAATGCGGTCAAGATACGAACGCGCAATCTCTCGCGCGGAAAATTCCTTGCTCCGCAATCCGGAAGAAATTTGATCAATACTCATCCACTGCATACTGGTGGCACACTCACTCACCCCTTCTGAACACTCCACGTGTACGGAGGAGGTCATCTTTTCGCATTGGAAACGCATCAAGAACTCGCTCGCGGTCGTCCGGCGAACACCCGTGAAGTTCATCCTCGCGCATAACATTTTCGAGGCCGCTCACATTTGCGACGGCCTCACTTGCCACATCAACATCTACCTCTTTGAGCTGATCCACGTACGCAATGATCGAGGAGAGCTGGCCGGCAAATTGCTCGGCCTCGGCGTCCTCGAGATCAATGCGACTAAGTTGCGCGAGGTGTAGCACCTCATCTTTGCTGAGTACCATAGAGAATCAGTGTAGCAACACATCAATAAATCCGCCAATTTCCCCAAAATCTTCACGAGCGCGCTTATCAATCACCACTCCATGCCCACTCATCCATATTGGTAAGAATGGTCACCCATACTATGATAAAGGGACACGGCGCTCATCTGACATAATCGAAGCACTCATGCAGAAAACAATTCGCATCCTTATTGTGCTCATTGTGGCCCTCGTCGTACTTAACGTAGGGTTGCTGTTGTTCCGAAAGAACGGAACAAATCTCGAGCTTCCACCTCCATCCTCCACTGACGCACCTGGAGTGTGGCGCCCGGCACCTGGCACCTCTTGGCAGTGGCAGCTCACCGCACTTCCAATCGACACCGCTGTTAACGCGGATGTTTTTGACATCGACCTCTTCGATAATGACCACACCATGATCAACGCGCTCCATGCCAAAGGACGAAAGGTGATTTGCTATGTCAACGTAGGAACAGTGGAAGACTGGAGGCAAGATGCATCCGAATTTCCCGAAGCGGTCATAGGCGATTCGTACGATGAATGGGAGGGCGAACGATGGCTCGATATTAGACAGATTACACTAATCGGTCCGATCATGGGGCGTCGATTCGACCGCGCGAAGGAGATGGGGTGCGATGCAATAGAACCGGACAACATTGACGGATACACCAATGACACCGGTTTCCGACTTCGTGCAGCCGATCAACTACGATACGATGTCTGGCTTGTCGGAGCGGCACATAATCGGGGTATGTCTATCGGGCTGAAGAACGATCCGGAACACGCGGCCATACTTGAACCGTACTTCGATTGGGCGATCACAGAGGATTGCGCCGCAGAGGGATGGTGTGACGATATGAGTGTCTTCACGCAAAAAGGAAAGGCGGTGTTGCAAGCCGAATACACCGATACCGATGTTGACTTCTTAGCTGCCTGCGAGCGGGCTACTATAAACGGGTTTAGTGCGATTCAGAAGCAGCGAGACCTCGATGCATGGCGTCGCTCGTGCCCGTGAGATTTGCTCGGTAAGTTACAAGCCACCCCGTAGTGCGGGGTGGCTTAATCTTATCCACTAGACGCGTGCGCCGATCATTTATCTGTTTTTTTCCTTATCTTGCTTCCGAGTCCCCGCCCAAGGCGGACAGGCGCCCAGTGCGGGGACGGTTCTCCCCTTGCCCCGCAGGGGGAGCTAGAGGGGGTGCATCGCGAAGCGAGGCTGGGGGAGTCCCGACGTTTCAATTCAAAGGAAGAAAGTCCCGACGTTCAAAGTCCAGTGGAAGAAGCCGGGATCCCGAGCCTGCCTCGGGGCTAGAGGGGGGTGGTGCTCAACCGGGCCACTTTCACGATCAGTGTTGCGTTGTATAGACCCACCCCCTGTATTCCCCCTCCCAGCGGGAGGTGGAAAAAGAAAGGACGAGCTACGCTAAAAACGTCCTCAGAAGCTTCGCTAGTGGTTCATGTGAAATAGAGAACCCCCGGAAACGCCGTAGCGTCCCGGGGGTTTCTCAGCGGCCGCCGCCCATGTTTTCCTCCTTGTGGTGGTGTTGATTCCGGATCCGTTTCGTTGTCTTTACGACTTCTGAACGGATTCACCTCCTTGCAATTCTCCTCTATAACAGGGGAAACTGCAGGACAATTTCCTCGCGCGAATTCCATCGCGCCAAGGATCCGGATTCTCCCACTCACTTCGAGGTACAGGGGTTGTGCGGTCACTGTACTGTATATATATCGTCACGTTGAGCTCGTATTGGGAGCTCGTTGGGTGGAGTAGCCGCTAGATCGGAGTTCGTAGTTTGCCGGGGCGCGTGATCGCGCTTGGGCAGGTGCGTGTGCTGTTCTTCTTCCCGATTCTTCTCATCGTAGCTTACTTTCCGCCGAACATCGCTATCTCCTTCCGTTGACGACATGGCAGGGCCTC
The DNA here is from genome assembly GCA_043813445.1 of Candidatus Uhrbacteria bacterium. Lineage (GTDB taxonomy): Bacteria > Patescibacteriota > Patescibacteriia > JACPHY01 > JACPHY01 > JBDRLD01. The sequence goes on from JBDRLD010000105.1 coordinate 11,118, forward strand.
GTGAGGCGCTGCCTATTTCTCACCCCATCCGGGGCTGAGAGATATGGAAAGGACTCAGGGTCACAGTCCACTATAGCACGAGTTTACTAATCTGTCAAGTGTCCGGGAGAAGCGTCCCGAATTTGTGGTGCTCTATCCAGTTGTATATACTGATATTCCCCACGAACAATAGGGGAATTTATTACTTATATTTTGTTTCTATACAGCC
>JBDRLD010000106.1:0-8369 GCA_043813445.1 Candidatus Uhrbacteria bacterium
GAAGATACGATCTTGAGGAACACCGACACCGTACTCGTACATGCCCTTCGACTCCGCTCCGCTTCTCTCAGGGAATAATGATGCAGAACGAGAAGGGCACGTATCGAGGACTGACCTTGCTAGGGCGGGCCGAAGATACGATCTTGAGGAACACACAAAACACTGACTAACGTCTCAATATCCCCGAATATATTGTATCGTCATCCGTCAATCTCTGCACATACCTCCTTATACTCCGTAAACAATACACCAGAGTAACCAAAACACAGCCTCTCCGCCTTCTTGTATACGCTATAGTACTAAAAATAAAAAATTGTCTGCCCTTACCAAGAGACGAAAGTCTAATCGCGTTCCGCCGACCCTTTCCCCTTCGGTTTTGCGCATGGAAAACCCGCGGGCGTACTTGCCCGCGGGTTTCGGCGGTTGGCCACCTCGGATGTGCCGAGTGTTCGTGCGCCGGTTGTGGGAGGCGGGGACTCCCCAAGGATGCATCAGCAGGGCATCGACTTCCACGACCAGGCTCTACGACAGGAGGAACCCAGTGGAACCCCATCGGTTTGGTGGTCAGAAAGCCAGGAGTCCCCTCCTCTGGTGGCGACGAATATCGTCGTCCGTCAGGGGATGGGAACCTCACATTTCAGCTCAGCGACTTGCATCGCTTTATCATGTGATTGAAATCCTGCCAAGTGGCTCGGCTAACAGTCTTTTACCGGTCCCATTAACGAATCTAGTCAAATTATCGTTACTAAATGGTGGATTGGACAAATGTACAAACATGGCCGGACTTCCTAAGTGTGCCACGTGGCACAATCGATTTGATGCGATGTTTTCTAGTTTAGAGTACACGGCCATAGCAGTGTCCAATTGGTCCAACGAAGGGCGATCCCAGAGTCTGTCCTGCCTGCCCGCCTCTGGAGGGAGTCTGCGAAGGATCCGCGTATGTCGCCCGTCCGGACCCCGGTCATGCGACCACAGTCATTCGACGTGGCAGAGCGGGGCATTGCGTCGCCACCGCCCCTACGTCAAATCGGGAACAGGATAAATCGTCCATCCGGACGGGCGGGGATTGAACCCCGCCCCTACGTCAGGAATTGACCTCGTAGGGGCGGCCTTCCATGGCCGCCCGTCCGGACGGGCGGGGACGTCGCCACCGCCCCTACGTCAGATAAACGCAATGTCCAACACTTAGTGTTGGACATCCTAAAATCGGGAGCAGACGCAGCAGGATGACGGAGCATTGACCCGTAGCGGAAATGAAACCCACCCGGCATACGCAGGGTGGGTTTGGGTGTTGTGTGGAATTACGCTTTGATTTCAAAACCATCGTCTCCACTTGAAGAAAGCGAGCATGGCGATACCGAGCGTTGCGAGACCCAATGCGATGATAAGAAACCCGTTTTCTTGTTGAACGAGTGGTGTTCCTATGGCGCCCATACCGAAAACGGCAGCAATCATGGAGAGCGGGAAGGTGAGTGTCGCGACCACCGAGAGCGCCGTGGTTGCGCGATTGGTGCGATGTGTAACCAGTGCCTGCTGAGTTTCGTGGATATGGCTGATTGCTGAGGCAAAGTCCGCAAGGAGGACCGCAATCTCCTCGGCCTTATCGTAAATGTGATCAAGTCGAATTTTTGTATCTCGCGACATGTGTGACGCGCTCTCCTTACGGAATTGGTCAAGCACGTGGACATTCGGTGAGAATCCGCGGCCGAACGAGACTACGTTCCTGCGGAGGAGCGCGGTGCGAATGATCTCACTCTCTTTGAAGTGCTCCTGAACGAAGTGCTCCTGTTCATCAATATCATTCTGGAGGTGAACAATGATCGGCGCGCAGTAATCCAGTAGTCGCTCGAGAATATCCAGAACGTGGTTGGTCGAATTATCTACAAAGAAATCTTTCGAGCGACCACTACGGAGCTCCGCCTCGAGTTCTTCGAAAATTGGGATGTGGTTCGCATGGAGCGTGATGATGGTGTCTTTGAGGATAAAGACATCAACCTCTTCGGTGGTCACCGCATGGCGTTCGCGGTCGAACCAGGGGAAGAGAAGCACCATGAAGTAGTAGCCGTCTCGTGCCACACATTTTGGTCGTTGGAGCGGTGGGAGGCATTCCTTCAGGTCGCGCTCGCTGAGCAACTTAAACTGTTCGCGTAGTTGTACGACGCGACGAAGTGTGACACTCTTCACGTTGATCCACTGCACACCGCGCTTGCGAGTGGGATGGGCCATAGTTCTCTAGTATATCAAGAGTGAAGAAGATTGTACTGTGGAGAGAGTGTTGCTGTTGCATAACCGCATTGTCGCACTTGTGGCGTTTTGCATGGTACAATGCGACTAGAATGAGACTGTACAAAAACTCGAAACGAACTCCTGAGCTTGCACCCCATGTCGAATGACCGTGGTCGAAGGGGCGGCGCATGGTGTCAATAGCGTGAAGCCCTTCGACTCGCGGACTCGCTCAGGGAGTATTTGGAGTCAAAGAATTGACCAATGTCACGCCCTTCTTCGACTCGCGGACTCGCTCAGGGAGTATTTGGGGAGCACTTGTACACTTTTTCTACAGTCTCAGAATACACATGGCGGAAACGACACCACTACCATCGATGGAGCGGATGCAGCCAGGCGGACTCGAGCGTGTTGAACAACAGCTCGAGCAGGTTTCGCATACTCGTGAGGCCCCGAGGGTCGCTCCAACGCATCCCGTACTCGGATCGGCCGCATTTTCTGCGTCCACAGCCGCCTCACAACAAGTGGCTCCAAAGACTCCGCTTCGTGAGGACATCGAGGCCGCACTTGCTGACGATCGTATCCGCGAGCTCTACGCGGCACTCGAACCGAGTGTACAGCAAGCATTTCGAGTTGCTGCAGAGCGGCTCGCAGCGCGGATCGAAGTGATGATCGCGAAGCAGAAGCTTAACATCGACGACGTACATGAGGAGATCGTCGACTGGCTCCACATTATTCCAACTATTAATCGGTGGTTTCTTGTTCAAGAGGCGAAGGTGAAGACCGATGCCATGCTCAAACTCCTTCATCAGCAGTAAGCTTTCGTTGTACACTCGTCAATATCAGCACTGTGCTTATCCCACTTCCATACGCATTCCTTTTTTCGGCCGTTGCGATCCTCCTAATCATCGCTGCGATTGTTGCGGTGCTTTTTGGTATTCGCGCGTTCCTTCGGCGTCATGTATCTGTCCGACGTGCGTTCAATACTGTCGTGCTACAAGTCATTGTTCCAAAGGAAACATCGGCGTCCTCGAAGGGTGGCGATGAGGACTCGAGTGTTCAGAAGGTTCAGGAGGCAATCGCAAAAACTGAGGCATTCTTCACGTCTATCGCCGGCCTTCGGGCAAAGCGTGGGATTGTTTCGTGGCTCACCGGTCGTGACGACCACTTCTCGTTCGAAATTGTTGCTCTCCGTGGGCAAGTGAGGTTTTATGTTGCGGTGCCGCGAGATTTTCAGTCATATCTTGAGGAGCAGCTGCACGCACAAATCGATGATGCGTACATTGAGGAGGCGCAGGACTATGACATCTTTCAAGCGCAGGGTGTTATTCTCGGGACGACGCTCACATTTAAGAAGTCGGTCTTTTTCCCGATTCGGTCGTATAAGGATGTCGAGTCAGACCCACTTGATGCACTCACGAATGCCATGAGCCGTGTGACGGAAGTAGAGGGCGCGGCCATGCAGTTTATCGTACGCTCTGCGCGGAAGGAGTGGCGCTCCGGCGGAGTACATATTGCACAGGAGATGCAGCAGGGGAAGACTCTGCAGGATGCGATGGGTAGTCGCGTGCTGAAGGCGGTACATCGAGATCTACAGCTCGTCACTGGGAAGAAAGAGGAAGAAGAGAAGGCACACCAGCTGTCTCCAATGGAGCAGGAAATCGTGAAGGGACTCGAGGAGAAGGCGGCAAAGTTTGGCCTCGATGTGAATATTCGCATATTGGTGTCCGCAGCGGACAAAGCGCGGGCGGAGCTCGCTCTCAATTCGATTACGCAGGCGTTCGCGCAGTACGCAATTCCGCAGTACGGGAACATGTTTGTCGTGGGCAAGGCAACGTCAAAGCCAAGGCTTATTCAGCAGTTTATCTACCGACAATTCAATGAACGGAAGCGCATGGTGCTGAATACCGAGGAGATGGCGAGTATTTGGCATTTGCCGTTGGCATCCACAGAGACGCCGAATATCCACTGGCTGATTGCGCGTCGCGCCGCGCCACCGGTGAATCTTCCGCAGGAAGGTATCATTCTTGGCGATGCAACGTATCGCGGGAAGAAATCCGTCGTACGCATCAAGCGCGAGGATCGTCAGCGACACATGTACATCATTGGTGGAACTGGCGTTGGAAAATCTACCGTCATGGAAAACATGGCTTTGCAGGATATTCGCGCTGGTGAGGGAGTGGCCATTATCGATCCGCACGGCGGGCTCGTCGAGAATATTCTTCCATGCATTCCGAAAGAACGCGCGGATGATGTTATTATTTTCGACCCGTCAGATATTCAGCGTCCGGTGGGACTGAATATGCTTGAAGCGAGGACTCCGGAGGAGATAGACTTCGCGACACAGGAGATGATTGCGATTTTCTACAAGCTCGTTTCGGATCCGCAGATGATTGGGCCGATGTTCGAACACTACATGCGGAACGCGATGATTACGCTCATGTCGGATCCGGAGAACCCCGGAACGATTGTCGAGATTCCGCGCATTCTTACCGATCCGGAGTTCCAGAAAGCGAAACTGAAGCACGTGACCGATCCGATTGTGCGCGCGTTCTGGGAGAAGGAGCTTCCGCAGACATCAGGACAGACAAAGGGAGAGATGTTGCCGTATCTCGTATCGAAGATTGGCCGGTTTATCGAGAACACGATGGTTCGAAACATTATCGGCCAGCAGCGCTCCGGATTCGACTTCCGGAAAGTAATGGACGAGAAGAAGATTCTGCTTGTGAATCTCTCCAAGGGGAAGGTGGGGGAGATGAACGCGAAGCTGCTCGGTCTTATCTGCGTGACCAAGTTGCAGATGGCGGCACTCGCACGGGCGAACATGCCGGAGAATCAGCGCGTAGATTTCTACCTCTACATTGATGAGTTTCAGAACTTCGTGACGGATTCTATTGCCACCATTCTCGCAGAGGCACGGAAATATCGGTTGAATCTCATCATGGCGCATCAGTATATTAATCAGCTCGTACAGAATAACGACACATCGGTACGCGACGCGGTGTTCGGGAACGTCGGCACGATGATTTGCTACCGCATCGGTGTGGATGACGCAGAGACAATTACGCAGCAACTTGCGCCGGTGGTGAGTCAGTTCGACGTGATGAATATCGAGAAGTACAATGCGTACATCCGTCTTATGATCGATAATTCTGCGCAGCGCGCGTTCAATTTTGCGGCTCGTCCGCCGATCCAAGGGGATCCGAATGTTGCGAGCGCCATTACGCAGATGTCACGGTTGAAGTTTGGGCGTGATCGCATGGTGGTGGAGCAGGAGGTTGTGGATCGGAGTCAGTTGGCGTAATGATATGAAGCGATTGAAATTTTCGTCAGAACTCGTTCCTCTTGTGCGGAGCGGCGAGAAAACTACCACATGGCGATGTTTTGATGAAAAGGGGATTAAGACCGGAGACGAGCTTTCGTTGTGCAACGGGGAAGGCGTGGAATTCGCGGTTGCTGATGCGACCGCAGTGAAAGAAGTGGCATTTCGTGATCTCACCTCGGAAGATCGCTCCGGACACGATTCGTACGCGACGGACGAGGAAATGTATGTGGCTTTCACTCAATTCTATGGATGCCCGATCGGTCCGGAGACACTCGTGAAGATCATACACTTCACGCTGCGCGTGTAGTTATGTCGGTTGGAGTTGCCACATTTTTACTCGTCTGCATCACGTTGGTGATGATAGGGTACGCATACTTTGCGTTCGCGACACTTTGGAGTGCAATTGGCGCTGACGCACCATGGGTACCGCTTGGCAGAAAACTGATTCACGTTATCGCCGAGCACTGTTCCGGGCTTCCTGTGGGAGTCCGGGTTATTGATCTCGGGTCCGGGGACGGGCGTATACTCTTCGCAGTTGCATCATTGAATGCTGGGGCTACCTGTGTCGGAGTCGAACAATCTCGTTCGTTGGTGGCATTCGCGCGTCTCCGTGCAATTATATGTGGCGCCAGTCGAGTGGTATTCCGTCGAGGTGATTTTGTGCGTTTCCCGATTCATGATTACGATGTCGTCATTTGCTATCTCTGGCCGAACGTTATGCGGACGCTCGCGGAGAAGTTTCGAAGTGAGCTTCGGCCTGGTGCGGTAATCCTTTCCGCTCGCTTTGCGATTCCAGGATGGACGCACGAACAGGAGCTTATAACACCGGATGGGAGCTGCTTTGTGTACCGCATTTCGTAGTGATTATTATGAGACGTAACAACCCCCACACCGAGGTGTGGGGGTTGGTGGTGCCGTCATTCGTGATCAGCGTTTCCTCCAGATTTGCTCATGGAGGACGGATCCTGCCTTTCGCTCGGTGGCGGTTTTGCCATGTTCGCGGAGTTGCAGGGTACTCGAGTATGCGCGCGATGGTGCCTCATTTTGGCAGTCGTACGCGGCGACGACGAGGAGCGGCAGGACGTCGTCTGATGGGAAGTGCCGTCGGAGGCCTGCGAGTTGTCGTTTGCACCACGCGATGATCTGTACCTGCTCATATGCATCGCGGTGCGCATGCGCGAGCGCGTGACTGTAGTGCGCGATTGCCTGTTGGAACTTGCCGGTCATCTCACACGTTCGCGCGATGTTGAGATGGATGAGCGGGTTGCACCAGTCGGCGTCGAGCGCACGGACGAGAAAGTCCATCGCGTTTCGTGAGTCGCCCAGTTCTCGCGCAGCAATGGCTCCGTTGATGAGGAGGGCGGTGTGCCACGATTGGCGGTCCTTGACAATCGGTAGTGCGAGACCGTCGAGCGCGGTGCGAAGTGCACGACTGTAGTCGTACATCTTCACGAACACGTTCGAAAGCTCGATCGTGATGCGAACGGCCTGCGGGTACTCTTGTCTCGCATCCATGAGGACGAGAAGCGCTTCCTCCCAGCGCTGCGCGTCCATGTGCCCCATCGCTTTTTCGACGAGGATGTCGACCTGGTCTTGCCAGGAGTCGTTTTTCCCCATGACGTCCCTGCCTTTCTTTGTCTCCCTTGTTGCGTCATCGCTGATGACGGATGGAAGGTGCCGTAGCAATACGCTATCAGACATCAGTACATCCGTCAAGAATTCGGGATTTATTGAGGAAATTTATGTGAAGTTGTTGCCTGACGGAAGTGTGGGACTTCAGGGACCCTTAAATGTGATTTGGTGATATTCCTCGATTTCCGCCAGATATCACCACGTTGTCCACGTTGCTCGATTGTGAGCTAGGCGGTACGCTGGAAACAAGCACGTGACATAAATAGCAAACACGTACACCTATGGAAAATCAAGGCATTCCCCCGTTTCCTTTTGATGCGATGGATGGTTCCTTCGATGGTTCGGACTTCGACCCAGCCGAGTTCTTGAGTACGGCGAGCGGCGGAGAGCAGAGTGGTGCACGGGAGTATGGGTCACAGGCGACTATGCAGATGATTCGTCGGAAGCTCCAGGAGCTCGACGAGCAAATTCGTTCACTGCTTCTCGTCATCGACCATGATCTTGTTGGTGCACCGACGCCTGCGATCATGGCAATCGCGGGCTCTGCGTCAGGTTTTGATGTTGCCCCCGCACGTACACGTATGATAAGTCAACGGGTGCCGGAGCCGATTTCTCTGACTGGGCAGGACGATGACAGCGATGACGTCCGTGTGATTGAAGGGGTGTTCGATGGGCAGAATATGGTTGGGCCGGACGGAAAGCAATACAGCGTTCCATCAAATTATTCGTCAAAATCGAAGCTCGTCGAGGGCGACATTCTTAAGTTACGCATTACGCCGCGTGGGGCGTTTGTGTACAAGCAGGTAGGTCCGATTGCACGCGAGCGCCAGGTTGGCGTGTTGGAGCGTGACGACGTAACCGGAGAGTATGTGGTGATTGTTCCTGACGCGGAGAGCGAGCGGAGTGTCATCGCGCGCGCGGTTGTCGAGCGACAAGATCTCCCCACATCGGAGTATCGTCGGTATCGAATTCTTCGAGCATCCGTAACATATTATAAGGGCGGGCCTGGTGACGAAGTAGTGGTGCTCGTGCCAAAGGACGCGCCTTCAACGTGGGCTGCGGTAGAGAATATCATCAAACATTAATGTAGGATTGATGCTTGAGGTACAGCTTGCTGCGCCTGCTCCCGATTTGACGTAGGGGCGGGGTTCAATCCCCGCCCGTCTTGCTTCGCGTTCGTCCTACACCA
>JBDRLD010000107.1:0-15233 GCA_043813445.1 Candidatus Uhrbacteria bacterium
CTCCGGATCGCGCCGCATCCATGCACATCTGTTTCGGACCTCCGCCGCCGACGCCTGGTGCGCGATCGTGCGCCAGGAGAACGTCGTGGATCTCGCCCTCCAGAACGAGGACGGCACGACGTCGTACTTCGGTACGAACACGGCGGCGCTGATCTGCGAGTAGACGCCGCGCCGCTCGCAGGACCACCGAACCACCCCGACTTGTCGGGGTGGTTCTTCGTTGCTTCACATCTATAACGCGATTCCCCAGATCGAACGCACCGCGATTCCAATCGCGTACGTCACTCCTACCGCGATGCCGAGGATAACCACGTTCGTAAGCATCCGACGCGCGACGCGCATGCCGGTCAAAAATGCGAGCAATGAAGAGACGAGCGCCATGACTATAGCTGCGGCGCACACGGAAACAATCAGCGTCCGCGCGCCGAGGAGTACCGGAAGCACCGGCACCATTGCCCCGAGCACGTACGAAATGCCGACGAGTACCGCAGCGGCGATCGGATGGGCGACCCCAGAATCTCCGTCTCCCTTCCCGAGAAACACGCGCCTCCGATGGTCCGTATGCGCAACCTCGCGCTCGGAATCAAGTGCAACGTACGCACCTGCAGCCATCGAAATCGCACCAGCGATCGAAACCGTGAGTGATGCGACGATAATCGCACTGGAGCTGGAGAATGCCGCGAAGAATCCACTCACCGCGCCGAGGATTTCCACGAGACCATCATTGAGACCGAGGAAGATATTCCGAATCCGATCCGCGCTGAGCACCCGCGCACCACCAACATCTTCCAGGATCGCATCCTCATGCTCGAACTCGTCTTCGAGCACTCCGCGCACCGCCTTCCCGAGCGGATCGTTTTTGTATAACTCCCAAACCGTCAGGTACTTTCGGATACCGTATACTTCGATCGACTCAAGAACGAGGTGGATGCCGGACGATCCGAACATACGACAGAACCCGCTCAAGAGCACGAGCTTCATCCGGCGCCGCGCATCAAGTCGGTCGAGCGACTCAAGCGAAAAAAACTTCTGCCAGAACTCGGTGTGTCGTTCCTCTATTGGGATGAGTTGGTCGAGCACATCCGCGTGTGGCCCAACGGTGCAGCGTTTGCGAAGCTTCCGGTAAAGTGTGAGATCAAAAAGCTCATCCAAGACGAGTTGTCGACCGAGGCGCACATTTTTAACATGATTCTTCATACGTCTAATACATTCCTTCGCAGGAAGCTACCCTCCTAAGCTCTCTATATTAGTGTACCAGAGCACCCGACAGGACGGGCGGGGACAACGCCACCGCCCCTACGTCAAGTCGGGAGCGGACGCAGCAAACTCGGACTCTCTGCGTAGGGGAGGCCTTTTATACCGGCCCATCTTCACGTAGGGGCGGCCTTCTATGGCCGCCCGCGTGTGGTGTAGGACGAACGCGAAGCAAGACACGGGCGGGGATTGAACCCCGCCCCTACGTCAAGTCGGGAGCGGGATAAATCGCCCATCAGGACGGGCGGGGACGACGCCACCGCCCCTACATCAAGTCGGGAGCGGACGCAGCAAACTGACGGGGGTCGACCCGTAACGGAAATGAAAGAGCGGCCCCGGATGGGGACCGCTCCTAATTGACCGCGAGATGTTAGTCGCGTGCGTGGTAGAGCTCTGCGCGTAACTCAGGGTGCATCGTGCAACCGAGCTGGAGACCGAATCCATCGAGCTGCTGCTCGAGCACACGACGCGCTCCATCACCGAACCCTTGTTGACTCGAGAGCTCGCCCACCTGCAACTGTACGACATCGCCCATACACATCACGCCGAACGAGTCGAAGATATGCTCGACGCGAGGCGGCACCTCGATATACTCGCGCCACGGTTTCCGAAGAATCGGCACAAGCACCGGATCGCACAGAAACTTGCTGAGCGATGCCTTATGGAAACGCACGAGGAGATCGGACGGAAATTCCGCATGTTCATACGCGTGACCATCAGCGCGTCGTTGTGCCTCTGCGAATGCGAGGTACCGAGACGCGGCCTCGTCGAGACCACCATTTGTGGAACGTACCGGAGTGAGAAGCTGGCGGAGTGTCGGCTTCCGTAGCTGTTTGATGCAGTCCGCAGCTATCTGACGAATTCTCTCACCACTACACCCACGCTCTTCACCAAGTGGGCGTAGGCCAACAGCTTCCTTGCCGTCAAGTTCGTAACGGGCACGGAGGATGTCACGATGCTGCGGATCGAGCAGCTCGAGCACGGTATCGACGAGTGCGTAGGCGGAAACCGGCCAATCCTGTTCTTTCGGCCCGGCATACTCCTCGACGATCGAGGTGCCGAGGCGTTCGACGATCGCATCGAGTGACGCGATCGACCGTGGAAGTATTCGCTCACCACTTGCCACTTCATTGAGGAAGCGTAGCAACATGGCTCGACCCCGCTCTGGCACCTGTGGTGTCTTTGTGCCTCGCGCACGTGAGGCGGGTGCCTCTTCGCTGTCGATAGCACGGAGGAGCTCTTCGTACCGCTGTCGCTTCATCGACACATGACATCGAGCCGCGAGACGATTGATCGCAAACGCGATCCCATCCAGCTTCGCTTCCGCAGCACGTACACCAAGCCAGTGTTCAAGAATCTGTCGGAAGCTTCGCTCTACCTCACCAAGACCCTTCCTACTCGTCAGATCGATGTATGAACGAATTGCACGCAGAAATGCGGTGCGCTCATCCGTCTCGGCATGCACCGGGTTGTTGCCTCGCTGCAGTCTCCGTACATCGACGTAGAGCGTTACCGAGCTCCACTTCGATGCTGCTGCGATTACTCGCACCGGAACACCGCACACGAGGCACTCACGAAGTACTGCGAGACGCTCATTCGTATCCCTAGCCATGAATCCCCTCTACCTATGTAGTTGTTCGGTGACGTGAGAGACGCTCGGAGAACAGACGCACTCGGAGAAGCCGCATCGATCACAAACATAGAATCGCTGTGGTGCAAACCGGAGGCCACCACAAACCATACACAAGACCAACCCACCGCTCCCGGACTGAAACACCGCAGATTCTATGCCGGTGCCTCCACAGGCCACACAGCGCTTCCGTACTGTCATTCGTCGCGGAGACATACATGTACCCCTCATCGGAGCGCAAGCGGAAATCGCTCACGCTCTCGAGTGCACTTCACGCAACGAACGACACGGATGTACTGCATCCCGTCAAATCTCGTCGCAACAAGAACATCGCGGTGTACGCCTCCATATGGACATCGCCAATCCACGATGTACATAACCGACGCGCATACCGCGACAAGTGCCACACCCCATAAGGCAGCCATACCACTCCTCACAATGCAAAACGCTGCATGCTGGACGCTCGACGCCAGGCGTGGAACGAATCCCACGTCATAACGTATTGCGTAGTGCATGCTGCATCGTGCATCCTGTCCGATCTTCAATTATCCAAAGAACGCACCAAGCGTACCGCATTCGACCACGTCTGTCAACAAACGCCACCAATGCAGCGATACTGGGTGAAAAACGATCCTCCCGGACAATGCCATAGCCATGGTACTCTCATCGTCCGAATCGTGTCTTCTACTCATCTCCTGTTCCGTCAACGACGAGCTGCCCGCACGCAGCAGCGATGTCTTCGCCCATAGTCCTGCGCTGCGTCACATCGATCCCAGCATCGAGAAGTATTTGCTTGAATGCGACAACACGATTGTGCTCACTTTGCGAGAATGCTTTTCCAGACACGGAATTCCACGGAATTACATTCACCTTTCTCGATCCGGTGTGCCGCAAGTATGTCGCGAGTCCACGAGCATGTTTCGGCATATCATTAACTCCATTGAGTAACAGATACTCGTACGTCACATAGTGACGACGATTCCCGAGCTGCACGTCGTAGCGTCGCGACCAGTCTGCGAGGCGTTCGAGAAAATTCGGCACGGTCGTTGGGATGATCGCTTTTCGCTGCTCTTCGTTCGCACTGTGTAGAGAAATGGCGATACGTACGTTTGGCCATTCCGGATCGGTGAGCAATTTCTCCATCTGTGGGAGCACGCCAACTGTCGAAACGGTAATCCGTGTCGGCCCGATATCTGTCATCCGAAGCCACGTCGCAATCGCACACTTCACGTGCTCGTAATTTGCGAGTGGCTCACCCATCCCCATGAACACTACATTGCTGATACGCGTTCTCTCATCACCATCCTTCGGATGGTCGTGGAGAAAATACAACCAATATCGATACTGATCAGCAATCTCATCTTCTGTGAGGCTGCGCTTAAGCCCCATCGTGCCCGTTGCACAGAACGCGCAGCGCATTGCACAGCCGATCTGTGACGAAACACAGATAGTCCACTGCCCACGACGGTTCTGCATGAGTACCGTCTCAAATCGAAGCGCGTCGTTGGTTTCGAGTATTGCTTTCCACGTGTCCCCGCTACTACTCTCCAGACAACGCACCTCGCGCACCGACATCCACGGCACACCGGCATCGAGTACCTCTCGCATCGCCTTTGGGAGCGTGGAAATCTGTGACCATCCGCGAATCGCCGGGTCGTAGAGCGCGCGATCCACTTGTTCGAGACGATACGACGGTGCATCCGGCATCGATGAGTGGATACAATCAGCACGGGTTATTGGCACTGAATCATTTTGTTGTTCGGTGGCTGTCATATCTCTTTAGCGTACTCAATACTATTTTTCCGGACAAGCAGTGGAGCACCACTTCACCTCGCACGGTTTGACGAGCTTATTTCCTAGCTATACCATACACGTGCGAACAGATCATTCCCATTGGAGGCACATGTGGAAACGAACGAGAACGAGTCAAAAAGGGGTAGCGGCCGCACGATTGACCGCGACGCGCTAACTGCAAAGACAGGCGTCAACGTCTTCGGCTACAGAAATCCTCATGCGCACTTCATGGATGAACTTTGTCCGAAGTGCGGCCAAGGCGATGTCGTCTGCTGCTACTGCGACATGGGGTTCACAGACTACTACGACGAATTCTGGCACGTCTGCATGAATCCGAATTGTGACCACCTGCTTCACAGTGGATCCTACACCGGTACCGGCTGCGAATCCGACTCAGACCTCGTCTGCCCTTTCTGCCGCTTCAATCACATCAGTGGTCATCCGTACGAACCGAAGTAAGCGCGTCTGTAACGACTATACGCGCTAAGTACGCCGAGTGCGCCCTCTCCAATGAGGGCGCACTTCCTATTCCCTATTGTAAAGAGGAAGCGCCGTGCAGCGTGAATAGCTGAACGGCGCTCTCGGTGGGATGTCGAGCGGGACGGAACGGTGCATCCTCACGCGAGGATTAGCAGGACGCCGATGACGATGATCGTGGCCTTTTCGGAGAAGACGCCTGCGAAGAAGGTGATGACACCGAGTACGCCGAACGTCAGCGCGGTGCCATCGTTGCTTGCCTTGCCGTCGGTACCAAGCCACCGACATGCGTCAACAAGCAGTAGGAGGGACACATACCACAACGGCATAAGCCGCTGCAGAAGACGAGTGAACAAATGAGCCATGGTACCTCCAAAATAGCGCCGACCTCGTCGTATCAGCGCCACCATGTGCAGTATATTCTATATGGACATCAATGTCAACGAACATCGCACCGAAAGGTGTGGGCGTGGCGGATACACCAAACACAGCGCTGGACTGGCTTGACAGAGACAGCAGCGCGAGATACCCTATCTGTGCGAAGCAACTCGGTTTTCGCGTCCATTCAAAATTGAAAAGGAGAGGACTACGCCATGATAGGTTTTAGCCTAGTACGAACTCTTGGACTGCTCGCCGTGGTCGGCGGGCTTACTGTCGCAACGACTGCCGGCTATCGGTACTACGAAGAGAAGGTCGCGTCGACGTGCATCACGGTGTTGACTGACGACTCGGGGGATATCCGAGAGCAGTCACCGATCATCTTGCTCGGAAAGCAGATCGGCAAAATCGAGGGGGTGGAGGTCGCCTCGGGCGGGCGCAGCCTGCGGCTCAACGCATGTGTGTACCCGGAGTACCAGGAGCTTCTCACTACCGCCGCGCGTTTCCATGTAGATGGAGCGCGCCTGGAAATGGCGATGTTCAAACGGCTCGGGCATCCGCTGAAACCAGGCGACACCGTCACGGCGTTCTCGGACCTGGAGTGGATTTCATTGAAGGTCCAGGAGAAATGGCTGGAGCCGGCAGTCAAGCAAGGCGAGGAGACCGCAAAGCTCTTGCTCAGGCGGGTCCAGGAATGGATGCAGTAGCCCGACGTGCGGACTAGCTCCATGCGCCGAATCGCGAAAGTATACCGTTCTACTGCCGAGCCCATACTGCGGCTGTTCTATGCATCCGCAGTGCTGATCACCACCATTGGCCTCACCATGGTTCTGTTCAGAGACGAACTACTTGAGTTCGTGCTCAGCGTCCTACTGCCTCCGTCATGGATCGAAAGTCTGCGCATGGCGCACGAGGCGCTGTTCCACGAGCTTGGCGGAGCAATACTCTTTCAGGTCACGACAGCAACGTGCTTCTCGCTGATCTCGCTGTTCTTCTTCAGAGCCAAAGAGGACATTTCTAGGCGTGCGGAGACGCAGATCACGAACGCCCCTGTGCCAAGTAGCTCGCTCAAACAGGAGCTATGGCACGAGGCCGCGCTTGTACTGCTCACGGTGAACGTGCTCAGCATCGTTTACCTCGCCCTCTACTTCTCCCCGGAAAGCCTTCGTGGACCACTGACAGTCATCAGTGTACTCGCGGTCATGATACTGTTTGCGCTAGACATGCAGTCGTTCGTATTCTTCCGAAGAGATATGGGCGTCGCAGTACTTGCATTGGCCTGCGTGAGGCGTCCGATTTGGACCTGCACCATCGGTGCAACACTGTGTGGACCGATTCTGATCGCCGAGTGGGCACTAAACGGCGCCTTGTCGAGCTTCGAGAGCATAACGGTCCTCACGATTCGCGTCGTGATCATCATTGTGGTGAACTGCGCGGTATGTGTACTTGCAATTCCAGCAGGAACCGCAGCGGCACTTCACGTGCTGAAACGAACACCGGAGCCCTCCCCGTCGACGCTCGTATGGCAACGTCGGTTTCGCCGCTCCCAATACGTCATCGCCGCCGGACTTGCGCTGTTCTACTTCGCGGTTGTTGGTTCCATGCTGAAGAAGGTGCCGCTCAAAACCGCAGTGTACGAAGTCGAGCTGCTTTCTCTTCGGGGCAAACATCTGTTAAGCGACGAGCCGCCCGTCATACGTTGCAACGTAGTCATCCACAACACGCACGACTTCCTCGCTCTTGAGGTGGAACGGGCAAGTCTCGTCCTTGACTATGATGGTCAACCCCTTGGGCAGGTAAGCATAACCGTGCCTCAGATTCCGCCACGCACCTCCCGGCGAGTGCCGATAGAAATGGTCATGGACGTTCCGCTGGGTGATGCGCTTGAGATCAGCTTTAGAGCCAGTCTCGACCGCTTACTCGGCCAGCCCACACACTGGAAGCAAAAAACAAGATTACGAATGGATGTCGAAGTCCTATTCGGAATTACGCTTCCGATCTACCTTACTCGATAGGCATAGGCCACCCCGCGATATGGGGTGGCCTCACTTTTTGAAAACAGACTCCCGCCTGAGGCATACTAAGAATCCTCGCAATGACGCATTGGAGGAACGAAACGGCTCGACAAATTTTAATACTTTAGACACTGTCAGTGTGCCATTTCACTCAATATTGACAGAGAACGAATTATGCTGATAAACTGAGTTCGATTTACGTCCTTTGCAAATTGACATGGAAGGGAGTGGTATTGCCATGACATACACAGTACACCAACCGTCGCCGAACAGAGGGTCACATCCGAACGATCACGACGACATATTCCCGGAACAGTTGTCGGAACTCATCAAAGAACTGGACCAACGGCAACGAGAAGATGTGGAGATCGAGGAAGAGGCGTTTCAGAAGAAGAAACAACAAAACCATAATAAAACGGGGACGGCATTATTCGGGCTGATTGCGGTTTCGATGTGTGGGATTGGATTCCTGCTACTCAACGGCTATTGGCTTCACCGGTACGCAGGGCAGGGGGTTCTACAAGTCATCGTCGCATTCGTGGCCCCCATCGGCGCAGTGCTATTGCTCCTGCGGTGGCAAAAACTGCGGATGGAGCACCGAGAGCTGTACGGGAATGCCGTCAACACAATCACTCCTTACATTCCAATGCACCGGGCAATTCCCAGCCACCTCCGCAGCAACTTCGAACGCTGGGAGGATCGGTTTCTTGGATCGAAAAGTCCGAGCATTCAACTCTTGTACTGTGTGCAGTCGATATTGAAATCCACTGAATACGAACTCGATAACGTGGCGACGCGTATGCAGGAGCTGCAAGATGGCAACTATTCAGTTCCTAAACACCTGCAGCATCTATCAGAGCAGCTGGATAGACGTGTCGAGGAACTACAGCAGGCCAGCGCGAGAGTCGAGACGTATCGCGCGCTCGTGAAGACGACATTCCAGCAGTACTATACCCAGCTCGATCCGCTCGCACAGAAGCTGAAGAACTACGAACTTGTACAAGGAGTGAATCAAACGTTGGGAGAGGGGGCTGACATCCTCGCGCACGTGGAAGCGGTGTTGAAAGATGACATGGAAGCGCTCCATCGTTGCGTCCGAAACATCAACGCGTGCTACAAAGAAGTCGTTGAGCACACGGACATGGAAACCGTACTCAACGCAACGCGGGACGCAGACGCCGAGAAAACGTATGGGCTCCTGGAAGATGCGATGCGATCGTGCATGCTGGAGCTCCCTCCTGTGCCAGACCTGCTATCCCTTGAGCCGCCGATATCGCAGGCCGTACTGACTGCCTGACAACCATCAACCGCGTGGTTGTAATCGACACACATCTAACCCCCGAGTTTTATGACTCGGGGGTTCTCTGATCCTTACGATGTTGAAAAACCGGACTTGACACGATATCCAAGAAGACGCAGCTGTAGGCCTATGGCGCCAACACGTGTTCACGCACGCGGCAGGCCTTTTCTTGTTTTGCACGATTTGACAGTTCCGTGATTGCCCTTTACGCTCATTTTAGTTCTTCGACAATTAACTAGCCAAAATCGTTTGGTTTTCGGATGTTTTGATCCGGATGGAGGTTCTCCGTGCTCGCATCAGTGAAGCGGAATGGGTGGCTCAGCTGGATACTGCTCGTCGACGTTGCTATTTTCGCGTGCATCGTGCTGGGCGTGCTTCCGGCGTTCGCAGGCGATGGCGGAGGCGACAAACCCTGGTACTCGGGCTTCTTGCCTATACTCCTACTCCTCGGTGCAATTGCCATCGTCGTGTGGAGAATGCCACGGGTGAAGGAGGAATTCCCCGGACAGCTCGCACATCTTAAGGATCCGAAGTATCGCCTGCGTCGCATGCTGAACTGGCTACTCCTCGGCGCGACGTACGCCTTCCTATACTGGGGAAGATACAACCTGAACGTCTCCTATAGCGCCATCGGTGGCGCTGAGGGCGTGATGGACTTCAACCTCATATTCGGCTTCGGAGCTGGTGTGTACGGAATCTCGTTCCTTCTGAACGGGCCGCTCACTGATCGGTTTGGCGGACGATTCTCCATCCTGCTGGGTGCGAGTGGAGCAGCAGTTGCAAATGCGCTCATGGGCCTCGTGTGCTGGTTGGTGGCCAACAAGACCATCGAGGGTGGGTCGCTGTTCTGGTACATAATCGTGCTCTACGCGATCAACATGTACTTCCAGAGCTTCGGAGCCGTAGCGATCGTCAAGGCGAACTCCGCGTGGTTCCACGTGCGCGAGCGCGGGGTGTTCGGTGCTATCTTCGGCATCCTCATCTCGCTTGGCGTCTACTTCGCATACGACTGGAGTCGCTACATTCTCAAGGGACTTGAGATGAGTGTGGAGTGGACATTCTTCGCGCCGGCAATCGCACTCGTGATCGCGTTCATTCTCGACCTGTTTGTGGTACGGAACAGGCCGAGCGATGCGGGATACGCGGATTTCAATACCGGTGATGCGAGCTCTGGTCAGGGCGCAGAGCCGGATCCCCCGATCAAGGTATTCAAGATGATGCTCTCGAGCTCGGTGGTCATGACCATCGCGTGCATCGAGTTCTGCAGCGGGTTCCTACGGCAGGCCATCATGCAGATGTACAGGAAGTTCGTAGAGGCAACCGGCGGGACGGAGCTGTTCACCTACCAGAACTGGGGAATGCTGCTCTGTGTGGCCGGCATCCTCGGCGGCGTGTTCGCGGGCACGATCTCCGACCACGTGTTCGGGTCGCGTCGCGGGCCAGTCGCGGCGGTACTGTACGTGGGTATGCTTCTCGGCAGCATCGGCATGTTCTTCCTGCTCGGCTCGCCACACCTGCTTGGGCCGCTCGTGATTGTGATGTCCCTGTGCATCATCGGTGTACACGGCATGTTGTCCGGCACTGCGAGTATGGACTTCGGCGGCACGAGAAATGTCGGCATCGCCGTGGGCATTATCGACGGGTTCGTGTATGCTGGTAGCTCTCTCCAGGGTTTCCTGTACGCACGCACGCTTCCGAAGAGCGCGGACGCAGTGGGAGCGAGCGATATCGCGAATTGGCAATCTTGGCCGATTGCCATGATTCCGATCGCACTCATCGGACTCGTGCTCGCCATCCTCATCTGGAGCAAGAAGGCGAAGCCGAAGTTCACCTTGGAGTTCGGCGACCCAGTTGCCATCTGGCACAATGATCGCGCACAGCGCGTCATCGCAGAGGTGATTCGAGCGAAGTACATATCAGTTGGCAAAAAGAAGGAGCTGCGCCTCACGGTGAAGCTGGAGGAGGAGGGACCGCTCGCTTGCCTCGAGCATCACCACTTCTTCTTCATCGAGAGCGAGACCGCTCAGCTCCAGACCGACGTTCGGGAGCACACGCGTGCATACCTCGATTCGTGTGCCAGTTGGGGTAATGTGGTTGCTTCTGGTCTTAGGCGCTTCGACGCTCCAGACGGCAAGCTCCACGAGATTTCGTAGCGGTGGTATGACGTACACGATCAGCAAGGACCCCCCGTCAGATGGTCAACACATCTAACGGGGGGTCTTCTTTTTTTGCTATTTGGTCAATGGAAAAACGGCCCCGACTTGCCCTGTTGGGTGCGCGAAGCGCTATCTACACAGGAGGAAGGGGCCGTTTGGTGACTCTTCGCCGGTCGCGTGAGTCGCACGGCGCATCTATTTCATAAAGAACGGACGTAGCCACGAGAGTCGCGCGCGCGCATCCTTGCTGATCACCGCATCGTCGGTCATGATGGCGCCGTCGAGCGCCTTGTACGCGATGCTCTTCGTGGGATCGGGAAGGTTGCTGGAGAGATCGATGATGACCTCCTTCGCACTGCTGACATTCTCCGCCATCACCTTCATGACCGCCTCCGCGGTCACGGCCTCGTGCGCCTCGTGCCAACAGTCGTAGTCGGTTGCGAGCGCGAGCACCGCGTATGGCAGCTCTGCCTCGCGCGCGAGCTTCGCCTCAGGCATGGACGTCATGCCGATGACATGGACAGCATCCCAGCTCCGATAGAGCATGCTCTCCGCTCGAGTCGAAAACTGTGGGCCCTCCATGCAGAGATACGTCCCGCCGTCGTGCAGCTTTTCCGGGAACCGACGACGCACCGCGCTCGCAAGCGCATCGCGCAGTGTCGGACAA
This sequence comes from Candidatus Uhrbacteria bacterium, assembly GCA_043813445.1. Lineage (GTDB taxonomy): Bacteria > Patescibacteriota > Patescibacteriia > JACPHY01 > JACPHY01 > JBDRLD01. Next base: position 11,672 of record JBDRLD010000107.1, read on the forward strand.
ACCGGATCTGCGAACTGCACATGCACCGCAACACCATCATGGAAAAACGTCGACCGACGACGTCGCGTCCAGTCGATGATCTGATCGACGCAGACGAGCATTCCGGGTGGAATCTCCTCACGCATGGAGCCGACCGCCGAGACGGATAGGACATGCGTCGCACCAAGCATCTTCAGCGCGCAGATGTTCGCTCGATAGTTGACGGCGGATGGGATACGGCGATGACCACGCCCATGCCGCGAGAGGAACACGAACCGCGTCTCGCCGAGACGACCGCACACGATCGGATCGTTTATCTTGCCGTATGGCGTATTCGGCTTCACCTCGTCTTCAACCTCGAAGCCATCGAATTCGTACAATCCGCTTCCGCCAATCACAGCCAGACAGTTCTCTGTGGTCTCCATCTCTTTACTCCTTCAAAAGAACAACTCGCAGCTCACAGCTCCAAATGGAACCGGCAGCACCAGAAGTACTGTACATTTTGTTGGATGCACCGTCAACTGTAGCGACCTTGACATTATGACAAAATTTGTTTACTCTTAACGCGTAAGTAGTAAGGATCGTTCCTTCACAATTGAAACAAGGAGGAAGTCATGCGACTTCTGTGTTGCTCACTGAGAACGTTCTGCGCGATCGCAGTGATCGCGCTAGTATGCCTCACTCCAAGGCCATCCTCCGCTGATGTCCCATGCTCGATCTTTTGGGATTCGACTCCTAGATTCCAGGAGGGCACGCCACAGGATATCGTCTGGTACGATTTCAAGGTGAAGTGCACCAGCTCGTGGACCATTCAGTATGCGCTCTACACGAATACGGGATCCAATCTCGCAATCGCAGGCACATCCGGCTCACAGTACCTCCCTGCCTCAACATGGATCTTCTTCCATACACAGGGGCCCGTGAGTACAAGTGGTGACTGGCGGTATGACACCACGTACAACTTCGAGGTCTGCTTGAAGCCCTATCCTGATGAAGACTGCACAGGACTCAGAGAGCTCGTGATTCCTCCTGGTGGATCATCCGGCGGTGATGTTTACGACCTGAGCGTATACGATCACGATTTCGTAGAACCACTTACGGTTGGTGTCGAGGCCAGCGGATACATCGAGCTTCGAAACGACGGTCACGACGCGCTCGACGTTATTTCTGTTGATCTCAACTTCAGTGGTGTCTCTGTCACTGAAGGAGACGACGTCGACGGTACCGACTTCACCATCTCTGGTGGCAGCATCCACGAAGTTGGTGATCCGTTCCGTTTCACACCGCTTTCTTCCGGAACATTGTGGCTTGATGTGCGCGTGAGGCTCGACGGCGGATCGTATGAGGAAATCGATACGATCTCGCTCACAGTTGAAGATGTGTCTGACCCGTGTGCAGGAATAACATGCCCGAATATCTGCGCGGCCGGTAACGTCCGTCGAACTGGCGGATCGTGCTCCGGCGGCACCTGCAACTACTCGAGCTCGTACGACTGCGACAATTCGGACCTCGGTCCATATGTCGAGTACTACTGCGATGGCGCGAACCGACGGGCGAAAGATCGTTACGACGACTACTCGTGCAGTGGCGGATCATGCATCCATAGCGATCGCTTCGAAAACGATCGCCTCGTCCAAATCTGCACGAGTGGCTGCACCGAGACATCATCGACCACCGCGGTCTGTAATGCGTGCGTTCCGAACTGGGGATGCACCGCGTGGAGCGCGTGCAACGGTCCGGACAACCAGACGCGAACGTGTACGGATGCGAACGGCTGCGGGACGACGAGCGGAAAGCCGTCGGAATCGCAGGTGTGCCCGTGCGAGCTCGATTCGGTTACATGGTCAGACACGCAGGTCAATGAGGGCACGACCGTGTCGTTCTCGGTCACACACCTCGGCCAGTGCAATGGTGAGTGCGGAACATACACGATCGTCGAGCGCGACATATGGCCGAATCCTGATGACAACTTCGTGCCTAATGAGCCGTTCTGCTTCGGTAGCGCCAACGTCACCATCTCATGGGTGACGGAGCATGATCCGGAGGAATTCGGCGACAGCGAGTACGATGTAGTGGTTGATCTGGGGAGCGATTCCGTAGAGACCGCGAGCGAGCTCGGGGTTGCGGAGGTGAACCTCTGCGAGGGCGTGTCTTGCCCGGACGACTGCGCAGGCGATACTCGTCTGTACGGCGGCGTCCCGACCGTCATGGGCGACAGCTGTGAGTGCGGATACGAATTCGAAAACTGCAACAGCCTCGAGCCACCTACGACCTACGTAGAGTATTGCTCGGCCGATGATACCGAGGTGCGTGCGTATGACCTATTCCATAACCTGACATGCACCGGAAGCGGTTCGTGCACAGGAGCGTGGGAGCACATCAACGATCGCCCTGTTACACAATGCACGTTCGGCTGCTCGCTTACCTCGCTCGTGACCGCAGCATGCGATCCGAGCCCGTGTCAGGGTGTAACTTGCCAGGACGACTGCTCTGGAGACACGCGACTGCGGAATGGGATACCGACTGTCGTTGGCGATGCCTGCGAATGTCGGTACACGAACTACAACTGCAACGTTCTGAACACCACCGGTCCCGTCATCGAGTACTGCTCGGCAACCAGCGACATCCATTCGCACCGGCAGTATGTGGACCACACCTGCACCGGAAGTGGGGTGTGCTCTGCGACGACGCCGACGTGGATCAGCGATACACTTGTCGCTCCATGTGCCTACGGCTGCACCGAAACATCATCGACCACTGCGGCCTGTGATGCGTGTGCGACAAGCTGGCAGTGTACCGCATGGAGCGCGTGCAACGGTCCGGACAACCAGACGCGAACGTGTACGGATGCGAACGGCTGCGGGACGACGAGCGGAAAGCCGTCGGAATCGCAGCTGTGTCCGTGCGAGCTCGATTCGGTTATATGGTCAGACGCGAATGTGAACGCCGGAACCGAGGTAGAGTTCACGGTCGAGGCGATTGGCTCGTGCAGCTCCTCGAACTGCTTTGACTATGAGATCTTGGATTACGACCCCATCTTCCCCGATGTACGCGTTGTGGATCCGACCATTGCGTGCCTGACAACGAGCGAGACCAAAACAATCTCGTGGACCACGATGAACACGTGGCCACAGATATTCGCGGATGAGTTCTATGTGCGTGTGACCATGGGTGGTGACGTCATTTCGTCTGACTACCTCATCGTGGATCCAACAAATCCCTGCGCAGACCATCCGTGCCCGGATGACTGCACAGGTGACGTGCGGCTGCACAGCGGCACCCCTGTCCGTGGCGAGTTCGGCTGTGAGTGCGAGTATGCCGAGGAGGACTGCAACACACTAAACAGCACCGGCTCAACAGAGAGGTACTGCTCGCTGGACAACAACGTACGCTCGCACCGGCAGCATGTGGACTACACGTGCGTCGGGAGTGGTGTGTGCACGGAGGCAGGAACGAGCTGGATTAATGACATCCCGGTCGAATCATGCGACTATGTTTTCGAACCCAGGAGCTCTTTCCTGGAGCCGGTGTCGAGCGCCTGACCTATCTGGCAGAGTTCCTGACCAATCTGGAGGATACGGGC
>JBDRLD010000108.1:0-2050 GCA_043813445.1 Candidatus Uhrbacteria bacterium
AGGGGTTCTTTCCGTTATGGATGTGTCGTAGGGGAGGGATGTTGCCCCCGCGTGCCTTGTCGAATGACGGGGTCATGCGACAGGGTGTGCGGGCGGGGACCCCAGTCATCGACCACAGTCATTCGACGTGGCAGAGCGTGGCAGAGCGGGGCATTGCATCGCCACCGCCCATACGATAGGAAAGAGTACATGAGAGCCCTCGATTCATCGGGGGCTCTTCCAATTGTGTAGGGACGAACGCTTTGAGATGTATACTTGCGATATATGACGCACGACGCATTTGATCAGCTCGTGGCCGAAGCGATCGATAGTATTCCCGAGACGTTTCTTGGGCGGCTTCGGAATGTGGTGATTGTGGTTGAGGATGCGCCGACCGCACAACAACTCGAGGAGCTCGAAGTTCCGGAAGGGGAGTCGATGTACGCTCTGTATGATGGCGTGGCACAAATTGACCGCGACATTGATGAGCCGCTGCTTCCGGATCGCATCATAATATTTCAGAAAGAATTTGAAGAAGATTTTGGTCATGATGATGTGTTGCTCCGCATGGAGCTTGCTCGGACAATCGCGCACGAGATCGCGCATCACTTTGGCACCGACGATGATCGTCTCGAGGAGCTCGGAAAATACTAGTGGGACCTGCGGCCCCCTTCTCATAAAAGTATAACGCCACCCGATGAAGGGTGGCGTCTGCTGGTTTATGCACTCCAAGCTCAGCTATTTGCCAGGTAGTGCTCACTGAGTGCGGAGAGGTGACTCGCGCGAGACCGAATTGGTTCAAATTCCGGTCCGGCGTGCTCGAGCGTAGCGATGACGTAGGAGGTGTACCCCCAAACGCGCGTCCAACACCCTGCGATTGCCGCGAGCGTAGAAATGTTCATGACCATCGTTGTTGCGGATGCGAGATCCAATGCCGGACCGGCCAAGGAGTGCGCTGCGCGTTCGCATGCGCAGGCGATGACGCGGTGCTCGTCCTCATCCAGTCCACGCTCACTCATGGTGGATTGGATTTCCAGAACGTCTTTCGTTGGTGCACACATGCGAAGATTACGGCTCGGGTTGGGATGCGCTGCGATGACAGAGTACGAACACTCGCGTGCAATGGCACGAATGTGGTTTGATATGGCCTGGCCCCATGCTATTTTGAGGCCGCGTTTGAACACGGTTCCATCGAATCCGTCAGGAGTGACTTCCTCGATATTCGCGAGATTCTGCTCGAGCATGGTCGCAGCCGCATCGAAGAAATCCACTGACTCACGGAACAAGAACCGTGTCAGATGAATGGACCGTTGCTGTTCTTCCAAATCCTCTGCGTCCGTAAGCATTCCCGCTGTTCCCTCTGCGCGGAGGAAGTCGATGTCACCGAGGAGGTCGAGGATGGCCGGTACTACGGGCATTGTGTAGCCACTGCAGTTACTGTCGAGAGGGACGTTCTTGATGTAGTTGCTTCGAAACGCCCCAAGCCGATCGATCGTTTTCGCAATAAATAGGTGACGGTATTCATCCGGTGCTCTCCCGAGGGCCGAAGTGAATTCGATCTGCTGGACGAGCAGCTGCCAAGAGAACCCGCGAGCTTCGACGGTGGATTTTGTCCACTTGATGTACGCTTGTCGGGCGGCGTGCGCATCTGCTGGGTCGTGCACCTGCAACGCGAGTACTTCCGGTAGGATATTTTTAAGGTTCATGGCACCACTCTCCTTTTCGTTCAAGCTACGCACACCATAACGGGGCCATGGAGACATGTCAAGAGGGACTATCAGCGCGTGAAACGAAGAAGCGATAGAAGGCAGCAGATGGCTTGGCAGCGTGTTACAATACCAATACATATATGCTCGCATCGATTGCCATGACGGTCGCATTGTTTGTCGGCACCGTCGCGTCGACGCAGTTTGCACCATCTCCATCACCGATGGAGATGGTTCCTGTTTCCGAGGTGCGGGCGCTCTATCTCACGTCTGGCATCGCTGCGAGTGACCGGTTTGAACATTTTCTCGATCTTCTCGATTCTACTGAGGTGAATGCGCTCGTCATCGATTTGAAGGATGCGAAC
>JBDRLD010000109.1:0-4123 GCA_043813445.1 Candidatus Uhrbacteria bacterium
CTGGCCGCGTTCCTCATCGGAGCATGCGACCGGAAAGAGCCGACCAATCCTCCGCAGGAGGAGCAGTTCACCGCGTGGGAAGATATCGACTTCTCCGAGTTCGACGGCATCGCCATCGACTTCAAGGACGACGTCACCGCCGAGGAGATCGAGGAGATCGAGCTCGCCATCGAGCGCTCGCTCAACACTTCCTTCGATATCCACCTCAACAGCGCGTACTCCGGCGATGAGAAGCTCGCAATCGTTCTCGACGGCGCGTACGCACTCACCGCAGACCGACAGTACGTGATCGCGTTAGTTCGCGCACTCTTGGCCACCGGCCGCGTCGAACGCATCGAGCCTAACTACATCTACAAGATGAACGCGCTCACGCCGAACGACCCGCGCTATCCCGAGCAGTGGCACATGCGGATGATCGGCATGCCAGAGGCCTGGGAGCGCACGAAGGGCAAGGGCGCGGTCGTCGCGGTCATCGACACCGGCGTCGCGTACCTCGACTGGGGCAAATTCAAGAAGGCACCGGACCTCGCGGACACCGCGTTCGTAGACGGCTACGACTTCGTGAACGACCGAAAGCAGGCCTGCGACGACCACGGACACGGCACGCACGTCGCCGGCACGATCGCACAGTCCACAGACAACGGCATCGGCGTGGCCGGCATCGCGCCGGAAGCAACGATCATGCCGCTCAAGGTGCTCTCCGCGCGAGGAAGCGGGTCGCTCACCGACATCGCCGACGCCGTCCGATTCGCCGCAGACCACGGGGCGCACGTCATCAACATGTCGCTCGGCGGCGGCGGACGAAGCAGCATCTTCGAGAGCGCGATCAACTACGCGAAGCGCAAGGGCGTCACCGTCATCTGCGCAGCCGGCAACGGCGGCAAACGGAAGGTCGAATACCCTGCCGCGTATCCCGCGTCCATCGCCGTGTCCGCAGTCGGCCCGTCGCGTGAGCTCGCGTTCTACTCAAGCTACGGCCCCGAGCTTGCCATCGCCGCACCGGGTGGCGACAAGAGCACGGGCGAAGAGAACGGTGTGCTCCAGAACACGCTCGTGCGCGGCAACCCGGAGAAGTTCACCTACGAGTTCTACCAGGGCACGTCCATGGCCACCCCGCACGTCGCGGGAGTCGCCGCGCTCATCGTGAGCCAAGGGGTGACGAACCCGGACACGGTCCGAAAGGTGCTCACGGAGAGCGCGGACGATGTCGGCAAATCCGGCCACGACGACAAGTACGGCTACGGCATCCTGAACGCCGACAAGGCGACACTCGCCGCGGAGGACGTGACTGAGCCGCTCGCCGGTGCCGGACCCGGACTCCTCGCCGCGATTCTCTCTATGGCGATGGTCGGGTACATGCGCCGCAAGAAAATCGCGCTCCACCTCGGCCCGACGTATATCGTCGGCATCGTGGCTGGCGCGTGCGGGCTATTCTTCCTGAACGAGCTCTACGGCAACGGATCGTTCGCGATCAACCTGCTCAGCACCGGCGCCCTGAACTTCCTCGCCATGGTCATCGGCCACGGCACAAGCGCTAGCGCGGCGCTGTACAGCGGCGGACTCCCGATCATCATCGGCCTGTTCGCGAAGCGCTGGACCGGCCTCCGCGCACTCGCAGGCGGTGTCGGCATCGGAGTCGGCGCACAGCTCCTCTTCGAGGCGGTGCTCGGCGTCCACCAGCTCGCCGGCATGGACAGCGTGTTCAGCACTGGCTGGCTCGCCACGAACGCCCTCATCTCAGTGCTCATCGCGTTCTTCGCGATTCGCAAGGGGAGGAAGTAGTCATGAAGAGGCTCACCGGCACCATCCAGCACCACGACCTCGAGGGCGGCATCTGGCGCCTCAACGCAGACGACGGCGAGACGTACGACCTCAACGGCAACGTCCCGGCCAGCATGAAGAGTGGTCATCGGGTCACCGTGAGCGGAAAGGTGACCGACAGCATGGCCGGCATCGGCATGGGTGGCGGCCCAATGCTCCTCATCGGCAACATCGAGAAGCTCTAGGCCTCTCGTCGTTCCAATGACCGCACAAACAATGAGACCACTCCGAAAGGAGTGGTCTCTTCTCTTTGTATTCTGTTATTACTCCCGCACAACGCTGGAATGAAAATACTGTTCCTGAAACTCCACCGCGGACATAATCTCATCATCACCCATCTCGACACCATCGGATACGACAATCAACCGGTCGTCGTCATCATCATCGCGATGGATCACCGCGATACACCGTCCCGAGAACGACTCAATCGGCTCACCGACACCGAGCACAAACACATCGAGCTCCTTGCCGTCCGGCGCCTTCGTCCCGGGCACATATCCGTAATTGATCGGATAGACGTATCCGTACGTCGGGTGTGTCGATCCGATCGGTCGATCAATCTGCACTTCAACTAACTGACCGAGATACCCCCGTGCCATCTGTAATGATTTTGATTCACGCATACACTCTCAGTGTACGAATTTGTGGCAAAACGCAAAAGACCCTCCATACAAGGCGGAAGATCCTTGGCTCGCCTGCCCGCTCGCGAGCAAAGCGAGACGTAGGGGGGGCTCGTAGAACAAGTCAGAACCTTGGTGGCTCAGTTGCCTATTGATTTTGTGAAGTGGGACTATTCCAATTCAGCGAGAGTCACTCGTAGCACATCCAACCAGTGCGGAATTTCGTCTCGCCTATGCTTCCTGTATGGATGAGCAAGTTTCGCAAGATGCTTCACCACAAGATGCAACTTTGCGAGTATCAACTTACGCTCGCTATCTTTACCAAGTTTTCGCCTCTTTTCATATCCGGCAAGAAGTGGGGCGATCTGCTCCTTCGGTGCATTCAGCTGAAAATACGCGAGATCAAAGAAGGGAACATTACCACGGAATAAACCGAAATCGATTATTCCTACTTCCTGTTTCTCCCGATCTACCATGACGTGCCGCGGCATAAAATCGCCATGACAGAGCACGGAGTCCATATCGTCGTATGCTCGATACTGCTCCAATGCGCTCAGCGCACTCTGGATCTCATTCTCAGTTAAACCCGCATCGAGTAGTAAATCAGTTTCCTCGCGTCGAGTAGCAATAAACGTCTCCATGTAGCTCTTCCAGTCAGGATATTCCCAACTCCCATCTTCCTTCCGCTGCCCGGATCCCTCAACGCTGACGCTATGGATCTTCGCGATCGCCTCACCGGCCTTTAGCAGAATTACATCTCTTTCTTGCTCGCTAAGATCATCCTTAACGTTCTCAAGTGGTGTTCCGTTGAGTTTCTCCTGCACCATTACTTCCAAGTTCTCGCCATCATGTGCAACCCGCTTAAGAAGCAACACCTCCGCAACTGGCGCGCCTGCTTCACTACTCTTCTCAATCGCCCAGGACTCTTGCCTGAACTCGGTATCACCTTTCCGTCGCACGCGAACCACAACATCCTCTCCTGATTCAGTAGAAACGATGTACACCTCATTTTCAAACCCCTCTTCAATCTTGTTAATACCTTTCGCATCGCGCCCGCTCGCCTCCTTTACGACATCCCGCACAACGTCAAGATGTACCTCCTTCTCTGGCTCTGGTTTGTATGTCATAGAATCTGGCTGCATACACGTTAAGCAACTTTCTCACTAAATCATGGCCTGTTAGTTCTTCAGTGTAGCAAAGTTCTAATCTCCTCCCTAACGTAAAATGCCCCACCCATTAGGGTGCGGCATGTTACTTCGGGGACAGGGATTCGAACCCCGATTACCAGGGCCAGAACCTGGCGTCCTACCATTAGACGATCCCCGATCAATTTGAGAGCAGTTCATCAAGCCATGCTCTCCCCTTCCCTGTTTTCAAAAAACGCTCCCTCTTCATTGCTTCTGATCGTGTGTTAAATTCCTCCACACGCACGAGTCTCCACGGCCTTCGACCGCTCGTATAGCGACATTTCCCGAAATTATGCTCTCTCAACCGCGCCTGAACATCTTGCGTGCTGCCAATGTACCGGGTGCCATGTGATTCACTTTGTATCACGTATACAGAATACATGTACGGAGGATTCTGCGCCATAGGCGCACTCGCCTCAGGCGAGGAACCCCGATTACCAGGGCCAGAACCTGGCGTCCTACCATTAGACGATCCCCGATCAATTTGAGAGCAGT
>JBDRLD010000110.1:0-3835 GCA_043813445.1 Candidatus Uhrbacteria bacterium
ATGCAGTTCGAGGACCCCGAGATGCGCGTGTTTGCGAATCAGCTCCTTACCACGCGGACGTGGTACCGCGGGACGAATCCGGACGGCGCGGAGCAGGCGTTCTATCAACTCATGAGCGACACGTTAACCGGGCGAGTTCCCTTGAAGAAGGCACTCGAGCTCGCCGCGCAGAAAGTTGCGCAGACACTTTGAGTTTGGTGTCCAAACAAGAGGCATCATCGCTAACGAAGCCGTTTTTGAGTGTCATTGCGAGCCATGTCCTCGAGCGGGCCTCCCCCTCTTCTAGCTTCGGAGTCCGCCGCAGTGCGGGAGGGGGAGTACGAGGGGGTGGCGTGCGAAGCGCGCAGGCGTGGCGATCGGGTTCACTAGAAACGGGATTGCCACGGCCGCGGCGGCCTCGCAATGACAGGGCACGGTATGGCACGGGATTGCCGCGGCCGCGGAGTTCCTCCGGCCAAGGCGTCGGAGCTGCCTCGCAATGACACAATAGTAGGTGGCGTTTGAAAATTCTTGGTTACTTGACCACCGGTTTTGGCATTGATGTATTTTCTTATGCGTACGAAAGCAGTGATGGTCGGTGTGCTCCTCGCGTTTATCGCAGTGGGTTTTATTGGCGTCGCACCGGCGCATGCGCAGCAGAAGTGTATCATCGGTCAGGCGACCAAGACGGTTCCGGCTGTTTCGGGGAAATCGGATGCTGTGACAACCTACCATACGGTCTACGAGCCGCAGGCACCGGCATGTGCGACCGCGCAGTGGTATAAAGACAAGTGCGACCTGAGTCCGAATAGCGCCGTATGTAAGGGCAAGCAGCGCCCGTGGCTTATTCCTGATCCGTGCTGCGCGTGTTGTGGGGAGTGCGGACTCGAGGATTTTGTGTCGCTCGGTGTTGGGGTCACCAAGTTCATTTTTAGTCTTATCGGATCACTTGCGTTGCTCATGTTTGTCATCGGAGGTTTCTGGTGGCTCACCTCGGGCGGGAAGGCGGACATGGTGAAGAAGGGGAAGGATACGATCATGTACGCGGTTGTCGGGCTTGTCATCGTGTTCAGTGCGTGGGTGATCGTCAATTTCATCATCGCATCGCTTACCAATCAGAAGATCACCGGTACGAATGCGGTGAAGCTATTCTCAGGTTCGGCTGCAATCGAATGGGCAAAACCAAATGTCGACGGCGGATCGAATTGTATTCAGAAATGAGTTATATTTTTCGAGTATTGAGGCCTGTGGATGGAGTGACGTGAAGAATGTGTCTACATTTGGTATAGTGTGAGCATATCCTCCTGCGCGGTATTTTCGATGTGCATCGGAGAAACGCGCACAGCGTGCATAGAGAATGAGGTTTTGTATCAGTTTCATGGTCAAACACAACAAAAAGGCCGCGGTATTGGGTATGCGAATATCTCGACGAAAGTTTGCGAACGCCGTGGCTGCCACTGCGCTTGTTATCGCATTCGCGCTTCCATACGTGGCAGGTGCATCGGCCACGGAGTTGGATAACCCGCTAGGGCAGACGAATATTCAAGTGATAATTGGCTATGCGATCAAGGCGATCTTTGGGCTGGTCGGATCGATCGCGCTCGCCATGTTCATCTACGGAGGATTTTTGTGGATGACCTCCGAGGGCACATCAGAGCGCATCAAGAAGGGCAAGGATACGATGGTATGGGCGGCGATTGGGCTCGGAACCATTTTTGCAGCATACGCGATTGTCGGTTTCATCATTGATCGGCTCGCCGGCGCGTCAACGGCGACCCTATAAGTTTGGTCGTATTCAATCACGGAGGTGCGAACGCACCCCAACAGAGTACTATGCGCACAGCTCTCTCACGCCGCACGAAGCAGTCGCTCGTCACGGCATTCACAATCGGCATCTTTGTTGTGCCGTTCATCGCACTTGGGGCAGGAGATCCGCTCGGGATAAACTACGGGACTGAAACAGGGCTTTCTACGAAGGACATTCGCGAGGTTGTCGCGCGTATCATCAACACCGCCATGGGTCTTCTAGGTATTGTCGCGGTAGTCATTATTCTCGCCGGTGGGTTCATGTGGATGACAGCAGGTGGTGCGGAGGAGAAGACCGGCAAGGCGAAGAAGCTCATCTTCTCTGGCATTATCGGTCTCGCTATCATTCTCGCATCGTTCGCAATCGCTCGGTTCGTCATCGAGTCGCTTATTTCCGCGACGATTAATTAATAATTTCACGCGCGAAGCGGAAATACGCTACAATCCTTCTCTTATGACTATGAAGCTTACACGTCGGACCAAGCAGTTACTGGTCACGGCATTCAGCATCGGCATCTTTGTTATTCCGTTCGTCGCACTCGGGCAAGTTGATCTCGCGACAAATAAGTTCGGCGTTGATTTCGGTACCGCAACAGGCCTCTCGACGAAGGATGTTCGCGAGGTTGTCGCACGTATTATTAACACCGCCATGGGTCTTCTCGGCATTGTCGCGGTGGTGATTATTCTCGCCGGTGGGTTCATGTGGATGACAGCAGGTGGTGATGAGACGAAGACCGGAAAGGCAAAGAAGTTTATCTTCTCAGGTGTTATCGGTCTCGCGATTGTACTCACATCGTTCGCTCTCGCGCGGTTCGTGATTGAGTCACTCATTTCCGCAACGCTCGCTCCGTAGGATGTGTATTGCGTCCCGCGCGCGGCGTCCATTCGGTGCGTCGCGCGCGGATTGTCTCATGTTTTCAGGACCTATGAGTAGGAATGATCGAAGATTGAGGAGATGGTTGGTTGGAATGATGGCGCCCGCTATTGTGGTTGCGGCATCTTTTGTGATTTTGGTACATCCCGTCAGCGCTCAGATACCAGCAGCGAACAATGCGCCAGCCGGGGAAACCGCCGGAGCTGCGGCACAGGGTGGGCTGAATACGACAGCAACTGCCGGTGGCCTGCTCGTGAAGAGCGACTTAACGGTAATTATTGGAAAGGTTATCCAGGCGGCGATTTCGCTTGTGGGTGTCATTTTTCTCATCCTCATGATCTACGGTGGGATTCGATGGATGACCGCGCAGGGGAGCTCTGAGATTGTGAAGAAGGCGAAGGACACTATTACCGCAGCGATTATTGGTATTGTGATCGTCGGGCTCGCGTTTGCGTTGACGAACTTTATACTCAAGGCGCTTATCGAAGCGACGAAGTAGTATGCGGTTGCGAATATTCGTTGTTATCGGCGTCTTGTTTGGGGTGCTTTGTGCCGGGGTTTTCACTCCTATTTCAGGCGCGCTTGCGGCAGGCAATGAAGCGCTACTCAATGCCGCTGCTCAGTTCGGCACGACCATGACGAATGCCGGAATTACACAGACACGCGGCGTGGAGTATGTTGTTGGCGGAGTTATAAAGGCAGCCCTTTCGATTATCGGAGTGCTGTTTTTTGTGTATATGGTATACGCTGGGTACCTCTGGCTCACCGCACATGGGGAGACTGAACCAATTACGAAGGCGAAAAAGATTCTCTCGGGTGCTGTCATCGGCCTCGCCATCACTTTCGCCGCTTACGCGATCACATACTTCGTGGTGGCTGCGCTTACGGAGGCGAGTGGGTTGAAGTAGTAGACATCCTTCGTGTATGACCAGGATGAGATTCCTAATTACGACAATGTCGGTCATGCTTTTTCTTGTCCCGGTAGTTGTTCACGCAGGGTGTATTGATGATTGTGGGATGGATTTGTCCTGTGTCGAGGGGTGTACGACGATAAGTGGCGGAATTGGTGGCGACGAGTCTCCATCGGAAAGCGGAAGCGCCCCACCGTCACCGCGGGGTGGGTTGAGCGCCCCGAGCCCCGAGAACGTTAAGAATCCATTTGAGCGCGCGAGCAGG
>JBDRLD010000111.1:0-6112 GCA_043813445.1 Candidatus Uhrbacteria bacterium
CTCGTATTCGGCATCTTCGATCGCAGTAACGGCGTTGCGCTCGCATGGGATGAAGTGGTCGAGTGGGCGACACTCCTCAACCTCGTTACCGTCCCGGTCCTCTGGCGCGGCCAATGGGACGAGAAGTTCCTCCGCGATGGAACATTCTGGGAGTCGCAACTTGGAAAAGAGAGCGAGGGGTATGTCGTGCGCCTCGCTAGCTCATTCTCGCGAACCGATTTCGGGCGTGCGGTTGCAAAGTACGTGCGCAAGGACCACGTGCAAACCGACAAGCACTGGATGAGTCAAACCGTCGTTCCGAACAAGCTCGCACAATGAGACGCACCCTCCGGGGTGCGTCTTTCCGTACACCCATATTCAATCAGTGAAGTAAAATGGACTCCGACTCCCAAAAAAGCAATATCAGGCGTATACTGGTGATGACGGCGTAAAAGTACTTCCCCACTCGACTCACATGGGGCAATCAACCATGGAGCACATTCACAAACCGATCACGATTCGCAAGCAACTCCTGCGCGAGCGCGGCTGGACGCTCCGGCGCGTCTTCGACACGAACGAACACGAACCGCACAAAGACGTCTGCAGCATCATACTCGAGGATGGAACAACTTGTATCCTCCGCATCGGCGAGCACCGACCGCCAGCGTTTTTCCCCTCGGGGTATGACGGCAAGCATATTGTTGTCCCGCGCCTCCTCGAAACATCCGACGATCCCTGCTATGAAATTGAGGCGCTCCTCCCAGGGTTACTCCTCTCAGAAATCGACCCGGCGCCGACCGCAGACTCCATCCTCCGCCCAGACCTCCTCACGAAATGTATCGAGGGCTTCTGGGAAATCGGTAGTGTGTTTGCGAAGGCGCCGAATCTCGAACGACGATGGAACATCAAGGAAAAACTCGGCAAGCACCTTATTGTCGCCCGAACGCTCCTCACTACAGATGAGCAAATCGCCCTTGATGCACTCCTCACCTCAACAAAAAAGTTCTGGTCGTCCCGCGCACCAGCAAAATGGAAGTACTCAGCGGACAACATCCTTCTTCTACCGGACGGACGGCTCGGCCTCGTGGACCTCGCGCAAGTCGGAACGTACCTCTGGGGATACGATCTCGGATGGATTGTCTGGCCGCGATGGCTCCACCTTCCTCTTGAGGTCTGGCAAAACCCGCAACCACATTTCGATGCACTCGAACGATTCATTGAGGAGGTCATCGCGCTCGCTCCCTCACACAAGCAGAAACATGCGCCTGTGCTTCGCCGATGTATTCTCCTCGTTCTCCTTGAACGCGTTATCGGATCATTCTACGACGTAGTGAACAACACCTCACACACCCATGATCCACTGGAGAATGAGCAGCGACGCGATGCGCACATCCACTTCCTTCACGCGCTTCTCTACTGGATCCTTTCTCAAGCCGATCCTCAACGTTGATCGATCCGTAGAGCTGGACGTGCCCCAACGGGCACGTCTTTTCGTTATGCATACTCCCACAACTGCCAACGGAGATCGAACGGATTGAATGCGATAGTAAAAGAATTCGCAGGATCTGAACAGGAAAAAACATGCCAGAGCTTTCGCCCATCACGCACCGTGTGTGTCATGTGTACCTGAAGCGGCTCATACCGATGCCCATCCCACTTCATACTGTACGGCCGCACACCGCCCGCGGTGAATGTCGCGAGTACATCAATTTGTTCGTTGCAGTGTTGAGGGGACATAACCTATACAGCCGTGTCATTCTGAGCCCTTCGACAAGCTCAGGGAATAAGGATGTGAGAATTCAAACTCGGGGAATAAGGACGTGAGAGCTCAAGCTCAGGGAGTAAGGATGTGAGAACTCAAGCTCAGGGAATGAAAGAGGTGTTCTGCAATAATGTTATTGCCTGAGCTGGTCGAAGGCCACTACCAACATTGGCCCCACTCTCCAGAAATGAGCTTCTCTTTCTTTTCCCGTCTCCATCCTTGAATCTGCTTCTCGCGTTGACGCGCATACTCCAAAACTTCAAACTCTTCCAAATAAACCAAACGCTTCGGTTTGTGTTTCGCTGTATACTTCGCACCGAATCCAGAGAGGTGCTGTTCCCAACGCAGATCCGGCTTCCAGGTCATTCCGGTGTAGTAACTTCCATCATCACATTCAAGTATGTAGACGTACCACTTCCATTGCATATAGAGTTACTGCCTGAGCTTGTCGAAGGCCCTTCGACTTCGTTTCACTTCGCTCAGGGAATAAAAATGTAGGAGTTCAAACTTAGGGAATAAAGTATGAGGCACTAAGGGAGTAAAACGGTGGAATTGCTCAACTAATACTGGCACATTCAATACCTCCGCATGACTGCCTTCACGACACCCTGCACGATGCAATCGCGCACGTAGATGGGCCGCATCGTCGCGTTCGCCGGCTCAAGACGGATACGATTCGGCTCGCGGTAGAACCGCTTAAGTGTTGCGTATTCGTTCTGGAGTAGTGCAACAACTACATCGCCATTCTTTGGACTTGGGTTACGTTCGACCACAACGTAGTCACCATCAAAAATTCCATCCTCAATCATGGACTCGCCCTGAACGCGTAACACATAGGAGTTCATCCCGTCCACCACAAAATCCGCAGGAACCACGATCGCATCGCGCTGCTGCACCGCCTCGATCGGCTGACCCGCGGCGATGATGCCGAGCAGTGGAAGGACGAATGATTTCCCAATCCCGAGCGTAGACTCTGTTGGCATACAAGCGCGTGATCCAGATCCTGCAATATACCCATCCTGACGAAGACCCTCGAGATGTTCATGAACCGTTGCCGGTGAGGAGACCCCGAGACCGTTCGCGATCTCTCTGATTGATGGCGCGTAGTCGTGCTCGCGGACATAGTTCACGATGAATGCGAGTACGTCACGCCTGCGTTTCGTTATGGTCATATATAAAGAGTGAATAATTGATAGTGGATAGTTGAGAATTAATAGTAAAGAAGAATAAAGAGAAATCATCAACTCTCCACTATCAACTATCAACTCTCCAATCTCTAGTATACCCGAACAAAAACCGAACAGCTAGGTACGGCTGTGGAAAAGTATACCCCCGCCCTTGGTGGGCGGGGGTTCTCTGTAGAAATCTCTCTGTGGTGCTTCGTTGTAACCGTATGTGCAAGACCACCGCGTCTATGATCGCACCGGTTCCATGTGGTAGAGACGGCCGAACGAACGGATGTACTGCTGCGCGAGAAGCGTGGTCGCCTCGATGTCGCGCAGACTGTATCGGCAGACCTCCTCGATCTTCCCAGCCCGCCACAGCCCTTCCACCTCTGATCCCGTCATCTCCTCCTTCGGAGATGTGATACCGCAGCGGCGACACCAGAAGTCGAGACCTGCTCGATCACGCGATGCGCCGAAGTAAGACAGCCGATCAAAAAGATCGATATGATCATCTCCGTACCGATTCGGCACGAGCTGCTTCTTCGCCTGCACGCCGAGGATAAGCGAGCGCGTCATGACGAATGGTCCGTCAAACGCGCGGCCGTTGAAGGAGAAGACCTGATCGTAGCGGTCGACGTCATACCAGAAGTTGGCGAGCAGCGCATTCTCGTTTGGCCACGGCACGACAGAAACCACACGTCCCTCCCCTACCGCTCGCGCCTCGATTGCAATCTTCGCCATGCGCGCTGCGTCCTCCATATACATGTGCGCCTCGCCGGGAAGCGGGGGTGGCACACGTACATGGATACGCGCATTGCCGGTGTCGATGTTCTGCATGCCGATGATAACCACCTCGCCGGTCAGCGGCGATAGTGCGAGCTTGCGCCGCGCACTCGCCTCGCGCTCCGCATCATCTTCGCCTTCGGCGCGCTTGACGACATACGCACGCTCCTCGTCCGTCAGCGACTCCCAGAGCACGCCAATGGTCTCGATATCGTACACAACGCGATGGATCTGCTGATCAACTGTCATGGTGCACTCCTCTCACATCGCTAAAACGCTACCACGCGCAGACGGCATCGTCAAGAGAAACAAAAGCGTCATATAGCAGAGGGCAAAGGATCCCACCACACTCGGACGACCACGTACACCCGCCGCCATCATCTCGAGTGAGTCCCCCACTCCCTGCCGTCATCCTGAACACAATGCTTCTTAGTCCGCCTCGGGCGGGAAGGATCTCACAACACTGCAAAGCACTCCATAAGGGTACCGCTGTACGACTGGGTGAGATCCTTCGTCATTTCACTCCTCAGGATGACGACGATTTCTTGGGATAGGTGGATGTGTCCACTAATTTTTCGTCATGGAAAAATATGATCTAGCAGATCAACATCGCGTCGCCGAAGGAGTAGAAACGGTAGTCGTGCGCGAGTGCCTCTCGGTATGCGCGCAGCACCATATCGCGTCCGCGCAGCGATTGCTCCCCGGGTGCCGAGAATGCGGACACGAGCACGAGGAGTGATGACTTGGGAAGATGAAAATTTGTGATCAGTGCATCGACAACGCGGAAGTGGAATCCTGGAGTGATGTAGAGATTGATGAAGCCGGCGTAGGGAGGCAGAATCACCCCCTCTTGCTCCCCCTGATGCTTCGCATCAACCCCCTCTAACTCCCCCTGCAAGCAAGGGGAGAACCGCTCAAGAAGAGGGGGAGGATTATTTTGTGCTACGCCTTCGAGCGTGCGGAGTGTGGTCGTGCCGACTGCGATTACTCTACTCCCCCGCTCCTTTGTCTCGTTGATGACTCGTGCCGCTTCCTCCGTCACCTCCACCCACTCTGCGTGCATGGTGTGATCCTCGATATTCTCTGCGCGGATCGGATGGAACGTGCCGAGTCCGACGTGGAGCGTTATGGTCGCAATCCGCACGCCATGTGCCCGAAGCGCCACGAGAAGCTCATCGGTAAAATGAAATCCCGCGGTCGGCGCAGCAACCGAGCCGACATGCTCGGCGTACGCGGTTTGATACTCATCGAGGTCGCTCACTGATTGTTCGATGTATGGCGGCGTCGGAACTTCACCAACCTCATTCGCGTACGCGATCACTGCATCTGCTGCGCGGTCAAACGCGATACGCACCGCTCCATCATCTTCGCGACCCACAACCACTCCACGCAGCTCACCAACCATTACGGTCGCGCCATCTTTGAGACGACGCGCTGGCTTGGCGAGAACGAGCCACGTCGAGCTATTCTCCGCCCCCTCCTGCATGCCTCGCACGCCACCCCCTCCTACTCCCCCTCTAGAAGAGGGGGGGAGAGATGCAGGACGCACCAATAACAGCTCGATCGCCTTCCCATCCACCTCACCATGAAGGCGGGCGCGGAAGACCTTGGTATCGTTCACAACGAGACAATCTCCTGGTGCGAAGAGCGTCGGGAGGTCGGCAATATATCGATGGTTAATCGCTCCATCAGTCCGGCCAAGCACGAGCATCCGAGACTGGTCACGCCGTGCCGGTGGCTGTGCGATGGCTTCCGGTGGAAGTGGGTATTCAAAATCGCTTGTACGCATAGACGTTGCCACCGTAGCACAAAATGAACACCCCAGCCGAGGACGGCTGAGGTGTCTAGAAATCATGTTTCTCTGCTGCTCACTTCGAGCAGTACCGCTGCAGTAACTCAGGAAGCTTCGGCTGCCCGCGTGTCAGTACGAGCTGCGCGTCGAACGGGAGCACGGTGTAATCTGCGCAGAAGTGCTCGGTGGCCATCGGTGACGCAGTGCCCGCGGCGACGAGCGGGAGCAACTGTGCGAAGCGCATGGTGCGCGCTTGCACGCTCGGCTCTCGCTCGGAATCGCCGAACGTCCCGTCAGCCCGTGGCATCGCTACGACACACGAATCGATCGCTCCGTCGCGGTCAGCGTCGGATACACCACCCAGCTCGTGCAGTGTCGTACACGCGGTACGCGTGATCGCATCGATAGCGATCTGTGCGGTTGTGTCTCCATCCACCGCAGCGACTCGGAGCATACCAGCGAACGCTTGCTGCTGTTTCACACCCAGACAGGAGAACCGCGAACGTACGAACGCCCGAAAGTCTGCCTGCGCGGATGCTTCGAACTCGCAATCCCGGTCGCGTTGTGCTTGGTGTTCGATGATAGCCTCGTCCGCCGCAGTGACCGAATCGCACACGTCGAGCAATACGG
>JBDRLD010000112.1:0-3228 GCA_043813445.1 Candidatus Uhrbacteria bacterium
TGGTTCG
Source organism: Candidatus Uhrbacteria bacterium (assembly GCA_043813445.1). Taxonomy (GTDB): domain Bacteria; phylum Patescibacteriota; class Patescibacteriia; order JACPHY01; family JACPHY01; genus JBDRLD01. Next base: position 8 of record JBDRLD010000112.1, read on the forward strand.
TCTGGGAGATGGGACCGTGGTGCGCGTAGGGGATCGCTGTCTGTATCGTGTGCACGAGCGCGTCTGTGAGAATACGGTGAAGTGTCTCCTTCCACTCAACTCGACGGACAGCTACCTCCGGCGAGTGGTACTCAAGGGCACTCCCGGCGGCAGTAGTGTGGCAAGTGTTGAGGATGCGAATGGTGCGCTCGCGAAGAATATCGTTCTTCTGCCGAAAGAGACGCTGTCAGAGATTGCGCTCGAGGATGGAACGATCATCCGCTTACGCGACAGAATGCGCGTCGGCGCGGTCACGAAGCGCATCACAGAATTGTCACCGCTGCTCGCAGGGAGCTACTACGCTTGCTTGGGGCAGGGGTCCTGGATACGCTACGCAACGAGCGAGGGGCTTGCAAATAAAGTCGTCCTACTCCCGGAGGTGCGCATCAACGATGACGGACTCTCCGTGTCGTTTGGTGGCCGGGTATTCGAAGCCGGAGTCGCCCTCTTTGATGGCTCCGAATGCACATTGCATGTCGTCGAGTCGTTTGTGAAGCGCAGCGATGACGATGTGGACGCGTACTGCGCGGATGGGACCATCGTTCCGTTTATCCGCGACAGTGCGCTCGTGTCGACGTACAGCATCGTCCATGAATCCGTGTGGATTGGTGCGTGCGAGTTGCGGCACGGGACGCAGCTGCGATTGTTGATGACGATCGGGCAGTACGCGGGAGGTTCGCTCGTCACCGTTCATCACATCACCGAGGGGACAGAGAGTGAGCTACCTGTGGTGGTGCTCGATGATGGGTGCGGGTTCAATCTCACGCGTGAGAACATGCAGCGCTTCGCACTTCGCGCTTCGGGAGGCAAATTGGTGCAATTCCCGAACGAGCTTGAAGAGTACCCGCGGTGTGCAAATAGGATTGTACCAGGCGCCATCGTACGATTGCGTAGGGATGTGTCCATCGATTACACGCAGTACCGAAGGGGAGCGCGTGGAGTAGTGAGGGGTAGCTATGAGCAGAAGTGCCTGGTGGAGCTCGATGATGAGTACGGAAGGGGTTCGAGCGAGAGTTTCGACATTAACGACCTCGAGTTCGTCCTAATGCGGCAGATATCCAAAATAGGATTTCGAACCATGTTCCGGAAGTCGGGCGATCTGGTGTGTGTACGTAAAGGGCGCAGGGTGTACGAAGATCGCCATGGCTGCAAGTTGTCCGTCGGTGATCAGGTGCGCGTTACTTCGGCTCACCGCATGGTCGCAACGCCGATTGCGCAGGAACTTGCGCAGTCGGGGCACATCTTTACGATCGTGCATGCGGTGCAAGATGCGTATGATGGTCCGAATTCGCCATTCTACCTCTACCTCGATGCTGGGCAGAATGTCGGTCAAGAATCTCAGCGTTCGACATTCACCGGATGGAAGACCATTCCAAAGGAGCTCCGGAGCGATCCTCACTGGTGGTCCGGGCTCTGCTGGACAAAAACCAATCTCGTCGAGCGCGTCGGATAGGACGTAGTGCAAGTATCGTCGATCCCCCCATCCGGAAACGGGTGGGGGGATTTCACATTCCCACCGGAAATCACCCCGCGTCACGGGGTTGCTTGTGACTCTTGACACGCGGAATGCGCTGTGGTACGGTCAGACATCGCACGGGCCTGGGTCCTGTGCTCGTCCTTTCACCAACAGAGAGGAGCACCACATGGCAGAGAGGAGCGAGACGCGCCGCATTGTGCTCGACGAGCGCGGACAGGCGAAGTTCGAACGTATTCGACGGATCCAAGGAATGAACGGATACGGCCCGTTAGAGCGCGTGATGGAAAGTCGTACGGTTTCGGCAGCACAGGTGGTTGCACTGGACGAAGACGCGCCATGCTTGCCGGTGGGGTGTCGATTCTACCGACGGCGCGGCGACGTGCAGGTGTTCGTCACCGAAGACGCACCGCGGGTGCGGTCGCTGCAGTGGGATCCAATATCATTCCGGGATTATGTTGATGATTGGGGCAAGCTGAGCGACTCCCAAGAACTCACCGATAGTGAGCGGTTGCGGAATCAGACGGTCTTCTCGCTTGCGTTCCCGTATGTGGTCAAGGCGTACCGCTTCGTTCGTGACGAATTTTGTGGCGTCTCGATCTTCTATCGAAATAACTCGCTCACGGATTTCGACGACGTGCTTAGTGTGGCGAACCTTCCGAATCAGAACGAAAGCGATGAATCCGTCGAAAGCAATGCGTTGACGGTCATCTGTATGCCGCGTGATGTAGGCAAGCAGTTGCGCGCGCCGAAAAGTGCGTCGCTGTCCACGAAGATCGCACGTATTGACGAAATCATGTGGGGCAGCCAATGGAACGCCGACATCGTTTGGGATTTTGAGTACTATAGTGAACGCGAAGCTCGACTACAGAGCCCCTGGCACTGGGAGCGCGCATCGCAGAAGAATCCGCTCTTCATGACGAAGATACGGTGGATGCGCTTCGGGACCGTGCGCGCAACGCTAAGGGTCCTCCTCGGAGAGCAGTCCGGCGTCAATCCGGCGCGTCTGCGCGGTCGCAAGCTCTTCGATCATCTCGTCGGGCGGATCGATCGTCGCGAAGACAATGACGAGTAGGCGAGTCGTCCGTGTTTCTAGCACGTCCTCCCCAATGGGGAGGACGTTTCATATTCCGCCGTATTGAATCTGTCCCCTCTTTCTGATGTAGTGACGGGGTTCTCCGCCAGAGGCGGGCAGGCATCCCCGCCCATCTTGCCCTGCTACACGCGGGCGGCCATAGAAGGCCGCCCCTACGAAGAATTGGCATCGACCTCGTAGGGGCGGGGTTCAATCCCCGCCCGTCCTACTTTCCCTGTGTCATCCTGAGCACCGCGAAGGATCTCACCAAGTTGTAGAACGGCACCCATCGGTATTGATTTCTGAGTTGTGAGATTTTCCAGCTTCATCTCAGGATTACACTCACGCCCCTGTGTCATTGCGAGTGAGGCGCAGCCGAGCGCGGCAATCCCGTTGCGAGTGTACCGGATCGCCACGCCGCCAGGACCCGGCTCGCGATGACACTCTGAGTACGGTGTGATGGGCGTGCATCCCCGCCCGTCTTATTCGCATCATGCTATAGTGGATGACTATGGCAAAGTCGATGAAGCGAACGAAAATTGTGTGTACGGTCGGTCCGTCGTGCGAACATCGAACGACGCTCGAACACATGGTGCGCGTCGGCATGAACGTCGCGCGATTGAATTTTTCGCA
>JBDRLD010000113.1:0-2316 GCA_043813445.1 Candidatus Uhrbacteria bacterium
CACACAGCAACCAGCGGCGCCCGAGGCGACACCTACCGCGTCGTTCGAGTCAAAAATTTACGTGATGCCATCGCAGTTCCTCGAGCTCACTCGCGCGAAGGGGCTGCCGCTTGCTGCGCCGGTAGCCATGCCGTCCGCTGAACCACCGAAACCCGTTGCAGTGCCTACGCCGCAGGTGCCTGCCGTTGTTGCAGCGCCAGTACCAATCTCTTCGAAGCCGGTGGTGAGCGCACCCCAGCAGGGGGGAGCGCAACCTCGGCAGCGAGAGGCGCTGGGCGCCGCCGGCGTGCTACAACAGCCGGATCCGAATGCTCCGCAGCGTACCATGTTTTACATTTGGATCGCGGTTGCAGCAGTCCTCCTCATTGGTGGGGGAATTGCCGCATTTGTAGTCCTCCGGTCGGTTGAACCGGCTGTCGCACCTGCTGTGGTTGCGCCAACGCCTGCTCCACCGGTGCCAGCTGCACCACGTGTTGTTCAGCCAACCGTTCCGACGCCGGCGCCTGTGACGACACCGGTAATTGTTGCGCCTATTATTGACGCTGACGGTGATGGCCTGACCGCAGATGAAGAGCTTCTATTCGGATCAGATGACGGACTGACGGATACGGATGGCGATGGGTATTCGGATGCGGTCGAAATTTCGAATTTTTATAACCCCGCAAGCAGTACGCCGGGACGACTCCTTGACACTGGAATGATCTACGAGTACACACATCCATCCGCGAAGTGGCAGACGTATGTACCACGCGCATGGACGGTGACCGCGCATGCAGAGACGCCGTTACAGGTATTTATCGGCGAATCCGAGGATGAGGAAGGTGTATCGGTGACAACCGAAGAAAATCCGAATGCGCTAAGCATTACCGATTGGCTGAATCAGCAGGTGGTGGCACGAGCACTCGCGCCATTACAGGAGATGGAGAATGCGCGCGGGACGATGATTTATAGCCGCGCTGATGAGCCGCGAATGGCGTGGGCGGAACTTTCGGATGGTCAATTTGTCACGATAGAACAGCGGCTTATTGGCGCGACATCGCGATTCGACGCGGTGTTCGCCATGATTGTTTCAAGCTTTGCACCGTAACGCGGGTATGGCAGTTGAAGTTGCGCGTTTTGCGCAGGTGGAAGCGAGTGATGCCTTTATAGTATCAGTCGTGGAATCGGCACTGCGTGCGGGCAAGGGTCACGGTGATGTATCGATTGCATTCATCGGGGAACAGCGCATGCGAACGCTCAATCGGACGTATCGTGGCATTGATCGCCCAACCGATGTGCTTGCATTCGGGCGTTCGGATGACGAGCAAGAGCGCGCGGGTACATTTCTCGGCGAGATAATGATCTGTGTTGGAATAGCAACGCGACAGGCGCGGCGTGCGGGAATCTCACTTCAAGAGGAACTGACGCGTCTTATCGTGCACGGTACACTACACCTTCTCGATTTCGATCATGACGTCCCGGAGCGAGAAGCAAAAATGTTCGCACTCCAAGAGCGAGTCGTAGGTCGAGTGATGAAGGCATGAAATAGTTACAAGGTACTCGCTCTTCTCTCGCTCCTCCCTCCCCCTGTCATGCGTAGGGGCGGGGTTCAATCCCCGCCCGTCCTACACCGTACGCCTGTCCTACACCACACGCGGGCGGCCATAGAAGGCCGCCCCTACGAAGAGGGGAGCTGCCTTGACCTCGTAGGGGCGGTGGTTCAATCCCCGCCCGTCCGGACGGGCGGGGACAACGCCACCGCCCCTACGTCAAACAGGAAAGGACACGGCAAGCTGATGGGGAATCGAACCCCGATAGTAGTGAATCGGATTGCCACGCCTGCGCGCTTCGCGCGCCACTCCCTCGTACTCCCCCTCCCGCACTGCGGCGGACTCGGAAGCTAGAAGATGGGGAGGCCCGCTCAAGGACTCCCGCCCAAGGCGGACTAGGAAGCACTCCTCGCAATGACACAAAAGGCGGGTGAACCGGATTGCCATACTTGGCTCCGCCTCACTCGCAATGACACCATATTGAACTCAACTCAGAGAAGCTACTCGTCGGTATGACTCCTCTCCAGGCATTTGCAAAATCAGTGGGACATGCGCTCCGTGGGATTGAAACGGTGCTTCGGGGTGAGAGGAATTTTCGATTGCAGCTTATCGCGTTCGTTTTTGTGATCGTTTTTGCAGAATGGCTCCATATCCGGCCGTGGGAGTGGGCGGTGCTCGTCATTGTGAGCGGGTCCGTGCTCGTGCTAGAATGTTGCAATAGCGCTATGGAGCGCCTCATTGATCTTCTGAAACCGCGCCTCCATGGGTATGTGAAGGAAGTAAAAGA
>JBDRLD010000114.1:0-2468 GCA_043813445.1 Candidatus Uhrbacteria bacterium
ACTCCAGGATGTCGATGTTATTGTCTCTGGTGAACCGACATACGCTTGGGCCGGAGCAGTAATACGCGAGGAGCTTATTCGGGACAACAACCGCCCATACAGCGCCATTCGCACTGCCGAAGCATTTGCGCTGGATCGCCTCGTCCTCTACCGTCGTGTTCTCCTGCCCGCCCGCGCGGCCGGAAAAACAATTATCCAGGAACGCAGCGTGACATCTTCTATCGCCTATCAGCCCATTCAGGCAGAACCGGTCACACTTGAGCAACTACTTGCGCTCGAGGGCAACGCGTTCTGCCTCAACCACGCACCAGACCTTTGTATCATCGTTTCAACAGATCCCGCACGCGCCATCCAGCGTCTTCAGCTCCGTACTGAGAAGCAGGATGATGCCATTTTCGAAAAGCTACCAATCCTCGAAGAGCTTCACGAGCGGTACCACGCCCCATGGTTCAAAAATCTTCTCCTTGAACACGGATGGCGACTTGAGTACCTCGATGCGAACGGAGCGGTTGAGGATGCAGTTGCGCGTGCCAAAGAACTTACTGTGCAATATACACGCACACCAGTATAGTATGCCTCGAATGCTCACTGTCATCGTTGGCTGCATGTTCTCCGGAAAGAGCGAGGAGCTCCTCCGGCAGATGAAACGTGCGACAATCGCGAATCTCACGACCGCGGTGTTCAAGCCCGCTCTCGACACACGCGCAACAACGGATCAAATTTGCTCCCGCGACGGTCGATGTATGGATGCAATTACGGTTCATTCGGCGCGAGGGATTCTTAGTGCCGCAGACCGTTACGATGTTATTGGTATTGATGAGTCACAATTTTTTGACGGCGATATTGTGGCGGTGGTACTTGAACTTTACGGTGCCGGTAAGCGCGTTGTGGTGGCTGGGCTCGATGCAGATTTTCGTGGAGAGCCGTTCGGACATACACACCGCATTATGGCGATCCCGGAAGCACATATTGTGAAGCTTCGCGCGGTATGCATGCGCTGTGGCCTCGATGCGTCCCGAACGCACCGAAAAATACACACCGGCGCGCAGGTGGAGATCGGCGATGCAGACAAGTATGAGGCGCTATGCTACGCTTGCTACGCGCATGCGACCTCACCCGAAGGTATTGAAATCGCACGAACACATATCGCAGCATAGCTATCGACGTTATGGAATTGGAAGCAATTATCGGCCTCGAGTGTCACATCCAGCTCAAAACCCGCACAAAAATGTTCTGCGGGTGTTCAAATCGCGGGGAATACGAACCGACCAATACAACGATCTGTCCGATTTGCACCGGCCATCCAGGTACGCTTCCGGTGATCAACCGCGGCGCAGTCAAGGCTGGGACTCGTATGGCACTCGCATTGCAGTGTCGTATTCTCGAGCACATCAAGTTCGACCGCAAGAGCTATTTCTATCCCGACCTGCCGAAGGGATACCAGATTTCCATGTATGATCTTCCGGTCGGTGTCGATGGCTTTGTCGACGTCCCGGATGGTGATACAACCGCACGCATCCGTGTCGAGCGACTCCATCTCGAGGAGGACGCTGCGAAGCTCACGCACGCTCCGGATGGTCAGTGGAGCTACGTGGATTATAATCGCGCTGGAACACCACTTGCGGAAATTGTCACGCAACCGGACTTCCGCACTCCACGACAAGCGAAACGCTATCTTCAAGAACTCCAAATGATCGCGCGATACCTCGACATCTCAGATGCTGACATGGAGAAGGGACAGCTCCGCTGCGATGTCAACATATCACTCAGACCGATCGGCAAGGAACAACTCTGGCCGAAAACCGAAGTGAAGAATGTCAACTCATTCAAAGCGGTCGAACGCGCGCTTGAGTACGAAATTCGACGCCAGACAAAACTCTGGGAAACGAATACGCCACCGGCCGAGACATCGACGCGTGGCTGGGACGATGCGAAGCAGGCCACAATCGAGCAGCGCTGGAAAGAAGGTGAGGGCGACTACCGCTACTTCCCGGAGCCTGATCTTCCGCCACTCCACACCGGTCCCGGGCAGCCAATCGATCCTACACAGCTCGAGACGACGCTGCCAGAACTCCCGGCCGCACGCCGCGTACGATTTGTTGAACAACTCCACATCGCGCCAACTGACGTACTACTCCTGACGAGCGAGCCAACAATCGCACACTTCACCGAACAGGTTGTTACCGAACTTGAACAATGGATTGAGGATACTGTTGATGATACGGATGAACGCAGCGCGCTTCTTAAGAAGGCCGGCAAGACCGCCGGTGGTTGGATCGCATCAAAGCTCCTTGGCCTTTGCAATGATAAGGGTATTGCACTCTCGGAAGCGAAAGTGACACCGGAAAACTTCGCAGAGCTACTTACACTCTTCCTTTCGCGACGAGTGAACTCGACCATCGCACAGCAGCTGCGCGATCAGCTTGTCGTGGGTGGTGGCGAGCCGAGCGTTCTCCTGGATGAAATGG